>NZ_CP171358.1:3060504-3366555 GCF_043518605.1 Agromyces sp. MMS24-JH15
CGCCGTGGACGTACCGATGCGGGACGGGCTGTTCACGCCATTCATCGAGATCGATGAACGGTGTCTCGAACCCGGCGTCGAGGGCGGGCTGCACGAGCGAGGGCTGTTCCATGGCGGTGTGGTCTTTCAGGTCGGGAATGGGATCAGAGGCCGAAGTCGGATGAGGCGACGAGGGCGCGTGCCTCGACGACGTTCTCGCCGGCCAGCCGGCGGTAGGCGTCGACGAGCAGGTCGGCGACGTCGATGGCGGGGTCGACCAGCCAGAGGGCGGTCAGGCCGTCCCATGTCGCGATGAGCTGGATCGCGACCTGGCGTGCGTCGAGCCCGGGGTGGGCGAGCCCGTCGCGCTGACGTCGGGCGACGAGCTTGGTGAAGATCGCGATCTGGCGCGCGGATCGGGCGGCGAAGTAGGCGACGGCCGGATGGTCCGGGGTGGCGGTCTGCCCCTTGAGCAGCAGCGCGAGGCGCGTGAGCCGCCCACCGAACTCGAACGACGAGACCGCTGCCCGAAGCTCCTCGAGCGACAGGGCGGCATCCTCGTCGTCGGCGTGCGACACGGCGACGGCGTCCTGGTCCGAGAGCTCCAGCGCGGCGACCAGGAGGTGATCGCGGGAGGGGAAGTGGTAGAGCACGGTCGCCTCGGCGACGCCGCTGCGCTCGGCGACCATCGCGATGGTCACGCTGTCGTGACCGGCCTCCTCGACGACCTCGAGCACCGCGCGGGCGATCTCCTCCCGCCGCTGGGTCGTCCGGGCGTAGGGTCCGCGCTTCCTCGCAACTGTGGTCACGCCCCGACGGTACCAGTAATCCTGACTGAACTAGTAATTTCGATGCAGCTTTTCTCCGTCGGCGCAGACACGCCCGTTTGATCCATCATGTACTTCATGGTTTACTCGAGTTTCGAACTGAAGCAGTCGGTCGAACGAGTCCGGCAGGAGCCACCCGCTCTCCCCGCGGGCGGGACATCAACGAGGATGGAACAGAATGAGCGTTCGCACGCGAAACGCCGCGGAGCCGGCCGTCAGCATCACGACGGAGCCGGTCGAGGTCGGCACGTCGGGGCTGTACATTCGCGGCACGGGCTTCCGCCGCTACCTGACGGTGTACACGATCGCGATGATCGCCTTCACCTCGGTCTGGGGCTCGATCATGGGCATCGTGCTGCCGAACCACGTGCAGTTGCTCGAGATCGCTCAGTTCTTCACCGGCGACGACGCCGCCGTGGACCTCCATCAGCTGACCCTGCTGAAGCAGGCGATTGACGACGGCACGGCCACCGCAACGGCGGACCAGGAGCGCCTGCTCGGCATCCTCGCCGACTTCGACTCGTCCAAGGCCTCTGCCCTCGCGATCATCACGACGCTCGGCACGATCCTGACGATGCTCGTGCAGCCGATCGTCGGCGTGCTGTCGGACCGCACCCGCAGCCGATTCGGTCGCCGCGCCCCGTGGATCCTCTCGGGCGCCGTCATCGGCGCCGGGTGCCTCGTGCTGGCCCGCTTCTCCCCCACGCTCGCCCTCCTGGGAGTCTCGATGGCGCTGGCGCAGGCGATCCTCAATGTCGCACTCGGGCCGCTCCAGGCGACCGTCGCTGACCGCGTCCCAGAGGACCGTCGCGGCCTGGCCTCGTCGCTCGGCGGCTTCGGCAACTTCTTCGGCGGACTCCTGGGCGGCATCCTCGCCGGCATCCTGTTCGCCACGCTCGGCCTCGACATCTATGTCATCGTCGCCCTCTTCGCTGCGCTCGCGGCAACCCTGTTCGTGCTGCTGGCGAAGGACCGGTCCTCACGCGACCTCGTCGTCACGCCCTTCAACTGGCGTAGCTTCTTCGTCGGGTTCACGATCGCACTGCGCGCGGCGGACTTCCGGTGGGTGTGGATCGCCCGCCTGCTCCTCACCTTCGGCTACACCGTCTCGACCGCGCTCAGCCTGTACCTGCTGCAGTCCTATATCCGCCCCGCCCTGAGCGCGGCGGAGGCCACCGGGACCGCGCCGATGCTGATCCTCGCGGGCGTCCCGACCACCCTCATCGCCGTCCTGGTCTCGGGCCGGATCTCCGACAGGGTCGGACGGCGCAAGCCGTTCGTCATCGCAGCGTCCATCCTGATGGCGGCCAGCATGCTCGTGCCGATCGTGTCGCCGACGCTGCCCGCCCTGTTCATCCAGACCGCACTGGCGGGCCTCGCGTTCGGCATCTACCTGCCGGTCGACCAGGCGCTCTTCATCGACGTACTCCCGGACCAGCGCAGCGCGGGCCGCGACCTCGGCGTCGCAGCACTGGGCAGCAGCCTCGGCCAGGCGCTCGGCCCGATCCTCGCGAGCCTCGTCGTGGTCGTCACCGGCAGTTACCTCGGCATCTGGGTGGCCGCGCTCGTGCTCGTCGCGTTCGCCGCCGTCGCGATCGTGCCGGTGAAGGTGCGCTGACCTCACCTGCACGACCCCCGGGGTCGGCGCGCTTCCGGGCGCCGACCCCGCCCTCAGGATCGCTGCGGGATCCCGCCTCCGTCGGCGGTCGGCCCGGTGGCCAGCGCCTCCAGAGCGGCGAGTCGCCGCGCTCGATCGCCAAGATCTCGACGACCTCCGCGTGCTCGCCGACGACCTCCGGGTCGTCGATGAGCTCGAGCAGGACGTCGTTCATGGCCGCACGGAGCTCCAGGTGCTCGTCGATGCCGGGCTCGATGTGGTCGACAGCGGTGAGCGGCAGCACGACGAGCAGGTCGACGTGATCCAGCGCAGCACGGGTGATCGCCGTCGCACGCTCCAGGAGTTCGCGTGAGATGGAGGCGCCCGTCAGGTCGTCGAGGGCCGACAGGTACGCGAGGAAGTCGAGCGGGCCGCGCTCGGCGATCACGTTCCCGGGCGCCTCGTCCGGATCGAGCCGGTTCGCGGAGAGTCGAAGCTGCGCAGCGAACGAGGCGGCCGTCGGACTGTCCCACGTCTCGTCCACGAGGTCGAACGGATCGGGGAGCACCGTGTACTCCGGGTGGCGGAGCGCGAAGTCGGAGATGAGGGTGCTCTTCCCGCTCGCGTGCGTTCCCGAGACGACGATCCGCATGCCGCGACTCTAGGACACGAATCGAACCCGCCCGGGACCGCTCGCCCGCCATCCCGAGGGGGCGCTCGATTTGCCCCAGCGGCGAATCGGCTCGGTGCGCGAGAATGAAGGGTGGCCCGACCGGGCCGCACTGCAAGCGTCCGAACCTGGGGGGACCATGACGCGCAACCTCGCCCGCTTCGTCGACCACACGCTGCTGAGCCCCGACGCGACGACCGCAGCGATCCGCAACGCGATCGCGGAGGCGGCAGACCTCGGCGCGTACAGCGTCTGCCTGTCCCCGTCGGCCCTGCCCGTCGAGATCCCGGCGGGCCTGAGGCTCACGGTCGTGTGCGGGTTCCCGAGCGGGAAGCACCACTCCGAGATCAAGGCCGCCGAGGCGAGCCGTGCCGTCGCCGACGGCGCCGACGAGGTCGACATGGTGATCGACATCGGAGCGGCCAAGGACGGGCGCTTCGACGACGTCGAGGCGGACATCCGCGCCGTCCGCGAAGCGGCCCCCTCCCCCACCGTGCTGAAGGTGATCATCGAATCGGCCGCGCTGACCGACGACCAGATCGTCGGCGCCTGCAAGGCGGCCGAGGCGGCAGGCGCGGACTTCGTCAAGACCTCGACGGGGTATCACCCGTCGGGCGGCGCGAGCGTGCACGCCGTGCAGCTCATGAAGCAGACCGTCGGCGATCGGCTGCAGGTCAAGGCGTCGGGCGGCATCCGCACCTACGAGAAGGCGCAGCGCATGCTCGCGGCCGGAGCTTCGCGCCTGGGCCTGTCCAGCACGCGCGAGGTGGTCACGGGCAAGGTGGCCAAGGGCGATTACTGATCGTCGCCCGGTGCATCCGAGCGAATCGCGCGACCTCATGCGGACATACTGGACGGCACACCGTTCGGACGGAGGACTCCCGTGGCGGACCTGACGGATCTCGCAACCACCCACCTCGCGGCCGCGCGTGCCGACGAGCACGGCCGCAGCGCCGAGCTCATCCTGCGCGACGGGCCCATGCGGCAGTCGATCATCGCGCTGCGGTCCGGGGTCGAGCTCGCCGAGCACAACTCACCGGCCGCTGCGAGCCTGCAGGTGCTGGTCGGGCGCGTGCGCGTGACCGGCCAGGAGGTCAGCGAGGTCGCTGCCGGCCGGCTCGACGTGCTGACCCATCACCGCCACGCCGTGCTCGCGCTCGAGGACTCCGTCTTCCTGCTCACGACCGTGACCAGCGTCGAGAGCAGCGCCGACGGGCCCGAGCGCGCACGCTGACGACGACCGCGAACGGGCGGCGGCCACATTACGCATCGCGTTGGCTTCCGCGCGCGACCTCTCCTATCCTGAGTGCGAATCCCCTCGAGAGAGCGCTCTCACGGAACCGAATTGGAAGCCCACATGACCGTTCCGAAGGATGGCATCGCCGCCCGCCTCGACCGCGCCGATGCGTCGTCGGACCACGATCTCGATATGCGCCCCGAAGACCGCGACGAGCCGGAAGCAGCCGACCGTGGAGGGATCGGCGGCGCCGCGACGGGCTGGCGCCGCGTCTTCCGAGCGAATCGCACGATCTGGATCATCGCGGCGGCAGCGGTCGCGTCGCTCGTGGCCGGCCTCTTGGTCGGCCGCTTCGTGATGTCGCCCGCCGACGCGGCATCCCTCGGCGCGGCGCCCGCCCCCGGACTCGTCACCGTGCCGGTCGAGTTCGGCACGCTCAGCAATGACGTCGCGATTCGCGGCGACGTGGGATACGCCGATTCGGTCGAGGTGACCATCGACACGTCGTCGCTCGGCGGGCTCGCCGTGGTGACGGGTGCCGTGCCCGACGTCGGTGCGACCCTCGAGCCGCTGTCGATCGCGCTCGCGGTCGCCGGGCGGCCGGTCATCGTGCTGCCCGGCGATCTCCCCGCCTACCGCACGCTCGCGTTCGGCATGACGGGACCGGATGTCGCGCAGTTCAAGCAGGCGATGGCCGCGGTCGGCATCGACGCGGGCGCATCCGATGTCTTCGACGCCGATGCCGCGGCGGCGGTCACCCGGCTCTACGCGCGCATCGGCTACCCCACGCCGCCGTCTCCCGTGGGTGCGGACGACGCCGTGCGGGCCGCGCAGGACGGGGTGCAGGCGTCGCAGCAGGCGGTCGACGCCGCGCGTGCCGCACTCGCCGCCACCGGCGCGGGGCCGACCGCCGTCGAGATCAAGCAGGCCGACAACGCCGTCGCGAGCGCGCAGCGCGCCCTCGACGCCGCGCAGTCGGCGAAGCCGCTTCCGCCCGACGACACCCCCGCCGCCATCGCGCGATGGAATGCCGCCACCGGCGACGCGCAGGACGCGCTCGCGCTCGCGAAGTTGCAGCGGCAGCAGCTCGAGGCCGGCGGCGACACCTCGGCGGAGCGGGCCGCGGTCGACACGGCCCTGCGCCGGCTCGCGGATGCGCAGGCCCTCCTCCAGCAGGCACGGGAAGGCGCCCTGCCGATCCTCCCCTCCAGCGAGGTGCTCTACCTCACGGACCTGCCTCGCCGCGTCGACGCCGTGAACGTCGCACGCGGCCAGATCCTGAGCGGGCCCGCGATGGTCGTCTCGGGTGCGACGATCACGCTCACGGGCGGTGTCGCCGCAGCCGACGCGGCGCTGTTCCATGTCGGCGACCACGCGGTGTTCGACCTCCCCGACGGGGGGACGCACGCGGCGGTGATCACCGAACTCGTTCCCGGCGCGGACGCGACGTCGCGGTGGTCGGTCACGCTCGAGCCGGCGACGCTTCCGGCCGAGCTCGCCACCCAGCTGCAGGGTCTCAACGTCCGGATCACGATCCCGGTCGATGCGACGGGCGGCGAGGTGCTGTACGTCCCGATCGCCGCGCTGACGGCGGGACCCGGCGGCGAGGCCCGAGTGGAGGTCGTCGACGGCGACCCCCGCGACGGCGAACGCGCACCGACGCGGCTCGTCGGCGTCGAGACCGGGCTCGCGGCGGGCGGGAACGTGGAAGTGACCCCGACGAGCGGTGCGCTGGAGGCGGGCGATCTCGTCGTGGTCGGACGGTGACGCTCATCGAGCTGCGCGACGTGACGCGATCGTTCCCGGGACCGCCCGAAGTGCAGGCGCTGAAAGGGGTGAACCTGTCGATCGACGCGGGCGACTACCTCTCGATCGTGGGACCGAGCGGCTCCGGCAAGTCGACGATGCTGAACATCCTGGGGCTGCTCGATCGACCGACCGTGGGCGAGTACCGCATCGACGGCATCGTGACCGGCGCGCTCGAGGAGGATGCGCGTGCGCGCGTGCGCGCCCAGCGCATCGGGTTCGTGTTCCAGGCGTTCCACCTCATGGCTCGCCGCACCGTGCTCGAAAACGTCCTCATGCCGATGCTGTACAGCGGCATCCCGCGCGCCGAACGCGAGGAACGCGCCCGCCGCACGCTCGATCGGGTGGGACTCGGGCATCGCGTGGGATTCCTGCCGGGAACGCTGTCCGGTGGCGAGCGCCAACGCGTCGCGGTGGCTCGTGCGGTCGTCAGCCGCCCCAGCATCCTGCTCGCCGACGAGCCCACCGGCAACCTCGACCAGGCGACGAGCCGTGAGGTGATGGAACTCTTCGACGATCTTCGCGTCGACGGGCTGACGCTCATCGTCATCACGCACGACCCCTCCGTCGCGGACCGTGCGCAGCGCCGCGTGCGGATCAGCGACGGCCGGATCGAGGAGCTCGCGTGAGGCTCGCGTGGCCGCGTCGGGGTCGCCGCACCGCGCGCGAGGCATCCCCCGCACTGGTGAGACCGGTCGCGCGCGCGGATCGATTCACCTTCACGGACCTGCTCCTCGAGTCCATCGCCGACATCGGCTCCCGGCCCGGGCGACTCGTCATGACCATGGTGGGCACCGTCCTCGGCGTGGGCGCGCTCGTCGCGACGATCGGCTTCGCGCAGACCGCGACGCACCAGATCTCCCAGCAGTTCGATGCCGCGCGCGCGACGCAGGTGGTCGTGACGCCGAAGAGCGCATTGGCGCAGTCCGGGGACTCGGTCGCGTCGGGTCGCCTGCCATGGGATGCCGCGGAACGCGTCGCGCTGCTCGCGGGGGTCGTGGCCGCGACGACGATCACCGAACTCCCCCTCGACGGCGACACGATCACGGCGGTCCCCGTCAACGATCCGTCGGCGCCGGCCGTCGCTCCTCCGAGGCTCGTCGCGGCGGACCCGGCCCTCCTGGACGTGCTCGGCGGGCAGCTCCAGGCAGGCCGCATGTTCGACGAGGGCCACGATGCGAGGTCGGACCGCGTCGTCGTGCTGGGGCGACGCGCGGCCGAGCGGCTCGGCATCAATCGCGTCGACAGCCAGCCGTCCGTCTTCATCGGGGAGGTGCCGTTCGCGGTCATCGGCATTTACGGCGACCTTCACGCACGTGGCGAGCTGTCCGATGCGGTCGTGATGCCGCTCGCCACGGCCCGCGCCGTACGCGCCCTCACCGCGCCGGAGGAACTGCAGGTGCGGATCACGCCCGGGGCGGGACCGCAGGTCGGGCGGCAGTCCGCACTCGCGCTGCAGCCCGACGATCCCGACTCGCTCGACGTGTCGACCCCTCGCGCGGAGTCGGACCTCGGAGCGAGCGTGCAGGCCGACGTCAACGTGGTCTTCCTCATCCTCGGCGGCATCGTCCTGCTCGCCGGGGCCCTCGGCATCGCGAACGTCACGATGCTCAACGTCGCCGAGCGCGTGCCCGAGATCGGGCTGCGTCGAGCCCTCGGCGCGACCGGACGACAGATCGGCGGGCAGTTCGTGCTGGAATCCAGCGTCATCGGGTTGCTGGGCGGGCTGATCGGTGCCGCCGTCGCCGTCATCGCGGTCGTGGTGTTCTCGGCGCTCCAGGAATGGACGCCGATCGTCGACCCGTGGACGGCCGTGGCGGGAACCGCGCTCGGGGCGAGCGTGGGGCTGATCGCCGGTTGGATCCCCGCGCGACGCGCCGCTCGGATCGAGCCGGTGACGGCCCTCCGGGGCGGTGCGTAACGTTCCTGCGTCGGGCCATTCCAGCCCACTAGACTCAGCGGCGTGAGAGCGCTCTCACGCCGACGCTGCTGTCCAAGGAAGACGAATGAATCGACACCTCTCCGCCGCGGTGCCCGCCGCGCTGCTCGCAGTGGGGGCGCTCACCCTCACCGGATGCGCCGGCGCGAGCGACGCCTCGACCCGCTACGTCTCGCCGATCGACGAGTACATGTCGGCTGCGGCGGGCACGGACCTCGACGAGCACGCGCGCGACGCCGAGGGCGATGCGCGCCTGCTCGAGAACGAGGAGCTCATCGCGTCGTGCATGCAGGAAGCGGGGTTCGAGTACGTCCCGCACCCGCCGACGCCGATCGGGTTCGACTTCAGCACGCTCGATTCGCCCGAACTCGACGATCGGACGTGGGTCGAGCGGAACGGGTACGGCATCGTCCAGCGGGTCGTCTCCGACGGCACCACCGTCTCGAAGGACCCGAACCTGGCGATCGCCGACGCCCTGTCTCCGGCCGAGCGGACGGCGTACGACACCGCGCTGACGGGCGGTTCCGCGGCGTACGACGCCGACGGCGACTACGTTCCCGAACAGGCCGGATGCATGGGCGCAGCCCAGCTCGAACTCGATTCGCGAGACCCGCTGAAGTCGGCCGAGTTCACGCCGCTGATCGATGCCGTCATGGACTTCTACGCCGCGCTTCCGACCCAGCCCGAGATCGTCGAACTCGATGGGCAGTGGGCCGAATGCATGAGCGCAGCCGGATTCGGACCGTACGCGACCCCACTCGACCCGATCGGCGAGGTCAACGCGGAGATCTCCATGCTCGTCCAGGAGGCCGCGGGAGCGGAGCCCGATGCGGGGGCCGTGGAGGAGCTCGCCGCCCGTGAGATCGAACTCGCGCTCGCCGACCTCACGTGCCGCGAGGAGACGGGGTACCGGGAGCAGCAGCGGTCCGTGCGCACCACGCTCGAGGAGCGCTTCGTCGAGGATCATCTCGCCGAGCTCCAGGCCTACAAGGCGGCGGCCGAAGCCGGCGCGTGACCACACCGTCCACGGATGGATTCGAGCCCGGAATCGCGGTCCTCGTCGCAAGCCGGGCGATGCGGTTCAGGGCGCCGCCGGCCCCGACGACGAAGCCGCGCCGAACGCCGGAGGCGTCGGCACGCGGTCAGGCGTCGGTTCGGAGCGGAGCTCGCGGAGTTCTCGGAGCAGGCGGGTCGCGATGCGGATCTCATCGGGGTCGAGATCCCGGGCGAGGCTCGCGGCCCAGGCGGCGCGGCGAGGCTCGATCGCCGTGAGCGCATCCCTGCCCGCTTCCGTGAGATCGAGCAGCGGTGCCCTGCGGTCGAGCGGGTTCCCTGCGCGAACGACGAGGCCGGCCCGCTCGAGGCGTTCGACGCTCTCACGCGCCGATTGGCGAGACAGCCCGCGCCGCCGACCGATCTCGGACATCGTCAGCGGACCATCCTGGAGCGCTCCGAGCACGAGCCAGCGCGCAGCCGTCAGCCCCTGGGGCGCCGCGAGACGGTCGCCCGTTCTCGTCAGCGCGGCACTGGCGAGGAAGACCTCGTTCACCAGCTCGCTGATGCGGTCAGTCGACATCCGCGCTCACGCAGACCACGTGGCCGTCCGGGTCCCTGAGGACGGCCATCACCTCGCCCCACGGCTGCGCTCGCGGCTCATCGATCACCGAGCCGCCCATGGCGCGCCATCGATCGACCCGTGCGGGCAGCCCGGCGACCGACAGCCCGATCGCCACGGCCGTGTCGCTCGGCGAAGTCGGACGTCGATGCAGGAGCAGTTCCTGATTCGGGCCCAGACGGAGCGTGGCGAAATCGTCGGTGCGGGTGATGACGCCGAGGCCGAGCAGGTCGCCGTAGAACGCGGTTGCCCGATCGAGGTCCTCGGTGCTGACGATGACACGTCGGAGCATCGGCTTCTCCTGCACTTCTCGCATGACGACGAGTCTCTCCGTTTGACAGGTGCCTGTCAATATGGGGATAGGCGGCGCATCGCACCCCCTGGCAACGCTTGTTGACACGCAACGTAAGGCTCACTCGCCAGCAGGGACCGGTGTGTGAGGCTCGTCCTCGGGGAATTGCACCCATACCCCCTCGAGGCTTGGTTTTCTGCGGTAACCGAGCGCAATAGGGAGCAACAGACCGCGCACACGTCGATCCGCTTCGTACTGTTGGGTTACTTGTTGACAAGTCGCCGTCGTTCGAGGCGGCCTTCACCCATCCCGGTACCCAGAGAGGCACCCCGTTATGCCCCGCATCCTTCGTTCCCGCACTGCCCGAGCGCTGGCCACCGTGGCCGCCGGCGCCATCGCGCTCAGCCTCACCGCCTGCGCGGCGGGCGACGCCGCGGCCGAGACCGACCGCGCTGCCGGCGCCGACTACGGTGACATCACCGTGCAGCTCTCGTGGTTGAAGAACCACGAGTTCTCCGGCTACTACGAGGCGATCGAGGGCGGCTACTTCGACGAGGCCGGCTTCGGCGAGGTCGATCTCGTCGCCGGCGGCATCGGCGGCGTCCCGGCCGCGACCGCACTCACCAGCGGTACCGCCTGGGTCGGAATCGCCGCGCCGGCGGACATCGCGCAGGCCAACGCCGAGGGTGCGGACCTTCGCATCGTCGCGACGACCTACCAGAAGAACCCGTTCACCCTGGTCTCCGCCGACAGCGACCCGATCACCGAGCCGTCCGATCTCGTGGGCAAGACGATCGCCATCGCCGACTCGAGCGCGACCAACTGGGAGGCGTTCCTCGCGGCGAACGACATCGACCCGAGCGAGGTCAACCGGGTGCCCTACGGTGACGCGCAGACCGACCTGAAGCTCGGCTCGATCGACGGCTTCATGGGCTACGGCGACGGTGGCGCGGCGCTCCGCGCGAGCGGGTTCGGCGCGCAGGAGTTCCTGCTCGCCGATCACGGACTCGCCTACTCGGGCGAAGCCGTCGTCGTCACCGCCAAGACCCTCGCGGAGGAGCCGGACAAGGTCGAGGCGTTCCTCACCGCCTACGCCCAGGGGTGGAAGGCCGCGTTCGACGACGTGGACGGCACGATCGACCTCGTCGTCGACGTCTACGGCAAGGACCAGAACTACGACCGTGACTCGATCGCCCTGTCGTGGGACCAGCAGGCGAAGCTCATCCTCACGGACGAGTCGCGCGAACTGGGCATCGGCATCGTGACGGACGAGGCCGTGCAGCGCAACGTCGACAGCCTCGCGCTCGCCGGCTACGACGTCGAGGCCGACTCGCTGTTCGACACCTCGCTCATCGCGAAGGTCTACGAGGCCCACCCCGAGCTCGTCCTCGGCACCGAGGGCCAGTGACCGGCATCGCGATCGCGACGGCCCCGGCCTCGGCCGGGGCCGTCGCCCCCGTGCAGGATGTCCCGGGCTTCGAGGTACGGGGCCTCACCAAGCAGTTCGGCCGTGGTCGGAAGCAGGTTCACGCCCTCGACCAGGTCGACCTCTCGCTCCCACGCGGAGGGTTCGTCTCACTCCTCGGCCCGTCGGGCTGCGGCAAGTCGACCGTGCTGCGGATCCTCGCCGGGCTGGAACAGCCGACGAGCGGCACGGTCGAGGTGCACGGGACGGCGGTGACCGGCGCAGCCCGCACCGACGTCGGTGTCGCGTTCCAAGACCCGGCCCTCCTCGCCTGGCGCTCGGTTCGGCGCAACATCGCACTGCCGCTCGAGCTCGCGGGCCGCCGTGCCGACTGGGAGCGGGTCGACGACCTCATCACCCTGGTGGGGCTCGACGGCTTCCAGCACAGCCGCCCGGCGCAGCTCTCGGGCGGGATGCGCCAGCGGGTCTCGATCGCACGCGCCCTCGTCGTGCACCCCGAACTGCTCCTGCTCGACGAGCCGTTCGGTGCGCTCGACGACATGACGCGGCAGCGCCTGAACTTCGAACTGCAGCGGATCCTCGCCGAACGACCGGCGACCACGCTGATGGTCACCCACGGCATCCAGGAGGCGATCCTGCTGTCCGACGTCGTGGCCGTCATGTCACCGCGGCCTGGTCGCATCATCGAGGTCGTCCCGATCGACCTGCCGCGCCCTCGCACGGTCGACGTGCTGCGCTCGCCCGAGTTCCATGCGCTCCAGGCTCGACTCGTCGACCTGCTCTTCAGCGGTGGCGACGGCGAGGACGCCGATGTTCGTTGATCGTCGCCGGCAGATCCTGCTCGGGGCCCTCGGCTTCGTGATGGTCGTCGCCGCCTGGTGGATCGTCGCGGTGACGGTGTTCGCGTCGAACGGCGTGGTGCCGGCGCCACCGACGCTGGTCGACCAGCTGGCAGCGGATGGGGCGACCTACTACGTGACGCAGATCGGCATCACGCTGTCGAGCGCAGCCCAGGGCTTCATCTGGGGCGTGCTGGTCGCGTTCGCGCTCGCGGCCGTCGTCATGCTCATCCCGCGCTCGCACACCGCGGTGAGCCAGTTCGCGCTCTTCATCGAATGCGCGCCGGCCGCGGCGATCGGCCCGGTCGTCCTCGCGCTCGCGGGCGGGCGGACCCCGTCGATCTTCCTCGCCGCCGTCGGCGTGTTCTTCACCACGCTCGTCGGTACGCTGCTCGGCCTGCGTGCCGCACGCGTCGCCGAACTCGAGGTGATCCGCGTGTACGGCGGCGGCAGCTGGGCGATGTTCCGCAAGGTGCGCCTCATGGCCACGTTGCCCGCGGCGCTGACCGCACTGAAGGTCGCCGTTCCCGCGGCCATCATGGGTGCGATCATCGGCGAGTACCTCGGCGGTGTCGACTCGGGGATCGGCGTCGCGCTGGCCGTCGCGCAGCGGTCGATCCAGGTCGAGCGCACGTGGATTTTCGGGCTGAGCGCGGCCGCGCTCACCAGCATCGGCTACGCCCTCTTCGCGCTGCTCGGCCGGGTGGCGCTGCCTTGGGCTCGCACCGGGAGGACGCGATGACCACCCTCACCGCCGGCGCAGTGGCCGCGAAACGCGCTGGACGGGGGTCCGCCGACCGAACCGTCGGGCTTCGCATCGTGATCGCGGTCGGGCGTCGCGCCGTGGTCTTCGTCGCGGTGAGCGCACTCATCGTCGTGCTCTGGTGGGCGTTCCTGTTGCTCTCGGGGGTGAGTCCCTTCGTCGGCAAGACGCCGCTCGTGGTGTGGGAGTACCTCGTCACCGGTCCGGAGGCGGAGGCGAATCGCGCACTCATCGCGGAGGGCCTCGCGATCACCGCCCAGGACGCAGCGATCGGGTACCTCGCCGGACTCGGCGGCGCCACGATCGTCGCGATCGGGTTCGCCCTCCTGCCCGCAGCGGCCACGACCTTCATGCCCGTCGCCATGGTGCTGCGCACATTCCCGCTGGTCGCGCTGACGCCGCTCATCATCCTGGCCTTCGGGCGCGGCACCGCGGGCCTCGCGGCGATCGGGTTCATCGTGGTGTTCTTCGCCTCGCTGGTCACGATCTCGTTCGGCATCGCGAGCGCGTCGCGCGAGGCGCTCGACGTCGTCGGCGTCTTCGGCGGTCGCAGGTTCGCGCAGGTCATGAAGATCGGCGTGCCCTCCGCGCTCCCGGCCTTCTTCACCGCCGCACGCATCGCGATCCCGCAGGCGCTGTCCGCTGCGCTCATCGCGGAGTGGCTCGTCACCGGCTCCGGGTCGGGCTCGCAGCTCATGCGCGCAGCGGGAACCTCGCAGTACGACACCCTCTGGACGGTCGCGGTCGTCCTGATCGCCGTCGCGACGCTCGTCTACACCCTCGTCTCGGCGATCGAGGAGATCTTCCTCGCCCGCTTCGGCGACGCCTAGCCGCACTCCCCCAACGAAAGGCTCACGATGAACGTGGTCGCTCCAGCCGCCCCGGCGCCCGTCCGCGCCGACACGCGCTCCCTGTTCGACACCCTGGCCGGAGCACTCCCGCGGATCGCTGCCGCGGCCGCCGAGCACGACGAGCACGCGACGCTGCCCGAGGCCGAACTGCGGTGGCTCAACGCGTCGGGCTTCGACGCGGCCGTGCTGCCCGAGCGCCTCGGCGGCGGCGGGGCCGGCTACGCCTTCTACGGCTCGGTCGTGCGCTCGCTCGCCGAGGCGGACCCCGCCGTCGCGACGATCTGGACGATGCACCTCGGCGCCGCCGTGGGCCTCGCCCAACTCACCGAGGAACGACTCGGCACGCACTTCGCCGACGCACTCCTCCGCGGCGACCGCTTCGCGAACGCGCTCTCCGAACCCACGAGCGGCAATCGGTTCCTGCACCCGCAGCAGGAGGCGACTCCCGTCTCCGGCGGCTTCACGATCTCGGGTGCGAAGCGGTTCGTGTCGGGGAGCGAGCTCGCCGACCACCTGCTCGTCAACGTCGCGATCGACGGCGCGCCGGCATTCTTCGGGATCGAGCCCGACGAGTCGATCACGGTCACGCCGATCTGGGACTCCCTCGGCCTCCGCGGCACGCGGAGCCAACTGCTCGGCTTCCACGACACGTTCCTTCCAGACGAGCGGCGAGCCGGGCCGCCCGGAGCGGGGCACCTGAACCTCGTCGGCGCCGGCCTGCCCGGCATCTCACTCGGCATCGCGGATGCCGCGCTCGCCGCACTCGTCGCGCACGCGCGCGGGCGCACGATCGTGGGCCGGCCGCTGGCGGAGCAGCAGTGGGTGCAGTACGCCGTCGCCGAGCACCACGTGCGCCTCGAGGCCGCCCGCGCATTCTGGGAGCGCGCGCTCGAGCGTGCTGACGCGGGAGCCGCCGCGGACGGCGACTTCGGCAAGGCGAAGCTGCTGGCGAACCGGATCGCGGTCGACGTCGCGCAGCTCGCGGTGCGCGTGGGCGGCGGCAGCGGGTACCTGCGCACGTCGCCGATCCAACGGCACCTGCGCGATGCCGAGGCCGGCCAGCTCATGGCGTACTCGACCGAGGTCCTCTCTGGGGTCATCGGCGCCGAGGTGCTCGGCACGACCTCGGGGGAATCCGCATGACCACGCGATCGCCGCTGATCTTCAGCGCCTTCAACGAGTTCGTGCTCTCGCACCACGACCATGGCGCCTGGCGCCGGTCAGACAGTCGACAGACCGAACTCAACTCGGCAGGCTACTGGGTCGACCTCGCGAAGCTGCTCGAGCGCGGCACGTTCGACTTCCTCTTCTTCGCCGACGTGCTGGCACCGTACGACATCTACGGCGGCAACCGCGACACGGCCATCGCGACCGGCATGCAGACTCCCGTGAACGACCCCGCCGTGCTGATCCCGATCCTCGCGCACGAGACGACGAACCTCGGGTTCGCGCTGACCGCGAACATCCTGCAGGAGCCGCCGTACACGTTCGCACGCAAGGTCTCCACGCTCGACCACCTGAGCGGCGGGCGGATCGCGTGGAACATCGTCACGAGCTTCCTGCCGGGCGCCGGTCGCAATCTCGGCCACGCCGGCCTGCCGACGCACGAGGAGCGCTACGGTCGCGCCGAGGACTACGTCACGGCCGCATACAAGCTGTGGGAGGCGAGCTGGGAGGACGACGCCGTGATCGCCGACCGCGAACGTGGCATCTACACCGATCCGTCGAAGGTGCACACCGTCGACCACGTCGGCCCCTATTACACGGTTCCGGGCCCGCATCTCACGGAGCCGTCGCCGCAGCGCACCCCCTTCCTCTTCAACGCCGCGGCGTCGGGCACCGGGATCGCCTTCGCAGGCAAGCACGCCGAGGTGCTGTTCACCTCGGGCGGCCGCGAACAGGCACCCGCGAACATCAAGATCCTCCGCGACGCGGCCGTCGCGCACGGCCGCGCCGCGCACGACGTGAAGATCCTCGGCGGGCTCGGAATCGTCGTCGGGAGCACCGAGGCCGAGGCCGCGCGCCTCGACGCCGAGCTCCGCGAGACCCAGTCGCTCGACTCGATCCTCGTGAAGCTGAGCGGGTTCTGGCAGGAGGATCTCTCGCGCTACGACCTGCGCTCGACGGTCGCCGAGATCCTCGACTCCGGCCTGCCCGGCAAGCTCGCCGCGGGCGTGCTCGCGAACGCACCCGACACGTCGTGGACTTTCGAGCGGCTGCTGCGCTGGGCCGCGAACCGGCACGTGGTCGGCACGCCGGAGCAGATCGCCGACGAGATCGATGCCTGGCAGGACGCGGGCATCGACGGCCTGAACCTGCAGTACCTCGTCTCACCGGGCTCGTTCGAGGACTTCGTCGACCACGTGCGCCCGATCCTCGTCGAGCGCGGCACGATGCGCGCCGAGTACGGGCCGGGAGCCACGGTGCGCGAGAAGGTCACCGGCGACGGACCGTTCCTTCCGGAGCGGCACCCCGCCCGACGCATTCGTGCCGAGCTCGCCGCGCGCCGCGCCTCGACCGGCGCATCCGACCCCGTCCTCGAGGAGGCCGCATCATGACCCTCGCCCGACCCGCCACCCGGCCGTCGCGCCAGGCCGCACCGACCGACGCCGAACTGCACGCCCGGTTCGCACCCCTGTTCGCCGAGATCGCCGCGACCGCCGCCGAGCGCGAGGCGACCGGCGCGCTCGCGCATCGCGAGATGGAGCAGCTGCGCCTCGCCGGCTTCGGTGCACTGCGGCTCCCTGTCGAGCGCGGCGGGCACGGTGCGTCGCTGCGGCAGTTGGTCGGCCTCCTCCTCGCACTCGGCGCGGCGGACTCGAACCTGCCCCAGGCGCTCCGCCAGCACTTCTACCAGGTCGAGCAGCTGTTGCGCGCACCGGACGCGGCCGGGAATGCTCGGTGGCTCACCCGGGTCGCCGAGGGCGACCTCTTCGGCAGCGGCACGACGGAGCCCCGAGGGTCGGCGATCGGCGAGGTCAACACCGTGCTGCGCACCGAGGCCGACGGCACGCTGCGCCTCACCGGTCGCAAGATCTACGGCACCGGCAACGCGTACGCCCAGTGGATCCCGGTCGGTGCGGTCGACGAGCACGGCACCCCGGTGGTCCCCGTCGTCCCGGTCGACCGTGAGGGCGTCACGCTGCTCGACGACTGGGACGGGTTCGGCCAGCGGCTCACGGCGACGAGCACGACGGTGTTCGAGGACGTGCTCGTACACCCCGACGAAGTCCGACGATTCGCCGGCGACGGGCCCTCGCGCGGGGGCTCCGGTCTCCACCAGACCGTGTTGCTCGCCGCGCTGAGCGGCGTGATCGAGGCATCCGCCCGCGAGCTCGCCGACCAGGTCCGTGCCAAGCGCCGCGTGTACTTCACCGGCACGGGTGAGCTGCCGCGCCACGACGCGGTCGTGCAGGAGCAGGTGGGCCGCGCCCGCGCAGCGGCCGACGCCGCGCGTCTCATCGTCGACGGCATCGGGCGCGAGCTCGAGGATGCGTGGGCGGTCTGGTTGCAGGCGGATGCCTCGGCCGATGAGATCGACGCACGATTCGTCGACGTCGAACTCGCGGTGAGCTCGGCGCAGGTCGTCCTCTCCGAGCTCGCACTGCAGACGACGTCGCACCTGCTCGACGTGCTCGGTGCCTCGTCGCTCTCGACGAGCCTCGGGCTCGACCGGCACTGGCGGAATGCCCGAGCGCTCGCGTCGCACAACCCCTACCCGTTCAAGGCGCGGCAGCTCGGCGACCACGCGCTGAACGGCACCGTGCCCCCGGGCTTCGCGGTCGGGCGGGACGTCGGCGACAAGCACTGAGTCCGACTCGCGTCAGCCTGCGGCGGGGCGTGCGGCGTGGCCGATACCCCGCCGCGGGCGGCTCATCCGGGCAGCTCGCCCGCGATCACCCGGCCGCGCGAGACGACCGCGACGACGTGCTCCGCACGGAGGTCGTCCACCGACCGCCAGGGCTCGCCGCGCATGATCACCAGGTCAGCGACGAACCCGGGCGCGATGCGCCCGACGGTCTCGCCCAGGCCGATCGCGTCGGCGGCGTCGGACGTGCCGGCGACGAGCGTGCGCTCGGCGTTCCACCCGAACACCTCGGCCATGCGCCGCAACTCGGCCCACTGGCCGCCGACCGGAACGAGGTGGCCGTTCGCGTCGGTGCCGAGCACGAATCGGACCCCCGCGTCGGCGGCCGCGCGGAACGCAGGATCGCGACGAGCCATCGCGCGTCGAGCCTTCTCACGTGCGGCCGATCCGCGCGGGTCGGTGCCGGCGAGGATGACGTCGTGCACCGTCAAGGTCGGGGCGACGGGGATGCGCCGCTCGATCAGCTGCGCGTGATGGCGCTCCGAAATGCCCGTGCCGTGCTCGATCGAGTCGGCGCCGACCGCGAGCGCGAGGTCGAGGCCCTCGGCGCTGTGGGTGTGGGCGGCGACGGGCAGGCCGAGCGCGTGCGCCTCATCGACGATCGCGTCGGTCTCCTCGCGCGTGTGGTTCCGCCAGCCGACCTGGTCGCCCATCGAGAGGATGCCGCCCGAGGTGTAGATCTTGATGCCGGAGGCACCGGCGCGCGCCCAGCGACGCACGAGGCGACGGCACTCGTCGACGCCGTCGGCAACCGGCGGTCGATCACGTACGGCCCGCGGGGTGAACAGGTCGCCGTGGCCGGCGGTCATGCCGACGGGGCCGTGCCCGAGCAGGCGCGGGCCGTCGATCACGCCCTCGTCGAATGCGCGCGCGACCGCGAGCTGCACCTCGGACGACGCGAGGTCGCGCGCGGTCGTGACGCCCAGGGCCGCGAAGCGCAGCGCGTTGCCGACGACATGGAGCGTCTGGTCGGCCTCGGTGGTCGAGAGCTGCCAGGTGCGGTCCTGCGGCACGCCCGGCTCGGGCACGTGGGTGTCGAAGTGCACGTGGGTGTCCACGAGCCCTGGGATCGCCGAGAGTCCGGCGAACCGGGCCGCCGTCGGTGCGGCGTCGACGCGCTCGAGGACGCCGTCGCGCCAGCTGAGTGTCGCTGGGCCGCGGTCGGCGGTGCCGTCCCACAGTGCGATGCCGTCGATCCGGCCGTTCTGGGTCATCGGGGTCCTTCCATCGGGCCGTCGGGGTCGGGTGATCGGTTCGGGGTCAGCCCCACGGATCGGGGAAGCGACGGACGACCGAGTACCTGACGATGTCGGGATGGTGCCATTCGGATGCCTCGAACACGCGTCGTCCCGAGCGCAGCACGCCGACGATCGTGAGGGTCATGCACGCGCGATCGGCGGCCAGGTCGAGCAGCGCCGCGCGCGAGGCATCCAGATTCTCGACGCCGGGAGTCGCGATCTCCCAGACGACGGGCTCGCGCCAGAGCGACTCCACGAGCTCGAAGAGCGAGCGCGCACCGTCGAGCTCGTCGAGCTCGTCGAGCTCGTCGCTCTCCGGCAGCAGCAGCACGTTGTCGGCGAGCATGGCGGGACGGCCGTCGGCGGTCCAGCGCTTGTAGGCGCGCAGCGCTGGCGACCCGGGCGCAGCCTCGAGCGTCTCCGCGAGCCGCGCGTCCACGGTGATGCGCTCCTGGACGAGCAGCTCGACGCCAGGCTCGAAGCCGAGTCGATCGAGCAGCGCCGTGTGCTCGAGCTGCTCCTCGAGACGCACGGTCAGCCCGAGCGCGACCGGGTCGACGGTCGTCGCCGCACCCTGATGCCGGCGGATGATGCCCTGCTGCTCGAGCTGCGCGAGCACCTTGCGGATCTGCGGGCGGTTCACCTCCAGGCGCCGGGCGAGCTCGTGCTCGCCGGGCATCGTGGAGGCGTCGAGCGCGACGGCCCGGGCGATGGCGAGCACCCCACGGCGGACCCGTTCGATCTGGTCGGTCATGGGGTCGCCTCGAGCAGGCGCGCGGTCGCCCCGAGTCGGTCGAGTTCGGCGTGCTCCGCGTGCGCGGCCTGCGCGTCGAGTTCGCTCTCGAGCACCGCACGGACCTCGGCTGATGCGTAGGAGGCGCGAACCGAGGCACGGGCGAGATCGACGAGCGTGGACCCGTCCCAGCCGAACGCCGCCGCGCACATCGCCCACTCCGCCTCGATGCTCGTGGCGAGCGGAGCGGGGTCGTCGCTGTTGATCGTCACGACGACGCCGGACTCCATCAGTCGCTGGACCGGGTGCACGCCGAGTCGGTCGACGACGCCGAGCGCGAGATTGGAGCTCGGGCAGATGCCGAGCGACACGCCGGCCTCGGCGAGGTGCGCGACGAGCCGGTCGTCTTCGACCGCGCGCACGCCGTGGTCGATGCGATCGGCGTGCAGGAGCGTCAGCGCATCCCACACGCCCTCGGGCCCACTCGACTCACCCGCGTGCACCGTGCGACCGAGCCCGGCGCGACGGGCGATGTCGAAGGCGTCGGCGAAACGCGCAGCGGTGCGTCCGTGACGTCCCTCGTCGCCGTCGATCGAGAGCGCGACGACGCGCCGCGGCCGGCGCTCGGCGATGATCGACGCGAGCTCGGCGGCTTCGGCCGCGGTCTGGCCGCGTTCGATCGATGCGCAGAGGCCCACGGGCGCGAGGCCGTCGGCCTCCGCTTCGTCGAGTCCCGACGCAAGGGCGTCGAAGAAGCCGGGGAGGTCGTGGCGCCACGCGCCCCAGTGACTGGGGTTCACGATGACGTCGGTGTACCTCACGCCCGAGGCGCTCTGCCTCGCTGCGAACCGGTACGCGAGCCGAGCGAGACGCTGTCGGGAGCCGTACAGCGACCCGACCCAGTCGAGGAATTCCAGGTACGTCGAGAGCTCGGACCCACCGGGACGCAGTCGGTGCGTGCTCGGATCGAAGAGCGTCGCGGCGGGGCCCGGCAGCGCCGCATCGGCGTCCGCGGCGGCCTCGAGCAGGTCGGCGAGTTCGATCGCGCCTTCGAGGTGCACGTGGACCTCCGCCTTCGGCATCGCTCGAATGAACGCGAGCAACCGTTGCTCCACCGTGTGCCTCACGAGCCTCCCAATCGATGCCGACGTCGCCCGCCAGCCTACCTGTTGACAAGTGGGACGCCCGCGCGGGGCACAGCCGGGTCGAGCGTCAGAGCCGCATCGCCTCGGCCACGATCGACCGCAGCCACTCGTGCTCGGGATCGCGTCGGTGCATGGGATGCCACCACATGGCGTTGTGGATCGGCGTGGCGTCGAACGGCAGGTCGTACGCGCGCACCGCGGCGATGCGGGTCGCGTACTCCGCGAGGCCGGCCTGGATGAGCCCCAGTCGATCGGTGCCCGCGACGAACATCGGAAGCGCGAGGAAGCTCTCGACGACCGCCTCGACCTTCGGCTCGATGCCGAGCTGCTGGATCTGCCGGGTCGCCGAGGTGAAGGCCGACTGCGACTGGTAGGTGAAGACCCAGGGCAGGCGGGCGACGTCGTCGAGCGTGACGCGCTCCGAGATCGACGGATGCCCCGTCGCGGCGATGACCACCCAGGTGTCCGTCCACAGGTCGGTGAACGGCAGGTCGGTGAGGAATCCGTGCGGCATGAACAGTCCGTCGGCGCTGCGCAGCCGGTTGCCGGCATCCTCGACGATCTGCGGATTGTGCAGCATGAACCGGAACCGGACGCCCGGCGCGCGTTCGGCGGCGAGGGCCGCGGTCCGCCGGCCCGCCGTGGCGAGGCTGTAGTCGGAGCCGTAGATCGAGAACTCGCGAGTCGACTCCCCCGGGTCCCACTCCGCCTGGCTCTCGAACACGCGCCGGGCGGACTCGAGCGCGGCGGTGGTGTGCTCCGCGAGCCGGAGCGCGAGCGGGGTGAGCTCGTACGCGTTCCCACGGCGGGCCAGGAGCGGGTCGCCGAAGTGGGTGCGGAGCCGGGCGAGCGACGCGCTGAGCGCCGGCTGACTGAGGTGCAGGCGCTCCGCAGCCTTGGTGACGCTGCGCTCGGTGAGCAGGGCGTCGAGTGCGACGAGCAGGTTGAGGTCGAGTCGGGCGATCGACGGCCGGTCGGTCATGCCACACCTCCTCGTGTGCATCAGCCGGATGGATATCCGCGGGAAGGATATCGCACGAGCCGATAGCGGACGCCGGGCGGGGCATCCACGACACCGATACCGGGGATCAGCGATCTCCGGTTTCCGGATGCCTCCGCATCTGGGTTCACTGGACTCGCGCACCCCCTGCGCGCGCGACCCGCCCGCGGTCGCGACCGACGAACTCGATGGAGAGACACGTCATGGGCGACACCACGATCGCACCCCCACCCACCGCTCAGCGGCGCGCCGGCGTCTGGCAGGCCGTCCTGCTGCTGGCCGGCAGTTGCATGCCCGTCCTCGGATCCGTGCTCATCACGCCGATCCTGCCCCAGCTCTCGGAGCATTTCGGCGATACGCCGGGCGCCGAGGTCCTCGTGCCGATGATCGTCGCGATCCCCGCGCTCATGATCGCGCTGTTCGCACCCTTCGCAGGGCAGATCGTCGACCGCCTCGGACGCAAGACGCTGCTGGTCGTGGCGATGTTCGCGTACGCGATCGTCGGCACCGCGCCGGCCTGGCTCGAGGCGCTTCCCGCGATCCTCCTCAGCCGCGTGCTCGTCGGCGTCTGCGAGGCCGCCATCATGACCGTCTGCACGACGCTGATCGTCGACTACTTCCACGAGGAGCGGCGACGGAATCGGTACCTGGGCCTCCAGACCGTCGTCACGACGCTCGCGGCGACGGCGTTCATCGCAATCGGCGGCGCGCTCGGCGTCGGCGGCTGGCACACGCCGTTCTGGGTCTACGCCGTGAGCATCCTCATCGGCGCGCTCATGGTGATCTCGCTCTGGGAGCCGACCGCGGCCGAGGCCGGCGAACCCGAGGCCCGTGACCGGCCCGCGAAGGTCCGCATCCCGTGGGCGCGCATCGGCGTTCCCCTGCTCGTCACCCTGTTCGGCGGCTTCACCTTCTACGTGATCGTGCTCGAGGTGAGCTACCTGGTCGTCGGCACCGGGGTCGCAGCCGATGACACCGCCACGATCGGCGGGGTCGCCGCGATCGCATCCCTGGCCACCGCGATCGGCGGACTGTCGTTCGCGAAGCTCTCGAAGCTCGGTCACGGAGTGCTGCTCCCGCTCGCCTTCGGCCTCCAGGCCGTCGGCATGCTCGTGATCTGGATCGTCCCCGGGCTGCCCGGGATCGGGGTCGGCGCGGTCATCGCGTCGTTCGGGTCCGGTGTGCTCCTGCCGTCGCTGCTCACGTGGGTCGTCGCGGCCGCGCACTTCGCCGATCGCGGTCGGGTGACCGGATGGTGGACCTCGGCGTTCTTCCTCGGCCAGTTCCTCACGCCGATCCTCGTGGCCGTGCTCGCGGCCGGGCTCGGCGCACTGCCTGCTGCGGTCGGGGTCGTTGGCATCGTCGCGCTCCTGGTCGGTGCGGCGGTCGGCTTCGCGCTTCGGAAGGCATCCGCCGCGGTCGCGGCCTGAGTTCGGACCGCCGAGGCGGGCGGCGCGATGCGATCGCGCCGCCCGCCTCGGCGCATCGACCCGTCTGCCCGATGCCGAGGCCAGTCCCCCTCGGCTGGGCGTCACCATCCCGGACTCCCCCGGCGGTATCCACCGCCCTGATACCGCGCATCGCGGAATTCACCTTCCCTGATACGGCCCGATGACGGATCGTGGATTCCGGGCGCCGACGCCCGGACTTGAAAGGATCGAAGATGATCAAGCTGCTCTCCCACCTCTCCTACGTGGCGATCACGTCACCGGATGTCGAGGCATCCGTCGACTTCTACGTGAACCAGGTGGGCCTCACCGTCGTCGACCGCGTCGACGGCGCCGTGTACCTCCGGTGCTGGGGCGACTACTACGCCTACTCCGTGGTCGTGCTCCCCGGCGACGAGCCGTCGCTCGACACCGCGGCCTGGCGCACCTCGAGCCCCGAGGCGCTCGAGGAGGCGGCGAAGCGCGTCGAGGCCGCCGGCATCCAGGGCGAGTGGGTCGACGTGCACAAGATCGGCCGCGCGTACCGCTTCACGGGCCCGTGGGGCCACACGCTCACGCTGCACTGGGACGTCACGCGCCACCACGACACCGAGGGCGACGCCGCGTCGATCTACCCGGACCGCCCCTCGCGCCGCAGCAAGGTCGCCGGCGCCCCGCGCCAGCTCGACCACGTGACGGTCGCGACGAGCGACGTCGACGCGTTCGTGAAGTGGTACGTCGACGTGCTCGGCTTCCGCTTCATGGCGCGCACGGTGCTCGACGAGGCGCCCATCTCGGTGTTCTCGGTGCTCACGACGAACGAGAAGTCGCACGACCTCGGCGTCGTGCTCGACGGCTCGACGCGCGCCGGCCGCGTGAACCACTACGCGTTCTGGGTCGACACGCGCGAGGAACTGCTCATCGCCGCGGACGTCCTCGGCGAGAACGGCTACCCGATCGAGTACGGCCCGTCGATCCACGGCATCGGCGAGCAGAACTTCCTCTACTACCGCGAGCCCTCGAGCCTGCGCATCGAGCTCAACACGGGCGGGTACCGCAACTACGTGCCCGACTGGGAGGCCAACACCTGGACGCCCTCGCAGGGGTCGAACAACTTCTACCGCAACAGCGCGATGCCCATGTCGATGACCGAGTCGTTCCCGCCAGCCGACGGCCCGTCGGCGACGGAGGAGGGCGTGCCCGACGAGATCAGGGACGCGCTCTTCAACCCCTACGCCAAGCACGGCCAGGGCTGACAGACCGGATCCCGGGGGCGCGGTGAGACGCCCTGCGCCCCCGGGATTCCCATCGCCGCACCACTGACACGAAGGACATCATGACGACGACGTCAACCGGGCTGACCGCACCCTTCGCCCTCGCGCGCTACCGCGACGGCGTTTCCGTCCTCCTCGGGCTCGTCTCGGGCGACCGCATCCGACCGCTCATCGCGGACGAGCCGGGCGCGGCGGGCCTGAACGAGTTCCTCGCGGACCCGGATTGGGATCGCCTCGCCCTGCTCGCCGAGGCCGACGGCGACTGGATGCCCCTCGCCGACGTCACGCTCATCGCGCCGGTCGAACCGCGCCAGGTGCTGCAGACCGGGGCGAACTACCGACAGCACGTCATCGAGCTCGTCGCGGCCGGCCTCACGAACAACTCGGACCGCACGCCCGAGGAGGCGCGGGCGTTCGCCGCGGAGATGATGGACGAGCGCGCCGCGAACGGCGAGCCGTACTTCTTCATCGGGCTGCCCGCGTGCGTCGTCGGCGACGACGTGCCGCTCGTGCTCCCCGCGTCCAGCGACGTGCACGACTGGGAGCTCGAGCTCGCGGTCGTGATCGGCCGCGAGGCGTTCCGCGTCTCCCGCGAGGACGCGCTCGACCACGTCGCGGGCTACACGATCGTCAACGACGTCACGACCCGCGACCTCGTGTTCCGGAAGGACATGAAGGAGATCGGCACCGACTGGTACCGCTCGAAGAACGCGCCCGGGTTCCTCCCCACGGGCCCGTTCCTGGTCCCGGCGCGGTTCGTCGACGCCCGCGACGCGCACGTGCGCCTCGAGCTGAACGGCGAGGTCATGCAGGATGCCTCGACGAGCGACCTGCTCTTCGACATCGCCGCACTCGTCTCGGGCGCCTCGCAGACCATGCCCCTGCTGCCCGGCGACCTCCTGCTGACGGGGAGTCCCGCCGGCAACGGGCAGCATTGGAAGCGGTTCCTGCGCGACGGCGACGTCATGACGGGATCGATCACGGGCCTCGGCACGCAGGTCGTCCGGTGCCTCGCGGAAGGAGCCGCCGTATGAGCCGCGACGCGGTCCGTTTCATCTCGCTTCGCTTGCTCGACGACCGAAGGGTCGGCCTTCCTCGGTCGTTGAGCGAGGGAGCGAAGCGACCGAGACGAAACGCCACCTCGGAGGCGCGAGCATGACCGCGCCGAGCGAGCACCACGCCGACCTCGACCGGCAGCACCCCGAGGCCGAGATCGCGGCGCGTGCCGACGCCGTCCGGAACTGGGGCCGATGGGGCGACGACGACCGCCTCGGCACGCTCAACTTCATCGACGCGGGCAAGCGCGTCGAGGCCGCAGCCCTCGTCCGAGACGGGCGCGCGATCTCGCTGTCGCAGTCGTTCGACATGAACGGACCGCAGAAGGGGTGGCGGCGCCGCACGAACCCGGTCCATCTCATGATGGACACCGGGACGGACGCCGAGCGCGGCGCGCAGGGGTTCCCGCACGGCATCGGCGGCGCCGACGACCACATCTCGATGCCGCTGCAGTGCTCGACGCAGTGGGACGGCCTCGGCCACATCTTCGACCACGGGGTGGCGTGGAACGGCCGCCGCGCGGGTGACGTCGTCACGAGCGACGGCGACCTCGTGACGGGCATCGAGCACGCGGCATCCGTCATCGTGTCGCGTGGCGTGCTCCTCGACGTGGGCCGGCACCTCCGGCCCGAGACCGGCGAGCTCGAGGACGGGTACGCGATCACCGCGGCCGACCTCGACGCGACGATCGCCGCGCAGGGCGAGACGAGCCGGGTCGGGCGGGGCGACATCGTCCTGGTCCGCACCGGCCAGCTCGCCCGCGCGCGACGCGACGGGTGGGGCGACTATGCGGGCGGCCCCGCGCCGGGCCTGTCGCTCACCACCGCGACCTGGCTGCATCGCACCGAGATCGCCGCGATCGCGACCGACACGTGGGGGTTCGAGGTGCGGCCGAACGAGTTCGACGTGCCCGCATTCCAGCCGCTGCACCAGGTCGTGATCCCGAACCTGGGCCTCACAGTCGGCGAGCTGTGGGACCTCGACCTGCTCGGCCAGGTGTGCGCCGAGGCCGACCGCTTCGAGTTCCTGCTGTCCGCGGCGCCGCTTCCGATCACCGGTGCCGTCGGGTCGCCGATCAACCCCGTCGCCATCCTCTAGCCCGTCGACCCAGTACCAGCTCCACCGAACAGAACAAGGAGGTTCTGACATGACCGCAGTCACCAGGGTCGCGATCGCCGGAGGCGGCGTGACCGGACTCGCCGCCGCCATCCAGCTCGCGAAGGCCGGCGTCCACGTCGACGTCTTCGAAGCCAAGCCCGAGCTCACCGCCCTCGGGTCGGGCATCTCGCTGCAGGGCAACGCGCTGCGCGTGTTCGACGCGCTCGGAGCGTGGGACGACATCCGCGCCGCGGGCTACGCGTTCGAGGGGCTCGACCTGCGCGCGCCCGGGCCCGGAGCGCCGGTCGTCGCGTCCCTGCCGGACGTGAAGACGGGCGGGCCCGACTACCCGGCGGCGATGGGGATGCCCCGCGCCGACCTCACCCGGATCCTCTTCGAGCACGCCGAGGCGGCGGGCGCGAACGTCCGCTTCGACGCGAAGGTCACCGGGCTCGTGCCGGGCGACGACCACGTCGAGGTCCTCGTGAACGAGGCGTCAGCCGGCGTCTACGACCTGCTGATCGGCGCCGACGGGCTCAACTCGAACGTGCGCGACCTGATCGGCATCGAGACCAGGCCCGAGCCGACCGGCATGGGCATCTGGCGCACCTTCGTGTCGCGCCCGGCCGAGGTCGAGCGCAGCGAGCTCTACTACGGCGGCCCGGTCTACATCGCCGGCTACACGCCCACGGGTGAGGACAGCATGTACGCGTTCCTCGTCGAAGACGCGCAGGACCGCTTCGGCACGTCCGACGAGGATGCCACCCGCATCATGCTCGAGGAGTCGCGCGCCTACGACGGGCCGTGGAACTCGATCCGTGCGGACCTCGAGCAGGGCGCGCACGCGAACTACACGTGGTTCACGACGCACCTCGTCGAGGCCCCGTGGAACCGCGGCCACGTCGTGCTCCTCGGCGACGCCGCGCACAGCTGCCCGCCGACCATCGCGCAGGGCGCGGCACAGGGACTCGAGGACGCCCTCGTGCTGACGGAACTCCTCGTCGCCCGCGACGCGGTCGACCAGCAGTTGTGGGACGACTTCCACGCGCGGCGCCTGCCGCGAGCGACCGCGGTGGTCGAGGCATCCGTGCAGCTCGGCCGGTGGCAGCTCGAGCACGACCGCGACGCGGACGCCGGCGGGCTCATCTTCGGCATCGCACAGCGGATGGCGGAACCCGCATGACCGGCCTCGTCACCGACGTCCACGCGCACGTCCTCCTGCCGTCGCTCCAGGCCGAGGTCGAGCGGCGCGCGCCCGAGCTCGCCGCGGAAGCGGCGGCGCTGGAGCTCCGGCGCAACGGCGCGGAGAGCCTCGCCGTGTCGGGTCCGATGGTCGGCGCGCGCGTGCCGAAGCTCACGCAGGTCGCCGAGCGACTCGCCGCGATGGACGCGCAGGGCGTCGACCGGCAGTGGGTGAGCGCGTCGCCCAACCACTTCTCGCCGTGGGCGCCGGAGGGCCTCGCGGTGTGGCTCGCGAACGAGGCGAACCGCCTCATCGCGGCGCACGTCGCCCAGGCCCCGGATCGCCTCACCGGACTCGGCCTCGTGCCGCTCCAGCATCCCGAGCGGATCGTGGAATGCCTCGACGACGCGATCCTCGGACGCGGGCTCGCCGGGGTCGAGATCTCCTCGTTCGCGGGCGACGTCGAGCTGTCGGACGAGCGGCTGGAGCCGTTCTGGGCGCGTGCCGAAGCGCTCGGCGCCGTCGTCTTCCTCCATCCGTTCGGATGCTCGCTCGACGAGCGGCTCGACCGCTTCTACCTGTCGAACACGGTCGGGCAGCCGACGGAGAACGCCGTCGCGCTGTCGCACCTGATCTTCTCGGGCGTGCTCGACCGGCACCCGCAGCTCAAGATCATCGCAGCGCACGGCGGCGGCTACCTGCCGTTCGCCATCGGCCGCTCCGACCGCGCCTGGCGCGTGCGCCCGGAGGCGCACCGGTGCGAGCACGAGCCCTCGTCATACCTGCGCAGGCTCTGGTTCGACACCGTCGTGCACGACCCGGCCGCCCTCCGCCACCTCATCGAGGTCGCGGGTGCGTCCCAGGTCGTGCTCGGCAGCGACTTCCCGTTCGACATGGGCCTCGACGACCCGGTCGCGTTCGTCCGCGAGGCGGGGCTTCCCGACGAGCATGCCGACCGGATCCTCTCGGCGAATGCCGAGTCCCTCCTCGCGACGCGGGTGCGCGCATGAGGATCGCCCGGTGGCTCGCTCCGGTCGTTGAGCGAGCGCAGCGAGACGAGACGCCCCCTCCGGTCGTTGAGCGAGCGAAGCGAGACGAAACGCCGTGCGAAGGCTTCGTGATCGGCGGCACCGTCGTCCCGTTCCCCGACGGCCTCACGGTGGCAGACGTGCTCGCCGGCGGGCTCGATGCCGCTCGCGCCGCCTTCGCCCGTGTCGAGCACGATCCCGGCACGCCGCTCGCCGACGTGCGCCTGCTCGCCCCGCTCGTGCCGGCCTCCGTGCGCGACTTCGTCGCGTTCGAGGAGCACGTCGAGGGCATCAGTGCCGCCGTCGACGGGCGCAGCGAGGTCGTGCCGGAGTGGTACGAGGCGCCGACCTTCTACTTCACGAACCCGCACACGATCCTCGGGCCGGGCGAACCCGTCTCGCCGCCCGTGACCGAGCGGCTCGACTTCGAGCTCGAGGTCGCGGTCGTGATCGGCGCGGCGCCCGGTGCGCCCGAGTCGAACCTGACGCCGCAGGCGGCGGCATCCGTCATCTTCGGCTACACGATCATGAACGACTGGTCCGCGCGGGACCTCCAGGGACGCGAGATGAAGGTGCGGCTCGGGCCGGCGAAGGGGAAGGACTTCGGCACGAGCCTCGGCCCGTGGATCGTCACGGCCGACGAGTTGGACGGGTCCCTCGACGCCGACGGCTTCCTCGCGATCCGCGCCGAGGTCCGGGTCGACGGCGAACTCGTCGGCGAGGACCTCGTCTCGAACATGGGCTGGCCGTTCCCCGAGCTCGTCGCGTACGCGTCGCGGAACTCGCGGGTCGTGCCGGGCGACGTGCTCGGCTCGGGCACGGTCGGCAACGGCGGATGCCTCGGCGAGCTGTGGGGCCGCGGCTCGACGCGACCCGCGCTGCGGGAGGGCGACGAAGTCCGGATGTCCGTCGAGGGCATCGGCGAACTCGTCGCGACCGTGGGCGCCGCGGTCGCCGCACCGCCGATCCCGGCCGCACGCGAGCGCACCCGCGCGCGAACCCGGTGACGCCGCTGTCAGGGCAGGAGCCCCACTCCAGCGAGCACCGACCCCGCAATCGGGCCGATCCACTGAGCGATCCTGGTGATGCCCTGCGCGAGCGAACTTCCCGCCTCGAGCGCGGCGCCGCTCTGCTGCATGAGTTCGACCGCGGTTCCCAACCGTGACGCCGCCTTCCGACGATCCGGATCGGCGGAGCTCATCGAGCTGTCGATGCCACGTATCGCCTCCGCGACGCCGGCGAACCGTTCAGGCGGCAGCAGCCGACGCGCTTCGTCGATGAGGTCGTCGAGCGATCGTCGTACCTCGCGCGGTGCCGGGCCCACGTTGACCTGGTCCCGCCCGATGTTCGTCTGCGGGCCGTCGATGATCGTCTGGTCGCCGCGGACCGTGTTCTTGCCGATGTTGATTCCCACCGCGTCACCCGCTGTTTCGTTTCCGCCGGGCTTTCGACATGCTCGCCCCGATTCCGTACAGGACGGTGCCGACCGCGAAGATCCCGAAGGCGTAGCCGAGCGCCGGCGGCGGACCGGAACTCCCACCGGGCCCACTCGCGCCCATGCTCGTGATGGCGCCGAAGATCTGGATGCCGAACCAGGCGAATCCACCGAGCGCGATGAGGCCGCCGAGGATGGCGATCCATCGTCCCGGACCTTCGCCGTTGAAGAGCTCTTCGGACGGGTCGAGGTCTGCGGAGATGTTGACCCGCTGATCCCAGTGCTGGTTCCCGCCGGCGAAGAACGCGTCCCGCCCGATGTTGTGCTGGCTGCCCGCGATGTTGTGCTGGTCACCAGCCACGTTGTGCTGGTCGCCGCCGACCTTGTTCCGGTCCTGCGTGATCTCGTGGCGGTCGGTGCCGCCGGCGCCTCCGCCTCCGCCTCCGCCTCCGGGCACGGTGGGCGCGAACGGCAAACCCCCGGTCGAGGGCGCCCCTGACGGGCGTGGCGCTGTGGTGTCGAAGAAGCGAAGCCTCACACTGCCGAGGCTGAGGCGGTCGCCGTCCTGCAGGGCGGCCCGCGCTTCCCGTCGGTCGTTGATCCAGGTGCCGTTCGTGGACTGCAGGTCCGTGACCTGCACGACGGGTCCGGTCCCATCGAGGCGGAGGTGCTGCCGGCTCACGCCGGTGTACGGCAGGGGGACGTCGACGGATGGATCGGAGCCCACGGTCGCGGTCCTCGTCGGAATCGGAATGATGCTGTTCACGGCGCCGCCGGCCTCGACGATGAAGCCACGCCAAACGCCGGATGCGTCGGCATTCATCGCTCGTCCACCCCGGCAGTGAGACCCATGATCGCTCCCCTCGATCACGCGATCCGCGGCCGGATCGCCGATGCCAGCGTAGCTAAAATGACGCATCCTCACCTACGGGGAAGCCCTGAAACCAGCCCCATCCGAAGCGCGCGCGACACGCCCGGCGACCTCGCGTGCGAGCGCCATCGAGGTGTCGATGCCGGCCTCGACGTCCTCGGCCCCGAATGTCACCGGCCGTGCTGATCGGTCACCCAGCGGAATCGGCGATCCGCCGCTCCTTCAGCGAGGCTTCAGCCGAGGCGCGCAATACTGTGCCCGACAGAAGGTGGGCCGATGCGGGTGCTGATCGTCGAGGATGAACGACGGCTCGCGGACGGCATGAAGCGCGGGCTCGAAGCCGAGGGGTTCGCGGTCGACACGGCGGCGAACGGCATCGACGGCCTCTGGCTCGCCCAGGAGCAGCCGTACGCGGCGATCGTCCTGGACCTCATGCTCCCGGGAATGAGCGGCTACACGATCTGCCGCCGCCTCCGCGAGGCCGACAACTGGACGCCCGTGCTGGTGCTCACCGCGAAGGACGGCGTCGACGACCAGGTCGAGGCCCTCGAGACCGGCGCCGACGACTACCTCAGCAAGCCGTACACGTTCGCCATCCTCGTCGCCCGCATCCGTGCCCTGATCCGACGCGGCAGTTCGCCTCGACCGCCCATCCTCCGAGTCGGCGACCTCGCGCTGGACCCTTCGACCCGACGCGTCGAGCGCGACGGCGAGCCGATCGACCTGACGGCGAGGGAGTTCGCGGTGCTCGAGTTCCTCGTCCACCGCGCGGGACAGGTCGTCACGAAGCGGGCGATCCTCGACGGCGTGTGGGACTTCGGATTCGACGGCGACCCCAACATCGTCGAGGTCTACATCCGGCACCTTCGGAACAAGATCGATCGCCCGTTCGGGCGTGCGAGCATCGAGACGCTCCGGGGCGCGGGATACCGTCTGGGCGATGATGGCCCCTGATCCGCAGATCCGGCGGCGTGCCGGCGTTCGCGTCCGCCTCACCCTCGTCGCGACGGCGGTGGTCGCGCTCGCGTTGATCGTGGGGTCGATCACGCTCTGGGCCCTCGTGCGGGCCTCGCTGTACGACGGGCTGATGGAGGGGGCGCGACAGGATGCGTCCGCCGTCTCGTCGCAGATCGAGTCCGGCGGCGTCGCAGGGATCGGCGAACTCGACGACGACCACCTGGTGCAGGTGGTCGACGCGTCCGGCACGGTCGTCGCCGGGAGCGAGGATGCCCCGACCACGCCCGTGACCTCGACCGAGCACCCGGAGCCGGTCGTCCAGGTCGGCGACACGCGATACGCCGTCGCGATCGAGCGGACCGACGGCGACCTCACGGTGATCGCGGGCCGGCCGACCTCGGATGCGGATCAGACGATCGCGACGGTTGCGATCGCCTTGGCCATCGGGGTCCCGATCCTCGTCGCGCTCGTCGCGGTCGTGGCGTGGGTCGGCGTCGGTCGCGCGCTGGCACCGGTCGAGCGGATGCGACGCCAGGTCGGCGACGTCACGTCGGCGACCCTGAGTCGACGCGTCGACGAGCCGGGAACGCACGACGAGATCGACCGTCTGGCGGGCACGCTGAACGCGATGCTCGCGCGGCTCGACCTCGCGCAGGCATCCCAGCGACGATTCATCTCGGATGCCTCGCACGAGCTGAAGTCGCCCCTTGCCGTGCTGCGGCAGTACGCGGAGCTGTCCCGCGCCCATCCCGAACGCCTCGCCGACGACGAACTCGCGACGGCCGTGCTGGAGGAGGGGGCTCGCTTGGAGTCCCTGGTGCAGGGCATGCTGGTGCTCGCCCGCGCCGACGAGGCCGCCCTGCACCTGGAACCGCAGGACGTCGACCTCGACGACCTCCTGCTCGACGAGGCCGCCCGGCTCCGCAGCCTGGGCGGGCCGACGGTGGACACGCGCGGCATCGCCGCGGCCCGGATGCGCGGAGATCGGGCGCTGCTCGGCCAGCTCGTGCGCAATCTCGTCGACAACGCAGCGCGGCACGCGCGCTCGCGGGTCTCCCTCGCGGTGCGCCGCGAACCCGAGCGGATCGTCCTGAGCGTCGGGGATGACGGCCCGGGCGTCCCCGCCGCCGACCGTGCGCGCGTGTTCGAACGGTTCGTGCGGCTGGACGCAAGCAGGGCACGCGCGCACGGCGGGAGCGGCCTCGGGCTCGCGATCGTCGCGGAGATCGCGCACGTGCACGGTGGCACGGTCCACCTGACCGAGGATGCCGAGCTCGGCGGCGCCTCCGCCGTGATCGAACTGCCGACCCATCCGGACGCCTGATCACGCCGTCGGGTTCCGAGGTTCGCTTCAGCGCCGGTTCAGCGGCCGCGACGCACACTGGGGTCGTTCTCGAGGAAAGGAACGATGCTCATGAGGAAACGAGTGATCGCATTCACCGCCGCAGCTGCGGGCGCGGTGCTCATCGCCGGCGGCACGGTCGCCGCATTCGCCACCGTCGGCGGCGGCGGCGGCGGAGACGACGGTCCGGAGGACTCGTCGGCGCCCATCACCGGTGCCGCGCTCGATCAGGCCACGGCGGCCGCCATCGCAGCCGCCGGCCCCGGCACGGTGACCGAGTCGGAGGCCGGGGGTGACGAGGCCGCCTACGAGATCGAGTTGCAGCTCGACGCCGGCGGATCCGTCGACGTCCGGCTCGACGACTCGTTCACGGTCATCGACGTCAGCCCGAACTCCGAGCAGGGCGACGGCGACGGGGAGACCGCCGACGACAGCACCCAGCAGAACGAGGGCCCGCAGGGCGATGGAGACGGGGAGACCGCCGACGACTGACCCGGCTGCCCCCTGGCAACGCGGGAACGAGCCGCCGTATCGAATCGAACGGCGGCTCGGTTGCGTCCCGAACCCGCCCGGATCGATCAACCCAGGGCGCGGAGCGAGACGATCACGGTGAGTCCGTCGCCCGGCCGGTTCTCGAGGCGGATCTCACCGTCGGCGTTCTCGACGATCGCCGCGACGATCGCCAGTCCGAGCCCGGCGCCCTTGCCCGGGCCGCGCGAGGGGTCCTGGCGGCTGAACCGATCGAACGCGGCCGGCTCGAACGCGGGATCGAGCCCGCCACCGGTGTCCGCGACCTCGAGTCGCAGCCGATCGCCGTCCAGTTCGAGCCGGATGTCGATCCGTCCGGGATCCGTGATCGCGCCGAGCGAGTTGTTCGTGAGGTTGTCGATGATCCGGCCGAAGTCCGCCGCCCGGATCGCGAACTCGGGGCCATCGGTCGCGTTCGGGATCCCGGCGTATCCGATCGCGATTGCCCGCTCGCGCGCATGGAATCGCGCGCGGTCGACGGCCTCCACGGCCTCCAGCCCGAGTTCGGCGCCCGTCGCCCGTCCGCCCCGGCCGACCGCTTCGATCTCGGACAGCTCGAGGAGCGACGAGACGAGCGAGGAGAGCCGGACGACGTTGCGCTGCGCGCCTTCGAGATCTGCGAGGAGCTGCTCCTTCGAGGATGCCTCGGCGATCGCGACCTGGAGTTGGGTGGTGAGGAGGGCGAGTGGTGTCCGCAGCTCGTGGCTCGCATCCGAGACGAGCTGGCGTTCGCGGTTCGCGGAGGCCCGCAGTCGCTCGATGAGTCCGTTCAAGGTCCGGGCGAGTTCGGCGATCTCGTCATTCGTGTCCCCGACCGGGAGGAGTTCGTCGGTCTCCGAGACGCTGAGTGCCTTCGCGCTCGTCCGGAGTCCGGTCACGGGGCTGAGCGACGCCGAGGTCAGGAGCCACGCGGCCGCGGCTGTGCCGAGCGCGATCAGCGCGAGCCCGAGGACGAGGAGGAGCCGCATCTGCATCAGGACGTCGTCCTCGGCGTCCGCACTGCGTGCCGCGACCACGTGCCAGGTCTGGCCGAACACCTCGACCGGCGTCGAGCGGACGAGGTAGGTGCTGCCCGCGGACGTCACGCTCGTGGTGTGCTCGGCCCCGGTGAGGTCCGAGAGCTGCGCGTCGAGTCCGCCCGGCAGCGTGTCGACCGGCGTCGACCCGTCCGGGGCGACCACCGCGACGAGCTGCGACGGGCCCGGGGAATCGAAGGACTCGGTCGGTTCGGTCTCGAGCGCCGTCACGTAGGGTGCGCTCTCGCTTCGGAGCACGGTCGTCGTGCCCTCGCGCACGATCCGGTCGATCTGCGAATCGAGGACGATCCCGGCGGCCGTCGAGATGAGGATGGCGATGATGAGGCTGCCGCCGACGATCCGGGTCCGGATGCCGAGGTTCCTGGGGATCAAGGCCGCCCTGCAACCAGTTGGAAGCCGATGCCGCGGATCGTGACGATCCGGACGCCCGCCGATGCGCCGTGCAGCTTGCGCCGCAGGTAGCTCACGTACTGGTCCACGACGTTGGAGTCGATGTGCGCTCCCGAGTCCCAGACCTCGTCGAGGATCTCGGCTCGGGTCACGGTCGCGGACGGGTTGCTGACGAGCGTTCGGAGCACGTCGAACTCGGTCCGGCTCATCGCCACCTCCCTGCCTCCGACGCGGACGCGATGGCGCTGCAGGTCCATCGAGAGGTCGGCGAGCTGGAGATGCGCCGGGGCGTGGAGCGCATCTCGACGACGAACCGCCCGGATCCGGGCGGAGAGTTCGGCGAGGTCGAACGGTTTGATCATGTAGTCGTCCGCGCCCGAGTCAAGTCCGCGCACCCGGTCGTCGACGGCCTGCCTCGCCGTGAGGAGGATCACGGCGATCGTCGGGTCGAACTCCTTGATCCGGCGGCTCAGTTCGAAGCCGGACATTCCAGGGAGCATCAGGTCGACGACGGCCAACTCGATGCCCCCCGAGACCGTCGAACTCATCGCCGCGATCCCGTCGTGGGCTTGCGTGACGTCGTGGCCCTCGGCGGCCAGTCCCCTGGCCAGCAGCTCGGTCATCTCGGGTTCGTCGTCGACGACGAGGATCCGCATGCCAACCTCCTCACGTGTCGGCGCACGATCATCCTAGATCCGCCGCCGAAACGTCAGGCGCCGGCGAGCTCGGCCTCCCCCGCTTCGAGTTCCAACTGCGTGCGGTCCCGGTTGAGGCGGATCGTCATGAACACCACGAGCACGACGATCACGGCGAGGAACGCGACGCTCGTCAGGGTCGTCCCGAGTCCGAGCCCGCCGTCTTCGACCGGCTGGGAGGCGAGGTCGCCGAGCGAGGCGCCGAGGGGTCGCGTCAGGATGTACGCCAACCAGAAGCAGAGCACCGCGTTCGCGCGGAAGACGAAGTACGCGAGCGCGATGACACCGATGACGGCGGCGAACAGGATGGCCGCGAGCAGGTATCCGAGGCCCAGCGACTCGGAGACCAGATCGCCCGCGGCCGTGCCGAGCGCGAACGTGAAGAGGATCGCGAGCCAGTAGTACGCCTCGCGGGTGCGGGTGACGATCGAGTGGATCGAGAGCGTGCGCTCGCGGAGGTACCAGACGGTGAACGTCGCGGCGAGCAGGAACGTGAACACGATCGTCGAGACCCAGAGCGGGATGCCCGCGGCATCCGTGAGGTTGTCGGTGATCAGCGTGCCGACGACGCTGATGAGCACGACCGTCAGCCAGTACACGGCCGGCACGTACCGTCTCGTCCAGAACTGGACGCCGAGGGCGATGAGGAACAGGACGCCCGTGACGATCGAGGTGACGGTCAACCCGAACCCGAGGGTCACGTTGAGGTAGTCGGCCGCGGTCTCCCCGACCGTGGTCGAGAAGACCTTGATGACCCAGAAGGCCAGCGTGACTTGCGGGACCTTGCTGAGGAGCAGGTCGCTGACGCGAGTGGAGACAGGAGTCGTGGTGGTCATGCGTGCCACCGTTCCGAGTCTCGCTGGGCGGCTCCTGAGGTGAGGCCCGGTGCGCGTGAGCGAACTCACACGAACGGCCGGATCGGGCCGGTTCGTGTACGAGTTCGCAGGGTTTCGCGCCTGCGAATCACCGGCCGCTCAGCCGAGCCTCGCAGGCTGGGGCCACCGGGCAGCGAAGGGGGACGGCATGACCGGCACGACCGACGTGCGCACCGTGATTCCGTCGCCGCCGACGGATCGCGACCGACCGCGGCCTCGGATCGTCGCCCTGATCGTCGGCGTCGCCGCCGCAGCCCTCTCGATCGCGGGTGCGGGCGCCTCGTCGTACTGGGGCGACGAAGCGGCGAGCGTGCTCTCCGCGACCCGGAGCCTGCCGAGCCTCTTCGGGATGCTCGCGCACGTCGACGCGGTGCATGGCGCCTACTACCTCTGCCTCCACGCCTGGACGGGGCTCGTCGGCACCGCCGAGGCCGCCGTCCGGTTCCCGAGCGGGGTCGCGATCGGGCTCGCGGCGGCGGGCACCGTGCTCCTGGGCGAGCAGCTCTTCGGACTGCGAGTGGGGATCCTCGCCGGCCTGGTCTTCGCGATCATCCCGCAGACGACGCGGATGGGCGCCGAGGCGCGTTCCTCCGCGTTCGCGATCGCCGCGGGCGTCTGGATGACCGTCTGGTTCGTCTCGCTCGTTCGACGACGTGAGGCTCGCCGGTGGATGTGGGCGCTCTACGGGCTCGGCGTCGCCGCGTCGGCGTACGTCTTCCTCTACCTCGTCCTCCTCGTCGTCGTGCATGGGGTGGGCCTCGTGGTGATCGGCACACGCCGAGCGGCGGTCCGACGGTGGGCGCAGTCGATGGTGCTCGCCGGGGTGGTGGCGGCCCCGATCCTGCTGCTGGGGCTCGCCCAGCGCGGGCAGATCGAGTTCCTCGCGAGGCGCTCGTACGCGACCGCGTGGTCCGTGTTCGTGCGTCAGTGGTTCGGCTCGCCTGCGTTCGCGATCCTCGCATGGGGGCTCATCGCGGTCGCGCTCGTCGCGACCGTCGTCAGGGGGCGCCATCCGTGGCGACCCGGAATCCTCATCGCGATCACCTGGCTCGCTGTGCCGACCTCGCTGCTCCTGGCCGGGAACGCGTGGGTCAGTCCGATGTACAACCTCCGCTACGTCGCGTACTGCCTTCCGGCGGTGGCCCTCCTCGTCGCGATCGGCGTCGACTGCCTCGCGGGGCTCGCCCGGGATCGCCGTTCCCGTCGACTCGCGCTCGTCGTGGCACTCGTCGCCCTCTGCGTGGCGGCGGCGCCCCGGTATGCGGCGCAGCGCGGTCCCTACGCGAAGGACGGCGGCAGCGACCTGCGCCAGACGGCTGCCGTGGTCGCCGCGCACGCCGTCGCGGGCGACGCCGTCGTGTTCGACCAGTCGACGAAGCCGTCGCGGAGACCGAGGCTGGCGCTCGACCTGTATCCGTCGAGCTTCACCGGCCTCGACGACGTCGCGCTGCTCGAGCCGTACGCGAACCGATCGTTCCTCTGGGACCGCGTCGCCCGGAATGACGCCGTCCACGCGCGCGTCGTCGCGCACCGGACCGTCTGGGTCGTCGAGGCCGGAGCGGACCGATCGGATGTCGACGCCGTCCGGTCGCTCGGGTACCGCCTCGTGCGGGCGTTCCCGGTGCATCGCACCACCGTCTACGAACTGTCGAAGGAGTGATCATGTCCGGAACCCTGGTCGTCATGCCCACCTACAACGAGCGCGACAACATCGACGCCTCGGTCTCCGGAGTCCTCGCCGCGATGCCCGACATCGAGCTGCTGATCGTGGATGACGGCTCCCCCGACGGCACGGGCGGCATCGCCGACGGGCTGGCCGACCTCCAGCCGCGGGTGCATGTGCTCCACCGGCGCAGCAAGGACGGGCTCGGCGCCGCCTATCGGGCGGGGTTCGCCTGGGCCCTGGATCGCGGGTACGACGCCGTCGTCGAGATGGACGCCGACGGCTCGCACCGCCCGGAGGAGCTGCCCCGCCTCCTCGCCGCGCTGGGGGACGCCGATCTGGTGGTGGGCTCGCGCTGGATCCCCGGAGGCAGCGTGCACGGGTGGCCGGTCCACCGTCGGTGGCTCTCCCTGGGCGGGAGCGCCTATGCGCGGACCGCCCTCGGCCTGACGCAGCGCGATGCGACGGGCGGGTACCGTGCGATCCGGTCGGACGCGCTTCGCGGCATCCGACCCGAACTGCTCCGCAGCGAGGGGTACGGGTTCCAGGTCGAACTGCTCTGGCGTGCGGTGCGACGGGGCCTGCGCGTGGTGGAGGTCCCCATCACCTTCGTCGAGCGAACCGCCGGTCGATCGAAGATGACCATGCGGATCGTCCTCGAGGCGATGGTGCGCGTCACGGCGTGGGGGCTGTCGAGTTCGAGGATGCATCCCACGGATACGGTGCACCGCCCCGCGGAGCCGAGCCGTGTCGACTGACCGGCTGGTTCGACAGGTCGCCCAGTTCGGCATCGTCGGCGGCGCAGGCTTCCTGCTGGACGTGGGGCTGTTCAACCTGCTCACGCTGACCGCGCTGTCCCCGCAGTCGGTGCACGGAGGCCCGCTGGTCGCGAAGGTGATCTCGACGACCGCCGCGATCACGGCGAACTGGCTCGGCAACCGGTGGCTGACGTTCCGGGATCACCGAAGGACGGACCTGCTCAGGGAGGCCGTCGAGTTCGGCCTCGTGAGCATCGGCGGCAGCCTCATCGCCGTGCTCTGCCTGGGAATGACGCACTACGTCCTGCACCACACCTCGGTGCTCGCTGACAACCTGTCCGCGAACGTGCTCGGCCTCGCGCTCGGCTCGGCGTTCCGGTTCGTCGCCTACCGGTACTGGGTCTACGGCGCGCGGCGCACCGCACTCGTCGCGGAGCCGGTCGCCGGCCCGCGATGAGCTGCCGGTGGACTCCTCGGGCTCGCCACCGAACCGGAATCGCTAACCGAGTGAGATAATCGTTCGAGTCATCTCTTCGCGATGTCCGAGCGAAGCGCAGTGAGTGGAGTCGACGTGAAGGTCTTGGTGACCGGCGCCTCGGGGTACGTCGGCGGGCGGCTCGTGCCACGGCTGGTCGACGCCGGTCACGACGTGCGGGTGCTCGTCCGGCGACCGTGGCGCGTCAGCGACGCACCCTGGGCGCCGAACGTCGAGGTGATCGAGGGCGACCTCGTCGACCGTGCGGCCGTCGACCGAGCGGTCGACGGCATCGAGGTCGTGTACTACCTGGTTCACGGCATGGCGTCGGGTGGCGACTTCGAGGACGGGGAGCTCGCGGCCGCCCGCAACGTGGCCGAGGCATCCGCGGCTGCCGGTGTGCGCCGGATCGTCTACCTGGGCGGCCTGCATCCCGTCTCCGGACCGCTGTCCCGTCACCTCCGCTCGCGTGTGGCCGTCGGCGAGGTGCTGCTCGCCTCGGGCGTCCCGACGATCGTGCTCCAGGCGGGCGTGGTCATCGGCTCCGGCTCCACCTCGTTCGAGATGATCAGGCACCTGACCGAGGTGCTGCCCTACATGCCTGCGCCGAGATGGGTCCGGTCCTTCATCCAGCCGATCGCGGTCCGCGACGTCCTGCATTACCTGCTGGGCTCGCTCGAGGTGCCGGCGGTCGTGAACCGCGCCTTCGACATCGGCGGACCCGATGTCCTGCGGTACGGACAACTCATGAACGGGTACGCGGTCGAGGCCGGACTGCCGCAGCGGCCCATCGCCGCACTGCCGGTTCTGACGCCATGGCTGGCGGCGCAGTGGGTCAACCTCGTCACCCCGGTCCCCCGGCGCCTCGCCATCCCGATCATCGAATCGCTGCAGTTCGACTGCGTGATGCACGAGCACGACATCGACGACGTCATCGGGCCGCCCGCTGGAGGGCTGACACCGTATCGACGCGCGGTCCGACTCGCGCTCGCGCGCGAACGTGCCGGCCAGGTCGAAACCAGTTGGCGGGATGGCGACGTCCCGGGCGCACCGAGCGACCCCCTCCCCAGCGACCCCGACTGGGCGGGAACGAGGGTGTACCTCGACCTGCGTGAACAGCGCTCGTCGGCGCCCGCGGTCGATCTCTGGCGCGTGATCGAGGGCGTCGGCGGTGAACGCGGGTGGTACTCCTTCCCGCCGGCGTGGGCCGTTCGAGGGTGGATCGACCGGGCGACGGGCGGCGTCGGACTGCGGCGCGGCCGACGTGACCCCGATCAGTTGCGCGTGGGCGATGCACTCGATTTCTGGCGGGTCGAAGCACTCGAACGCGGCGTGTCCCTGCGACTCCGCGCTGAGATGAAGGTTCCGGGGCGCGCGTGGCTCGAGATGGAGGCCCGAAGCGAGCCACCGGGATCGCGCTACCGACAGCGCGCCGTGTTCTTCCCGAAGGGCCTCGCTGGTCGCCTCTACTGGTGGGCGGTGCTCCCCTTCCACGCCGTGATCTTCGCCGGCATGGCGAACCGGATCACCGCTGAAGCGGAAGCGCTCGCACGCGCGAACGGCCAGGCAGGATCGTCCGGGCCGTCAGCGGATCGCGTTCACCGACGCGGGGCTGACGCCGAGACGCCCCGGACGGGCCTCGCCTGAGTTGCACTCTCGCCCGCTGCGTGCATAATTGCACTCTATGGATTTCGGTGCAATCTCGTTGCGGGACCAGCGACGTGTGGGAACCACGCATTCGCTGATCCGAGTCGCGCGCCGACTCACCGCCGAACGCGGGCTCGCCGGCTTCACGATCGAAGAGCTCTGCAGCGAGGCGGCCGTCTCCCGTCGCACGTTCTTCAACTACTTCGCCTCGAAGGACGACGCGGTGCTCGGCATCCCGCTGGACCGAGCGGATGCCGCAGCGGTCGCACGGTTCCTCGCGGAAGCGCCGGATGCCGCGGCGGGCCTCTCCCCCACCCTGCTCACCGACCTCGCCGTGCTCACGATCGAACGCTGGCACTCCATGGACGATGTCGCCGGCAGCGCGGCCGACCTGTTCGCCGCCGTCGACCGGGAGCCGCGCCTGCTCGCCCGGATGCTCGAGCACGGCGTCCAGGAGGAGCAGTTCGACGCCCGGCTCATCGAGCAGCGCGAGCACCTTCCCGAGGGCGACCTGCGAGCACAGGCCGCAGCGCAGATCATCGGCGCCATCGCTCGCGCGTCGGCGCTCGAGTTCCTCAGCACCGAGAACGCCGACACGTTCGTCCACATCTTCGAGCGGCGCATCGCCGCCGCTCGCGACGTCTTCTCCACCCAAGCAACCCGATAGGAACCACCGCGTGACCGCCGTCTCCGAACCCTCCACGATGCCCAGCGGGGATGCCCCGTTCCTGCTGACCCAGCGCCGGATCTGGATCATCTTCTCCGCCCTGATCGCGGGCATGCTGCTCTCGAGCCTGGACCAGACCATCGTCTCCACGGCGATGCCGACCATCGTCGGCGAGCTCGGCGGCGTCTCGCACCAGGTGTGGATCACGACCGCGTACATCCTCGCGACCACGATCGTGATGCCGATCTACGGCAAGTTCGGCGACGTCCTCGGCCGCCGGCGCCTGTTCATGGTCGCGATCGCGATCTTCACCCTCGCCTCCATCGGATGCGCGTTCGCCACCGACTTCTGGATGTTCGTCGTCTTCCGCGCCATCCAGGGCCTCGGCGGCGGCGGCCTGATGATCCTCTCGCAGGCGATCATCGCGGACATCGTCCCGGCCGACCAGCGCGGCAAGTACCTCGGCCCGCTCGGCGGCATCTTCGGCCTCGCCGCCGTCGCCGGCCCGCTCCTGGGCGGCTACTTCGTCGACCACCTGACGTGGCAGTGGGCGTTCTACATCAACATCCCCGTCGGCATCGCCGCGTTCTTCATCGCCGTGTTCGCGCTGAAGCTGCCGAACAAGAAGGCCGAGAAGCCGATCGACTGGCTCGGCGTGCTGTTCCTGTCCGCGGCCACCACCTGCCTGATCTTCTTCACCGACTTCGGCGGGTCGGCCGACCACGGCTGGGACTCCTGGGCCACCTGGGCGTGGGGGGCCGGCTTGCTCGCCGCCGCCGGCCTGTTCATCTTCACCGAGTCCAAGGCCGCGGACCCGATCATGCCGCTGTCGATGTTCCGCAACCCGATCTTCGTGAACGCGACCGCGATCGGCATGGCGATCGGCATCGGCATGTTCGCCGCGCTCGGCTTCGTGCCCACGTTCCTCCAGATGTCCTCCGGGACCTCCGCCGCGGCATCCGGCCTGCTCATGCTGCCGATGATGGTCGGCGTCATGGGCACCTCGATCGCCTCCGGCCTGCTGATCACCAGGACCGGGCGCTACAAGCTGTTCCCGATCGCCGGCACGATCATCGTCGGGATCGCGATGGTGCTCATGACGACGCTCACCGCGTCCACCCCGATCTGGTTGATCTGCGTCTACCTGTTCCTCTTCGGAGCGGGCCTGGGCTGCATCATGCAGGTCGTCGTCCTGGTCGTGCAGAACGCGATCCCCGCATCCGACCTCGGCACCGCCACCAGCACGAACAACTACTTCCGCGAGGTGGGCGCGGCGCTGGGCACCGCGGTGTTCGGCACCATGTTCACGACCCGCCTCACCGAGAACCTCACGAACGTCTTCACGAGCGCGGGAGCCAGCCCGGAACAGGCCGGGCAGGCGACCTCGACGATCGACCCCGCCGCGTTGGACCAGCTCCCCGACGCAGTCCGCACGGGCGTCGTCGACGCCTACGCCGACGCCCTCGCACCGGTCTTCTGGTACCTCGTCCCCTTCATCGCAGCCGCACTGGTGCTCGCGTTCTTCCTCAAGGAGATCCCGCTCTCCGACGTCGCCGGGCTCGTCGCGCGCGGCGAAGCCATCGGCGGCGAGGAAGCCGAACGACTCGAAGCCGAACAGCGCGCGGGCGGGACGCTCCGCTCCTACGAGACGAGCCCGACCGACCCGGCGCCGGTCACGATGGCCCCGAGGTACGGCGACTCGCCGGATTCGGACCGGTAGCGGCCGCGGCCGCGGATCTCGTTGGTCGACACGTGCGACGGCCGGCTAAGCGCGTGGACGATCGCTGGTTGCTGACCGGGTGATCGCCCGCGCGGTGACATCCATGCCTTCTGCCACGCGCCATCGACCGGTTCAGCGGTCGATGGAGGCCATGTTGGCTTCGTCGTGTCGATCCCCAGCGGCGGGCTGCAGTGCGTTCAAGCGGTCGAGCTGCTCGGCGCTGAGTTCGATGCCGTCAGCCGCGGTGTTCTCCTCGACGCGCGCGACGCGTCGGGTGCCGGGGATGGGGGCGATGTCGTCGCCTCGGGTGAGGATCCAGGCCAGCGCGGTCTGCGCCGGGGTGGCGCCGATCTCTGCTCCGATCGCGCGCACCTCGTCGACGATTCGGAGGTTCCGGTCGAAGTTCTCGCCGGCGAACCGCGGGTTGGTCTTGCGCCAGTCATCATCGGGGATGTCCGCGGCAGAACGGATCTGCCCGGTGAGCAGCCCGTGACCGAGCGGCGAGTAGGGAACGAACCCGATCCCGAGTTCCCGGAGCAGCGGCAGGATCTCCGCCTCGACGTCGCGGGTCCACAACGAGTACTCCGTCTGCAGCGCCGTCACCGGCTGCACCGCGTGCGCACGCCGGATCGTCTCCGGGGAGGCCTCGGACAGGCCGAAGTGCAGGACCTTGCCCTGCGTGATGAGTTCGGCGACGGCACCGGCGGTCTCCTCGATGGGAGTGCTCCGATCCACCCGGTGCTGGTAGTAGAGGTCGATGTGGTCGGTTCCGAGCCGGCGCAGCGATCCTTCCACGGCGGCCTTGACGTTCGCGGCGCTGCTGTCGACCACGCCGGGCCCGGCGCCGGAGTGGGAGACGAGCCCGAACTTCGTCGCGATCCTCACCTGGTCACGCCGCCCGTTGATCGCGCGTCCGACGATCTCCTCGCTGAGGAACGGGCCGTAGATCTCCGCGGTGTCGATGTGGGTGACCCCGAGATCGAGGGCGCGATGGATGGTGCGGATCGACTCGTCGTCATCCAGCCCGCCGCCGGTCGTGTAGGTACCGGCCATCGTCATCGCGCCGAGGCCGATGCGGGAGACCTCGAGGCCTCCGAGTCGTGCGACCTTCATGTGGTGCTTCCTTCCCTTGGAACTGCGACGTGGCTCCGGGATCGGTCGGATCCCGGTCCGGTCGTGTGCGATGCACCCAGTCAAGATCGGCTCGTCGAAACGAGGCAGACCCGGCCTATCCGGTTAACACCAGGGACCCCCTGCGGTCGCGGTCGCTGACGTAGATTCGGTGGCATGGACACTCCGAACGAGATCCGGGAGTTCCTGACCACACGGCGGGCCCGGCTCTCGCCCGACCAGGTCGGCCTGCCCGACTTCGGTGGCCGCCGCCGCGTGCCCGGGCTCCGGCGCGAAGAAGTCGCCCTGGTCGCCGGGATGAGCGTCGAGTACTACACCCGGGTCGAACGCGGCAACGCCAAAGGCGTGTCCGAAGCTGTGCTCGAAGGCATCAGCCGGGCCTTGCAGCTCGACGGCGCCGAGCGCGCGCACCTCTCCGACCTCGTTCGGACCGCGAACGAGGGCATCCACCCGGGACGACGCCGCAGTCCGGCGAGGCCGCAGCACGTGCGTCCGGGCGTGCAGCAACTCCTGGACGCCATGCACGATGTGCCGGCGTTCGTGCAGAACGGTCGCCTCGACATCATCGCCACGAACCGGCTCGCCCGCGCGGTCTTCTCCGAGTTGTACGTGCAACCGCAACGCCCGGCGAACTTCGGTCGGTTCGTGTTCCTCGACGAACGAGCGCCCGCGTTCTATCGGGACTGGGACGACGCCGCGCAGCAGACCGTCGCGCTCCTGCGCACCGAAGCAGGCCGCGCGCCCCACGACCGCTCGCTCAGCGACCTCGTCGGTGAACTCGCCACACGCAGCGAGGCGTTCCGCACGCTGTGGGCGTCCCACGACGTCCGGGAACACCGCACCGGAGTCAAGCGCATCACCCACCCCACCGTTGGCGATCTCGACCTCGGCTACGAAGCCATGGAGCTCTCTTCAGCGCGTGAACTCCTGCTGGTCGCCTACACGGCCGAACCAGGGAGCCCCTCGCACGACGCCCTCCAGCTCCTCGCCAGCTGGACCGTGGAGGCTGATGGTACGCGCTCGACTGGTCCGCAAGAACGGTCCGTGGATCATGCTGGCGATCTGGCACGACCTCCACAAGAACTCCGCTGAGGGATTCCTCGCCGCGATCGCTCTCTGGGTCTGAGGCCGCCGCACTGCCGGCGCTCATCTCTCAAGCCGCCGGCACGCCGCCGCCGCCATCACACCTGATGGAGCTCCCCGCGCACGATGGAGTCGCCCGAATGCGTCGGATCCCCGTCGACGGGCTCGGCCGACACGTCGACGAGCGTGTACTCGTCGAGGTCGATGCCAGAGGGCACCGCGAAGCGGCCCTCCACGCCCTCGAGCAGTCCGAGGCTGACCAGCCCCGAGGCATCCGACCGGATGAGCCAGACCTCGCGCACGTCGGCCGACGGGACGTCGTCGTCGAGGGTGACGACGATCGATCGGCCGCCGTCGCCGTCCTCCTCGACGAGGGCGGTGCCGGAAGTCGACCAGCCCGGGAACGCATCCAGGGAGGCACTCGCGACGATCGTCGGCGACTGCTCCGGTCGAGGACCGAGGCCTGCCAGCGCGGCACCCAGCGCGATGCCCGCCACGACGCCCGCGGCCGCCGCCGCCAGCGCGATCGGCCACCATCGGCGCCGGGCTCGCATCTCGGCGGAGGCGGGGTCGCCGGTACCGGCCGACGGTTCGGGAGCCATCGCGACGACGACCGGGTGTGGTTGAAGCCGACGGTCCCCCTCGAGCGGTTCGGCCTCCGTCGAACGCGACGCCAACGGATCGTCGGCGAGGCCCGGGGCGAGGCCGAGTTCCTCGTGGATCGCCCGCCAGACCGACGGGGGCGGCGTTTCGTCACGGTCCACGGGCTCGTGGCGACCGAGCTCGACGGTGCGCAGGAGCGCGCGGTACTCCGCGCGGCACGCTTCGCACTCGTCGAGGTGGCTTCGGGTGACGCCTTCCGGCTCGATGCCGTCGAGCGCGAGCGTCGCGAGGTCGTCAGGTTCGATGTGGTTCATCGCCCACCTCCCATCGCGTCCTGAGTCTGCTGAGGCTGCGCCGCACGTGACTCTTCACAGTACCCACGGGAAGCCCGAGGGTTTCGGCGATCTCCGAGTGGCTGAGCTGCTCGTAGAACGCGAGCTGCATGACCCTGCGTGGGACCGGCTCGAGGCGCTCGAGCTCCTCGGCCACCATGACGCGCTGGACGACCTCCTCGCCATCACCGGCCGGCCGAGTGGATGCCTCGGCGACGAGCGCCTGCTCGATCCGCCGCTCGCGGGAACGGGCCTCGTGCGCGTCGGCGATGCGATGGCGCGTGATCCCGACGATCCAGGCACTGAGCGAGGAACGCGATGGATCGAACCCCCCGCGCGTACGCCACGCCGAGATGTAGACCTGCTGCGTCACGTCCTCGGCATCGGTCCGGTCTCCGAGCGAACGCAGGGCGAGCCGGAAGACGAGGCGCGACCAGCGTGCGTACGCTTCGCGCAGCGCCCACTCGTCGCCGGCCGCGAAGCTCATGCCGAGCGCCCGGTCATCGACGGATTCCGAAGCCATGGAGTTGCCCAGCTGACGCTCACCCCTCCGCGATCGTCGCACGCGAACGTCCGATGCAGCAGGCCGCAACGGGTTCGCACCCTGCGCCCGAGGCGCTTCGACCAGCATATCGATCACCCACTTTCGCCTGCGGGGGTTGCCGTGAGCACGAGGTTGCTCAAGTAGCGACGGTTCTCGTAGTCGAACTCGCCGCCGCACGTGACGAGGGTGAGTCGAGGCGGACCGGAGCGGTCGAAGGCCGCCGGCCAGTCCACGTCGGCCTTGCCCGTGATCTCGAGGCGCTCCACGGTGTACGCATGCCGCGTACCTGCGTCGTCCGTCACGAACACCGGCATCGCGGCGACCGCGTCCCGGAGCCGGGCGAACGGCAGCAGGTCGTATTCGAGTGAGTCGACGTGGGCCGCGATCACGGTGGAGCCGGCGGGACTCGCCGGGGCGGAGCCCCACTGATACCACGCCGCGATGGACGGATCGTCGAAGAGTCCCATCCGGCCCTGGGCATCCAGCCCGACCGGCTGCACGCGCACATCGATGCCGAGGTCCGGGATCTCGATCCGGTTCGGCGCGGGCGGCACCGGTGCCCGGTTGTCCTCGAGCGCGGATGATCTGCGGGGCACGGCTGGCGGGGGCGCACTCGGCGACTGCTGGATCGCGTTCCCGGTCTCCTCCGCAGGTGGTGTGACGTCGGCCGCCGGGTCGCGCGGAGCACCGCATGCGCAGAGCGCGACGAGCACGGCGAAGGCCGCGACCAGGGAACCCACCACCTCGGTCACGGCCTTCACCAGCTCATCCCCCTCAGCGCCGGCTCTCCGCCGCCGCGCGACGAAGGGCCGCGAAGGCGAGGGCGAGCGCCACGAGCACCGCGCCGCCGATGGCGACCCACGCTCCGCCACCGGAGCCCGGGGCGTTCGTCGCCGCGAGGCCGGCGACACCGGCGGGGACGCCGTCAGGCGTGGAGTGCAGGCCGGAGATCGTCTGCACGGCGAGGTCGAGGTTGTCGTCCTCGAGGTTGCCCCACGCGTAGACGATCGTGTTCACGCCCTCCGCGACATCCACGTCGGCCGGCCCGATCACGGGGTCCGTGGTGCCGGTGGCGGCGACCGACGCGGACACGACGCCGGCCGGCAGGTTGAGCACCTGCTCGTTCGGGTTGCTGAGGTTCGTGATCACCGGCGCACCACCGGCGAGCACGTCGACGGCGGGCGCCGCTGCGACGTGCCGGACGGTCAGCCTGCCCTGGCCGGCCGCGGTCTGCGAGACGTCGTTCGTGAACAGGGTGGCCGTCGGATCACCGGATTCGGTGAGGTGGGCCACGGCGGTGTAGTTCTTCCCCGCTTCGAGCGGGAGGTTCACCGGTCCGATCGCAGGCGACGAGGCGTCCGCGGCATCCGAGGCCGTGATGGCGACCGAGTACGTGCCGGCCGGGAGTTCCAGCGGGCCGGCGAGGTCGCCGGGCTCGAAATCGTCGATCGTGAGGGCGTCGTTGACGTACACGTCGACGGTGAGGCCCGGCACCCCGTGGAGCACGGAGAGCTGGGCGGTGCCTTCTGCCGCGTTGGCCGGGCCGACGGCGCCGAGGGCGACGAGCGTTCCGGCGCCGATGGCGGCGGCGAGGATCTTCTTCATGGTTCCCTCCAGGTCTGCCCCGGGAAGGGGCGCGAATTGCCTTCATCACCTACTTCCGCCTGGAGGCCCGGATCGGATGCACCTGCATGGAACTTTCTTGCCGAACGGGCGTCGTGCCGCCACGCGACATCAGTCATCCAGGCAGCGGCTCGGACGCGAGGTTCCGAGCCGCCGACTGGAGTGCCGACCCCTTTCTGGGCAGGGGAGCTGCGTGCCGCCATCGCTCGGGCTCAGCCCCGCGCCTCCAGGAACGTGAGCTCGGAGCCGTCCTCCTCGATGAGGGGGCCGAGGGCGGCGTTGAAGGGCGGCCCGTATGGCGCGGCCAGGTGCTCGGCGAAGGCCGCGGCATCCCGGTACGCCTCCGTGACCACGAAGCGCCGGCCGGCCGGCGCGGGTCCGGCCGCGGCGAGCGCGAGGCCATCGAGGGTCGGCGCGGCGGCGACGCGGTGCGGCGTGAAGTCGAGGCATCCGGGCTCGCGCCGCACCGCCTCGGCGAGCGCGAGGAGGAGGCGCTCGACCTCCTCCTCGTCGCCCGGTCGGGCGGTGAACTCGGCGACGAGTCGCACCTGGGCCGTGGCCGTCATCCCCGCGACGCGCCGGTCATGATCGCGACGGCGTCGGTCATCGAGTGCGACTCGGGCGTGATCGTCGCGGCGCGCTTGCCGAGCCGCTGGATGTGGATGCGGTCGGCCACCTCGAACACGTGCGGCATGTTGTGCGAGATGAGGATCACCGGGATCCTCTGCTCGCGCAGCCGCTTCACGAGCTCGAGGACCTGGTTCGACTCGCGCACGCCGAGGGCGGCCGTCGGCTCGTCGAGGACGACCACCTTGGAGCCGAACGCCGCAGCGCGCGCGACGGCGACCGCCTGGCGCTGGCCGCCCGAGAGGTTCTCGACCGGCACGGTGACGTCCTGCAGCGTCGAGATGCCGAGGGCGCTCAGTTGCTCGCGGGCCTGCCGGCGCATGCCCTTCTGGTCGACGACCCGGAACACCGTGCCCAGGACGCCCTTCTTCCGCAGTTCGCGGCCGAGGAACAGGTTCGACGCGACGTCGAGCGCCGGCGAGACGGCCAGGTTCTGGTACACCGTCTCGATGCCGGCGGCACGGGCGTCCTGCGGGCGCTTGAAGTGCACGGGCTGGCCGTCGAGGAAGAGCTGCCCCTCGTCGGGCACGTACGCGCCGGTGAGGCACTTGATCAGCGTCGACTTGCCGGCGCCGTTGTCGCCGATCACGGCGAGCACCTCACCCGGGTAGAGCTCGAGGCTCACGCCGTCGAGGCCGACGACCCGCCCGAACGTCTTCACGAGACGACGGGCCTGGAGCACGGGGGTGCGGGTCTGGGTTCCCGACGATGCGGGCGTTGCGGTGGTCATTTGCGTACCTTCCGAATCCACTGGTCGACCGAGACGGCCACGATGATGAGCACGCCGACCGCGAAGGTCTGCCAGAGCACGTCGAGCCCGGCGAGCGAGAGTCCGTTGCGGAACACGCCGACGATGAGCGCGCCGAGCAGCGTGCCCCACACGGTGCCGCGACCGCCGAAGAGGCTGGTGCCACCGATCACGACGGCCGTGATCGAGTCGAGGTTGAGCTCGGCGCCCGCGTTCGGCGAGGCGGCGTTGGTGCGCCCGATCTGGATCCAGGCGCCGAGGGCGAGGATCGCGCCGGCCGCGAGGTAGACGCTCATGAGCACCCGGCCGACGCTGATGCCGGCGAGTCGGGCGGCCTCCGGGTCGTCGCCGACCGCGTAGACGTGCCGCCCCCAGGCGGTCTTCGACAGGATCAGTGCGACCGCCACGTAGAGCAGCAGCATGAGGAGCACGCCGACGGTGAAGTTGACGCCGCCGATGGCGAACGTGGAACCGGTCCAGGTGAGCAGGGCCGGCATGTCGCCGCCGCGCACGGTCGCGCCGCCCGAGTAGAGCAGCGTCAGCGCGACGAAGATGCTCAGGGTGCCGAGGGTGACGATGAAGGGCGGCAGCTTGAGCCGGGTGACCAGCACGCCGTTGAGCGCGCCGGCGGCGAGGCCGACGACGAGGCCGAGCAGGAGCGCGAGCACGGCGGGCACGCCCTGCTGCACGCTCGTCTGCGCGATCACCATCGAGCTCAGCACCATGACCGCCCCGATGGAGAGGTCGATGCCGGCGGTGAGGATCACGAGCGTCTGGGCGACCGCGAGGGTGCCGACGACGGCGACCTGCTGCGTGATGAGCGAGAGGTTCGCCGGGTTCAGGAAGCGGTCGTTCAGGAGCCCGAAGACGATGATCGCGATGACCAGCACGATCGCCGGGCTGATCGCCGGGTAGCGGTGCAGGACGTTCCGGATGCGGCTGAGCGGGGTGGATCGGTCGAGGAACTCCTCGGCGAGGTCGAGTGCCGAGGTCGGCGGCCCGCCCGTCGGCTGGCTCGGCGCCACGGGCGCCGGATCGGTCGTGTGCTGACTCACGTTGATACTCCGTCGTGTCGGTTTCGTGGGATGCGGTGCGGGGCGGTGCGGACCGGGGAGGTTCGGATGCCTCGGCATCCGTCACCCGGCCCGCACCGGGCTCGGAGGCGGGTCGGCGCCGGGGCGATCAGCCCCAGCAGATCTCGCCGGCCTCGGCGGTGTCGATCGAGTCGACGCCGTCCTGCGGGTCGTCGGTGACGAGGGCGACGCCGGTGTTGAAGAAGTCGAGGCCCTCGCTGGTCTCGGGCTTCGCCCCCGTCTTCACGAGGTCGAAGATCGCCTGCACGCCGAGGTTCGCCATGCGCACCGGGTACTGCTGGCTGGTCGCGCCGATGACGCCGTCCTGCACGTTCTGGACGCCGGCGCAGCCGCCGTCGACGGACACGACGATGAGGTCGTCGGTCGCGCCGGCGGCCTTGAAGGCCTCGTAGGCGCCGTAGGCGGCGGGTTCGTTGATCGTGTACACGACGTTGATGTCGGGGTTCTTGGAGATGAGCGTCTCGGCGGCGGTGCGTCCGCCGTCCTCGGCGCCACCGGATGCCTCGTTCCCGACGATCTCGTAGTCGCCGCCGGAGTACGTGCCGGTCTTCGCCTCGTCGCCGTTCTTCTCGGCGTCGGCCGTGTCGATGCCCATGCCGTCGAGGAAGCCCTGGTCGCGGTCGTAGTCGACGGAGACGACCTTGTCGTCGAACAGGTCGATGAGCGCGATGGTCGCCTTCTCGCCGCCGAGCTTCGCCGCGGTCCACTCGCCGATCTCCTGGCCGGCGAGGAAGTTGTCGGTCGCGAAGGTGATGTCGACCGACTCGGGGTCGGCGGGCGGCGTGTCGAGGGCGATCACGTAGAGGCCGGCGGCGCGCGCCTTGACGAGGGCGTCCTCAACGCCGGGGCCGTTCGGGGTGATCAGGATGCCGGCGTCGCCCTTGGAGATCGCGTTCTCGATGGCCTGGATCTGGGTGTCCTCGTCGCCGTCCTCCTTGCCGGCGGCGAGCGTCAGGCTGACGCCGAGCTTGTCCGCAGCCTCCTTCGCGCCGTCCTGCATCGCGACGAAGAAGGGGTTGGTGGTCGTCTTGACGATGAGCGAGACGCCGATCTCGTCGTCCTCGCCCGAGGCACTGGAGCCGCCGGACGACGACGAACAGCCGGTGAATGCGAGTGCCGCGGCCGCGGTGATCGAGAGGCCGGCGATGAGGCGGCGGCGGAACGCGCCGGGTGCTGCGTGATTCATCGGTGAATCTCCTCTTGGTAGGGGAACGTTGTCCACCTGACAACGATGTCAAACATAGGTGTAGTCGATGCTGCTGTGTATAGTCAAGTCGAACCTGCACATTGGAGACCGAATCGTGACACCGTTGTCAGACACCAGTACGGGAGACGGGCCGCGCTCGCGACCCACCATGCGCCACGTCGCGGCACTCGCGGGCGTCGGCATCAAGACCGTGTCACGCGTGATCAACGGCGAACCCAACGTGAGCGCCGCGACGATCGCCAGGGTCCGCGAGGCCGCCCGTACCCTCGACTACGAACCCGACCTGCACGCCGGCAACCTCCGCCGCGCCGACGGGCGCACGCGCACGCTCGGCCTCCTCGTCGGCAGCGTGGACAACCCGTTCTCCGGGGCCGTGCACCGCGCGGTGGAGGACGCCGCGCTGAGCCGCGGGGTCGCGGTGTTCGCCTCCAGCCTCGATGACGACCCCGACCGCGAGCAGGCGACGGTCTCCGCCTTCCTCCGGCGCCGGGTCGACGGCCTCATCCTCACCACCGTCTCCGACAGCCAGGCCTACCTCGCGCCCGAGCTGCGCCGCGGCACCCCGATCGTGTTCGTCGACCGCGAGCCCGCCGGGCTCTCCTCCGACGTCGTCGTGAGCGACAACGCGGAGGGCGCGGCAGCCGCCACCCGCCACCTCGTCGAACGCGGCCACCGCCGGATCGCCTACCTCGGCGACCGCACGCTCATCCAGACGGCACGCGAGCGCCGTCGCGGCTTCCTCGAGGAACTCGGGCGGATGGGCGTGGCCACGCGCGACCTGCCCATGGTGCTCGAACTCCACGACGAGGCATCCGCCCGCGAGGCGACGCTCGCGCTGTTCTCGCAGCCCGACCCGCCCACGGCCATCGTCTCGAGCCAGAACCTCGTGACCATCGGTGCCATCCGGGCGCTGCGCGAGCTCGGGCGGCACCGCGACACCGCCCTCGTCGGCTTCGACGACGTCCCCCTGGCCGACCTCCTCGAGCCGGGCGTGACCGTCGTCGCCCAGGACCCGCACGGCGTGGGCCGGGCTGCCGCGGAGCGCGTCTTCGCGAGGCTCGACGGCGACGACTCCCCCGCCCGGCGCACCGTCATCCCGACCACCCTGATCGAGCGCGGCAGCGGCGAGATCCCCCCGAGAGCAGGTTGACCGTGCCCGAGCACACGCCCGAACCGTCCCGCCCGCGCATCACCGTCGTCGGCGACGCGCTCATCGACGAACTCCGCGACCCGAACGGCTCGCGCGAGTTCGTCGGCGGTGCGGCCCTGAACGTCGCCGTCGGCCTGTCGCTCCTCGGCGACGACGTGACCCTCGTCGCCATGGTCGGCGACGACGAACCCGGCCGACGCATCCGCGCCTACCTCGACGACTACGGCGTGCGCCTCGTCGCCAGCCCGTCGCCGCACGGCAGTTCGCGCGCGATCTCCGACCGGCGCGACGGCGAACCGCGGTACGAGTTCAACGAGGCCGCGCAGCGGCGGGCGCTCCGCTTCGACGAGGCGACCCTGCGGGCGATCGACGAGGCCGACCTCGTCGTGGTGAGCTGCTTCCCGTTCGACGACGCGGAGCAGTCCGGCGCGCTGCGCGACGCGATCGCGCGGAGCGCCGATCGACTGCTCCTCGACGGCAATCCGCGTGCGGGCATGCTGCGCGACCGCGCCGCGTTCGTCGCGACGTTCGAGGAGTTCGTCGCACGCTCGCTGCTCGTGAAGGTCGGCGACGAGGATGCCGCCCTCCTGCTCGACGCCACGCTGGGGGCGTTCGTCGACCGCCTCGCCGCGGCCGCGGCCGCGGCCGATCCGGCGCGCGATCGACCGCTCGCCGTGCTCGCCACCGCGGGTCGCGACGGGGCCGCCGTCCATCATGGCGACCTGCAGGTGCACGCCGGCATCGTGCCGCTGCCGGGCGCGGTCGTCGACACGATGGGCGCCGGCGACGCCACGTTGTCGGCGATCGCGCACCACGTCGGCCGCTCGGGCCTGCCCGCCGACGAGGCATCCTGGACCGTCGCGCTCGCGTCGGCGATGGCGATCGCGGCTGCCACCGTGCGGCACGAGGGCGCCCTGCTGCGCGTGCCGGCGACGCGTGAGCCGGTCGAGCTGCTCGGCAGCTGACCCCACCCCGGATGCCCCGACGGCCGGATCGCCCGGTCGGCGGGGCATTCTCGTGCGCCCCCTTGCATTGTCCGCGCGACAATCCGTAGCATCGCCCAAGTCAACCTGACAACGATGTCACTCCGGTGACGAGTTCCGCGCGATGAAGGGCGATTCAACCGATGACCACGGTATCAAGACTCCGTTTGGCCGCGTTCGCGGCCGTGACCGCGGCCGGCTGCGCGCTGGCCGCCGCTCCCCCGGCGCTGGCCGAGGACGCACCCGCTCCGGCGAGCGAGCAGTACCGCCCGTACCTGCACTTCTCACCCGAACGCAACTGGATGAACGACCCCAACGGCATGGTCTACGTCGACGGCACGTGGCACCTGTTCTTCCAGCACAACCCGTCCGGCACCCGCTGGGGCAACATGAGCTGGGGGCACGCCACGAGCACCGACCTCGTGCACTGGGAGGAGCAGCCCCTCGCGATCCCGCAGACGTTCGACGCGAACGGCACCGCCATCGAGGACATCTTCTCGGGCTCCGTCGTCTTCGACGAGGCGAACACCAGCGGCCTCGGCACCGCCGCGAACCCGCCGCTCATCGCGATCTACACGAGCGCGTACACCGGCGCCCACCCGACCCACGCCGGCAAGCAGGCGCAGTCGCTCGCCTACTCGCTCGACCACGGGCAGACCTGGACGAAGTACGACGGCAACCCCGTCTACGACCGCGACTCCGCGAACTTCCGCGACCCGAAGGTGTTCCGGTACACGAACCCCACGACCGGCGAGGCGTACTGGGTGATGGCCGCCGTCGAGGCCACCTCGTACCAGGTCATCCTGTCGCGCAGCGACGACCTGAAGACCTGGACCGAGCTCAGCACCTTCGGCCCCGCCAACGCGACCGGCGGCATCTGGGAGTGCCCCGACCTGTTCCCGCTCGCCGTCGACGGCGACCCGGCGAACACCAAGTGGGTGCTCGTCGTCAACCTGAACCCGGGCGCCCCGAACGGCGGCTCCGGCGGCCAGTACTTCGTCGGCGACTTCGACGGCACCACCTTCACCTCGGAGAGCACGGTGCCCGCCGACCGGCTGCCAGAGGGCACCGTGTTCGCGGGATTCGACGACGGCACCTACGGCGGCTGGACCGTCTCGAACGAGCCCGGCAACTGGAAGGACGGGCCGTGGGGCGCCGCCCCGGCCGCCGGCACCCTCCCCGGCCAGAACCCGGTCTCCGGGTACGTCGGCGCCGGCCTCGTCAACGGCTTCAACGACTTCGACTGGCCCATCGGCACCCTCGAGTCGCCGACGTTCACGGTCGCCGACGACTACGTCAACCTGCTCGTCGGCGGCGGCAACCACCCCCACGTCGACGGTGCGCAGCTCACGAACGAGCCGCCCGCCGGCCGGCTGCTGTTCGACGGCTTCGAGTTCGCCGACGGCACCACCCTCGCCGACACCGGCTGGGAGATCACCGGCGACTTCGCGACCGATCCCGCCCGCAACCCGTCGACGGCGGGCGGCGACTCGTACCTCGGCGCGAAGCGGCTCAACACCTGGGAGGGCGGGCCGAAGGGCGACGACAACCTCGGCGACCTCACCTCCACGACGTTCACCATCGAGCCGGGCGAGGACCACCTGTCGTTCCTGCTCGGCGGCGGCAAGCGCACCGACGGCTCGCTCGAGGTGCAGCTCCTCGTCGACGGCGAGGTGGTCCGCACCGCGACCGGCCCCGAGGCGGGCGCCCTGAACTGGCGCAGCTGGGACGTCTCGGAGTTCGCCGGCCGCACGGCGACCTTCCGCGTGCACGACGCCGCCACCGGCGGGTGGGGGCACCTCACCGTCGACCACCTCGTGCTCGGGGCATCCGCCGCGCAGGTCCGCTCCGACGAGACGAGCGTCAACCTCGTCGTCGACGGCGAGGTCGTGCGCAGCGCAACCGGGGGGAACAGCGAGGGCCTCGATTGGCGGAGCTGGGACGTCTCGGAGTTCGTCGGGCGCGAGGCATCCGTGCGCATCGTCGACAACAACCGGTCGGGCTGGGGGCACATCCTGGTCGACCAGGTGATGTTCGCCGACGAACCCGCGACGCCGCGCGTCGAGTCGTACGACTGGCTCGACTGGGGTCGCGACTACTACGCGACGGTGTCGTTCAACGACGCCCCCGACGGGCGGCGCGTGATGCTCGGCTGGATGAACGACTGGGACTACGCGCAGGAGATCCCGACCGGCTCGTGGCGGAGCGCGATGGCGCTGCCGCGCGAGGTCGCACTCGTCAGCACCCCGGAGGGGCCGCGCCTGACGCAGCAGGTCGTCCCCGAGTTCCAGCAGCTTGAGCAGTCGGACCGCGCCTGGCGTGCTCGCTCCGGCACGATCGCTGAGGGCGCCACGACGCTGCCGATCTCGGGCGACCGAGTGCGCATCGACGCCGTCATCGATCCGGGCACGGCGGATGCCTCGGGCCTGACGGTCCTCGGAGACGACGACGCCGCAACCCGCATCGGCTACGACGCGACCACCGGCCGCCTCTTCGTCGACCGCCGCGACTCCGGGGTGACCGACTTCCACCCGGGGTTCGCCTCCCTCGACGATGTCGCCGTGCCGCTCGCCGACGGGCGCATCGCGTTCACCGTCTACGTCGACCGCTCGTCGGTCGAGGTGTTCACCGCCGACGGGCTCACGACGATCACCGACCAGGTGTTCCCGAACGCCGGCGCCGACCGCATCGGCCTCTTCGCCGAGGGCGGCTCCGCTCGCGTGGACTCGCTGACGGTGACGCCGCTGCACGGGGCGATGTGGAAGGAGGCCGGCGTCGACGGTGCGACCTCGGCGCCGCCGGCCGCCGCACTCTCGTCGACCTCGGGCCCGAAGAAGGCCGACAAGGACGGCGACTACCTCGTGAAGGTCAAGGTGGGCAAGGGCCAGCCGACCACCGTCGTGCGGCTGATCGAAGACGGCTCGGTCATCGGCCGGGTGTACCGCACCACCGGGAGCGACCGCATGGTCGAGTTCCCGATCGTCGACGCCGCGCCGGGCACGCACCGGTACACGGTCGAACTCGAGAACTCCGCGGGCGTCACGCCCGGGGGCGAGCTCACCGTGCGCGTCGCCGGGTGAGAGACCGGGTGGGGCGCCGCATGCTGACCGGCGCCCCACCCTGCTCGGCGGCCCACCCTGCTCGGCGGCCGCGACGGCGCCCGCGACCGCGCCCGCGCCCGCGGGAACCGGGGCGCTCGGCGGCCGTCAGCCCGATGCCACCTGCGACGCGTCGTCCAGTCGCGCCCCGCCCCCACTGCATTCGCACGATTCGGATTCGAGAGGGGTGCGAGATGATCGACGCATGGGGAAGCCGAGGCGACGGGGCACGAGCGGTCCCTTCCCCGGGCGTTCCTCGTCGACGACCTGCGCGAGCGACGCCACGGTACTGATCGGGGTGCGTCGCCAAGCGGAATCCGCCTCGCCTAGATTCCGAGGGACCCGGTCGTGAGTACGCGTCCCGACGAGTCGGATTCGCAGCCACCTCGGCGGCGGGATCGGCTCCTCGCGGTTGCCCGCCAGGTTGCGACCGACCACGACGACCGCACCGCGATGATCGCGGCCCTGTCGATCCCGGGCAAGCTGCTCGCCGTCGCTTGGCGCGTGGCGGTGTACATCTTCTCGCCCTCGTTGTTCGTACTCGGATTCGTGCAGTTCAGTGTCGGAATCGGCGTCGGCAAGTTCCTCGCCGTCGCGCATCACCGGACCCGCCGACTGCGGCCGTCAGTCGAGCCCGCCGACCGAGTCGACGGCGAGGTCACGCGCTATCGCTGGATCGGCGTCGTGCTGGTCGTTGTTTCGGTGCTCTTCCTGCTGAGCGTGATCCCCATGCTGTACGGGGCCGAGCACGTCGATCCGTACAACCCGCTGGTCGCGGTGCTCATCGCCACCTTCACTACGGTCGAGTTCATCGTCGCCCTGCGTGCATCGATCGCTGCGCGCCGGATCGGATCGCTGATGAGCCACGCGATCCGGCAGCTCAACCTCGCGAACTCGCTGATCCTCGTCGTCCTCACTCAATCAGCGATCATGTCGTTCGCCTACGACGGCGACGCGAGCTTCTCCAACGGCCTCAGCGGCCTGTTCTTCGGGTCGATCTGCGTCGGCATCGGCGTGCTGATGCTCGTTCGCGCCCGCGTCCGCTCGGTGGCATTCGCCGCACGGTCGCGCGGCGCTGCTTCGGGCTGAGCGCGTCGAGCTCGTTCGATCCGACTCGTCATCCGGCGATCGGACGCCGCGGAGAGCTGCACGCTCGCTCGCACCGCGCCTACTGCGGATGCAGTACCCCGGCCGCTTCGCGGAGACGATTCGCCGTCCGGGCGCGATCGGGAGTGTAGAGGGGTACCCGTTCATCTCGCCCCCGAGGAGCCCCCTGATGTCCACGTTCCTGTCCAACGTCGGGCGCTTCTGCGCCCGCTTCCGCTGGTCGGTGATCATCGCCTGGCTGGCGATCTTCGCCGGTCTCGCCGCTGTGCTCGTCGTCGGCAGTTCGAACGGCACGCCCGGCGACTCGACCGACTCCATCCCCGACACACCCGCATCGCTCGCGCTCGACCGGATGGACGCGGCGTTCCCGGCGGCCGCGGAGCAGGGCGACACGTTGCAGCTGGTGTTCCGGCCCGCCGGTGGCGACGTCACCGAGCCGGCCACCGCTGCCGGCATCGGCGAGGTCCTCGCCGATGCCGCGGAATTGCCCGGCGTGGTCTCGGTCTCCAACCCGTTCGACCCGCAGCAGCCCTACGTCTCGCCCGACCTGGACCTCGCGGTCGCGACGCTCCAGTACGGCGAGCTCACCGACGCGCAGCAGGTCGCCGACTACGACGCCGCAGCGGCGCTCCAGGAATCGGCTCCGGCCGACCTCGGCGTCGAGCTCGGCGGCAACCTCGTGCCGCTCGGCGCACCCGAGCCCGGGATCGGCGAGGGCATCGGCGTGCTGATGGCGTTCCTCGTGCTCGCGCTCACGTTCGGTTCGCTGCTCGCGGCCGGGGTGAACCTGCTGCTGGCGGTCTTCGGCGTCGGCGTCGGGCTCGTCGGCGTGCTCGCCTACGGCGCGTTGACCCCGATCGGCGACAACACGATCATCCTCGCCGCCATGATCGGCCTCGCCGTGGGCATCGACTACTCGCTCTTCGTGATCTCCCGGTTCCGGCTCGAACTGCGCGCCGGGCGCAGCGTGCCCGATGCCGTGGCCCGAGCCGCCGGAACCGCCGGAACCGCGGTCGTGTTCGCAGGACTCACGGTCGTCGTCGCGCTCGTCGGGCTCCTCGTCGTCGGCATCGGCGTCGTCGCCGAGATGGGCATCGCAGCCGCGTTCGCCGTGCTCGTCGCCGTGCTGATCGCCCTGACCCTGCTGCCGGCGACGCTCGGACTGCTCGGCACCCGCGCGCTGTCGAAGCGCCATCGCGCAGCGCTCGCCCGGGGCGAGCTCCTGGAGGATGGCGCGAAGCCACGCCGTGGCCTCATCCGGGGGTGGAGCAGCGCGACCGTGAAGCACCCGATCGTGTCCGTGATCGCCGGGGTCGCGGTCCTGCTCGTGATCGCGCTGCCGATGCTGAGCATGAAGACCGCGCTCACCGTCCCCGGCGGTGCTGACCCCGCATCGACCGAACGCGCCGCGTACACCGAGGTCCTCGACGAGTTCGGCGCCGTCCAGAGCCCGCTCATCGTCCTCGCCGAAGGCGACGACATCTCCCTCCACACCGCCGAGGTGTCCGCCGACCTCGGCGAGATGACCGGGGTCCAGTTGGTGCTGCCGACCGAGTTCAGCGAGGACGGGGGACGGCACGCATCGTCGTCATCCCCGAGGACGGACCCATCGACGAGCCCACGAGGGATCTCGTCCACGACATCCGCGCGAAGGCGGACGCCTACGACGGCGTGCACCTCGAGGTGACCGGTGAGACGGCCATCGGCATCGACCAGGACGCGAAGCTCAGCACCGCGCTCGTCCAGTACCTCGTGATCATCGCGGTGATCTCGGTGCTCCTGCTGATCCTGCTGTTCCGTTCGATCCTCATCCCGTTGATCGCGACGGCCGGATACCTGCTGTCGGTCGGGGCATCCTTCGGGGCCTCCGTCGCCGTGTTCCAGTGGGGCTGGCTCGACGCGCTCGTGCCCGCCCCGCAGGGCGACCCGATGCTGAGCCTGCTGCCGATCATCCTCGTCGGCGTGCTCTTCGGCCTCGCGATGGACTACCAGGTGTTCCTGGTCTCGCGGATCCAGGAGATGCACCGCAAGGGCATGGACCCGAAGTCCGCGATCCGTGAAGGATTCTCCCGCAGCGCGCCCGTGATCATCGCGGCGGCCACGATCATGGTCGTGGTGTTCGGCGGATTCGCGACGAGCACCTTCGCGGTCGGGGCATCCATCGCCTTCGGCCTCATGGTCGGCGTGGCCGCGGACGCGTTCATCGTCCGCCTCGTGCTCATGCCCGCGATGCTCTCCTTGCTCGGACGGGCCGCATGGTGGATGCCCGCCTGGCTCGACCGCATCCTCCCGACGGTCGACGTCGAGGGCCACGCGCTCGATGCCGCCGACGAGGCATCCACCCCGGAGACGCCGGAACGCGAACTCGTCGGGAGCCGCGCCGGGTGATCCCCGCGATCCGGGCGACGGATCCGGTCGGGGCGGCAGCACGCGCTGCCGCCCCGACCGGATTCGCGTCCGCGTCCTCGTCGCAGCGGGCTGGGATCAGGATCGGATGCCGGCCTGCACGGCGAGCGAGACCAGCTGCGCGCGGTCCCGGGCACCGACCTTCATCATCGCCCGGTTGGCGTGCGTCTTGACCGTGTACGGCGAGATGAAGATCCGCGCGCCGATCTGCGCATTGTCGAGCCCCTCGACGATGTACGCCACGATCTCCAGTTCCCTCGGCGTGAGGTCCGCGAACAGGCGAGCAGCTTCAGGGTCGACAGGCGGCGGGGCCGGGTCGGCGACATGCTGGACCAGCGCCTCGATCGCGGTGGGCGAGAGCGCACGCTGCCCCGCCGCGACCTGGAGGATCGCTCCGGTGATCTCCCCCGGCCTGGCGCCCTTGCTGAGGAACCCGTCGGCGCCGGCCCGGATCGCGGCGAGCACGTTCTCGTCCTGGTCGAAGGTCGTCAGCACCAGGATGCGCACCGCGGACGATCCGGGGTCGGCGCGGATGCGTCGCGTGGTCTCGACCCCGTCGATGCCCGGCATGTTCAAGTCCATCAGGACGACATCGACCGAGGTGCCTGTCAGGAGATCGATCGCCGTGATTCCCTCCCCGGCCTCGGCGGCGACCTCCAGGTCGGGATGCGCGTCGATGATGACCCGCAGCCCAGCACGAATCAGCTCCTGGTCATCGACGAGCATCACCCGGACCATCACTCCTCCTTCTCCTGCCCCGACGTCCCGGTCCCGCTCGCCACGCTGCCTGCCATGGCGGGCAGTGTGGCGGTCACCCAGAACAGGTTGCCGTCGACGCGAGCGTCGAGCGTGCCTCCCACGGATGCGGCCCGCTCGCGCATCCCGACGAGTCCGTTGCCGCCGCCCTGCGAGGCCTGGGCTGCACGCGGGCCACGGAGGTTCACGATCTCGAAGCGAACCGCCTCGCTCCCGTCCGCGGTCACGGTGAGCGACGCGCTCCCGTCGCCGTAGCGATTCGCGTTCGTCAGCGATTCCTGGACGATCCGGTACGCGGCGATATCCGCTTCGGGAGTGAACCGACCGTCGTAATCCTCGATGGCCGTCTCGACGGTCATGCCCGCCGCCTCGAATCGCGAGACAAGCTCGCGGAGCCCGCGAACCCCGGGCGACGTCCCGAGCGGCGTCTCGTCGGCCCCGATCCGCAATACCGTGAGGATCTGCTGCGTCTCCCGGAGGACGGCCTGCAGCGCCTGCCTCGCCGCCTCGATGTCGGCGCGCGATTCCTCCGCCCCCGGCGGTAGGTGCACCTCCGCGGCCCCCAACCGCATGCTGACGACGGCGACCTGGTGCCCGACGCTGTCGTGCAGGTCGCGGGCGATGCGAACCCGCTCCTGCGCGATGCCACGATCCACCGACGCGATCCGGGTCTCCTCGGCGCTCCGGATCCGCTGGTCGACCTCCTGCCGGTAGCGGACGTTGCTCCGCAGCGCGCTGCCGGTCGCGGCGCCCACGAGGGCCGCGAACGCGAAGACGGACGCCGTCGCGTCCACGATGAGGTTGACCGTACCGATCACGAACGCCCCGGAGACGAAGTTGACCGTAGCCAGAACCCCGGCCACGAGCAGGCCGGGCAGGCCCCGGAACGCGAGCAGGAGTGCCGCGAAGCACACCATCGACCAGGTCGCCTCGGGCACGGACCCCGACCACACCAGCACGATCGGGGCCACCGCCACCACGCCGAGGCCCAGGTACGCGACCCGGTACGAGAGCGCGACTCCTGCGACCACGAGCAGTGGCGGCAGGTAGCCCATCAGTGAGGAACCCTCGAATGCGAGCGCGACGACGGCGACCGCAGCCGCAAGCGCGAGGATGACGAGCGTCGTCGTCTCCACGATCCGCGGTATCGCCTCCCAGCCGCCCCGCCGCGGCACGCGAGCCGGTGCATCCATGGGTCGATCATTCCACCGGACGCCTCGCCGAGGGGTACTGCGGACGCAGTACCCGACCCGATCCACCCGGACGATTGCACGCGGGAGGGGTCCGAGGACGATGGATTCATCAGCTCGACAGCGCAACCCGGCAGCGTGCCGGGCCCGAGACGACGTCCCCGAACGGAGCAGCACATGACCATCCAGCAGCAGCACCCGGCCTACGCCACGACGAGCACCGGCGCGACGGAGGGGTTCGTCGCCTTCGAGTACTCGAAGGTCCGCGCCCCACGCGGACTCGAGGCGCTCACCCTCGACACCTATGGAAGCTTCGGTTGGGCGCCATTCGGCGCGACCCGCTCCGCCGGAGCGGACAACGTCACGCTCAGCCTCAAGCGCGACCGCAGCATCCGCAACCGTCCCATGGTGCAGGAGACGCAGCGCAAGGCCGTCGCCGCGCTCGAGAAGATCGCCCGCCTCGAGCGCTCCAGGACCAGCGTCCCGACCGCCGTCGCGACGACGCTCGGACTCATCGGCTGCATCCCCCTCGCCGCCGCGGTCTTCCTGATCACCGGCGGAGCGGCCGGAGTCCTCTCGACCGTGCTCGGCATCGTCGGGATCGGGCTGTGGCTCGGCGGCGGCGTCGCCTACGTCGGCCTCGAGCGCGGACGCAGCGCCACGATCGACGCACGCATCGACGAGGAGCAGGACCGCATCTTCGAAGCCGGCGCACAGGCGGCCCGGTTGCTGCGCTGATCACCCGAGCCGCGAGGGGTGGTGCGGATGCCCGAGAACGAGCACCCGCACCGCCGTTCGCACGGTTCCGATCCCTGGATGCGCGGGTCGGGTCGAGCGCGGCCGAGTCCCCGAGCACAGTGCCTATGCGGCCGGCACGACTGAGAGCGGGGCCGAGACGGCACCCGGGTCGTCGGCATTCGCCGCCGCTTCGATGACGATCGCCGAATCGGGCTGGCGGAACTCCCCGTCGATCCGGCGCTGCGTCGGTCGGAGCGACCCGACGACCCGCACGTCCGCACTCTGCCCTGCGTCGAGCCAGACCGGGGCGAAGCCGATCAGGACGCGCTCGGGGAAGCCGTCCTCCGTGAGTCGCGCGTACAGCTGCACCACGTGACGGCCGCTGCGGGTTCCGACGTTGGTGACCTTGACGGTCGCAATGAGGTCCTCACCGTCGATTTCGACGACATCGAGTTCGTCGATCGTGAACTCCGTGTATGAAAGGCCGAACCCGAGTGGGAATGCCGCAGGGTTCCCGTCTCGGTCGAGGAGGCGCTGGCCGAACCACCGGTCATACGTGATCTCGGTCGCGTTCCGGTCGAAATACGGCAAGTGGGCTTCATCGGTCGGGATGGAGTACGGGAGCCGGCCTACCGCATCCGCGTCGCCGAAGAGTACGTCCGCCAGGGCTGCTCCGCCCTCGCTGCCGCTGTACCAGCCGAGCACGACGGCGGGCACGTCGTCACGCCATTCCTCGGTGATGACCGCGCCGGCGCTCACGATCACGACTACGGTCCGCGGGTTCGCCGCGGCAGTGACTCGGATCAGTGCGACGTCGCCGTCCGAGAGGCGTAGCGACGCACGGTCGCCGCCGTCTGCGTCACCCATGACGTTGCCGCCCTCCTGGCCCATCCTCGCGAGGTCCACGCCCGGGGGGAGCGGCGGGTAGACGGCGCGAACCTCCGGCGTGCTCATCCCTTCGGCGCCGAGGTACTCGCCCTCATCCGCTGCCGTGTAGCCGACGATCACGACCGCGACGTCGGCTTCCGCCGCCGCGGCGGCGGTTGCCGCGAGGTCCTCACCCGGAAGGAAATCGATCTGTGCACCGGGAAGGCGCTCGCGCAGGCCTTCCAGGGGCGTGACGACATGCGGGGTCCGCACGGTCGAGGAGCCCTTGTCTCCGGTGTTCGCGACGGACGCGAGCGTTCCAACCAGGGCGATGCGCTTCGTCTCGCCGGCATCGAGCGGAAGCACCCGGGCATCCTCGACGACGTCGTTCTTCAGGAGCACGATCGCTTCACGAGCGGCTTCGCGGGCGAGCGCCCGATGCTCGTCCGAGAAGACGACATCCACGCTGGGTGCCGGACCCTGAACGGTGCTGTAGAAGCGCAGCTGAGTGGCGACGATTCGCAGCGCCGCCCGATCGACGTCCGCCCACGAGGCGCGACCTTCGGCGAGATCCGACGGCAGGCGGAGTGCGCGCTGCTGTCGCACCGGTGCTTCCACGTCGAGGCCGGCCCGAAGCGACTTCGCGGTGTCACGGAGCCCGAAGATGAAGTCGGTGATCGTGATGCCGGTGAATCCCCACTCGTCGCGGAGGATGTCGGTCAGCAGATTCTCGTTCTGACCCGCCCACTCCCCGTTGACGGAGTTGTACGACGCCATGACGCCTTCCGCGCCGGCCTCGATGACGCGACGGAAATGCGGGAGGTACACCTCGTGGAGCGCGGACTCGCCAACGGTCACGTCGACGGCGAACCGTGCGTTCTCCATCGAGTTCAGGGCGAAGTGCTTCACCATTGCCATGCCGTGGCGGCGGACTCCCCGAGTCACGGCGGCGCCCATCTCCCCGAGGATGTAGGGGTCTTCCGAGTAGGTCTCCTGGACACGTCCCCACGCGGGGTGTCGCGGAAGGTTGATGCAGACGCCGGCGAACAGGTTGCCGCCCTGGGCGCGCATCTCGGCGCCGATGGCTTCGCCGACCCGCTCCTCGAGTTCGAGGTTCCAGGTGGCCCCTCGGGCCATCGCGACCGGGAACGCCGTGGACTCCCCCATGACGACACCACGCGGTCCGTCGCTGAACCGCAGGCCGGGCAGGCCGATGCGCTCGATCTCGCCCATGACGATCGGGCGGACGTTGTACGAGTGCCCCATCTCCGCCATGCTCGACCAGAATTCGCCGTCGCCATCGAGCAGCCAGAGCTGCTCATCCGAGCTGAGAGAGTCGACCAGGGTGCGTGCTTCGTCGTTCGGATCTGCTCCAAGACGGATGCGCTCGACGGCGCGTCCGAAGTCACTCGTGGGGTCGATGATGTGTTCCGGCATGTGGATGACCTTCCTTCCTTCACGCATTCCAGGGTTGTGCCGCCCAGCCAAGACGCTGGGTCAGCGGACGGACTTGATCCGCAGGATGACGAGACCGCCGAGGAGGGTGAAGACTCCGGCGACGATGTAGAGCAGCGGGTAGTTCTTGTCGGCGGCGCTCACCCCGATGGCGAGGATCAGCGACGCGGCGACCGGGGCCACTGCCTGCGGGATCGTCACCGCGAACTGGGTGATGCTGATGTAGCGACCGGCGTCGGTGTCCTTCTCGGGGAGCACGTCGATCATCAGGGCCTGGTCGACTGCGGAGAACACGCCGATGGCGAAGTTCCCGAGGACGCTTCCGACGATGAGGAGGGTCAGGTCCGGGGCGATGGCCTGCAGGACCGTGCCGGCGAGGAAGACCACGGCCGCGGTCAGGATGAACGGCTTGCGGCGCTTGAGGCGGTCGGAGAGGAAGCCACCGCCGACGGCACCGAGGATCGTGCCGACGACTCCGATGAGTCCGGCGATGGCGATCAGGCCACCGACCTGCTCGACCGACAGGCCGAGGCGCTGCGCGTAGAAGAAGGCGGTGAACGTGGTGGCGAGGGTCAGGCCGAAGAAGAACAGGAAGCGTCCCAGCCAGTTCCACCCGAAGTCGCGGTTCTCCATCGGGTTGAAGACGTACTTCGCGACGACCGACGTGAAGGTCAGACGGGCGTCGAAGGTGAGACCGCGGCTGTCCTCCTCCTGGTAACGCAGCACGAACAGGCCGACCAGGATGACGGCGATGACACCGGGGACCAGGAACAGGGCGAACGGCGAGGACGCAAGAGACCCGGCGACCGCCGAACCGAACACCGGAGCGACCATGGTTGCCAGGCCGGTGATGCCGGCGACCTTGCCACGCTGCGAGAGCGGGAGGCGGTCGGCCTGGATGGTGACGAAGTTGTTGATCACCTGCGAGAAGGTCATCTGCGCGAGCACCCAGCCGATGGTGAGCACGACGAGGTTCGGTGCCACGGCGAGCACGACGAGGGCGATGGTGCCGCCGATCATGCCGCCGATCAGCCACGGCCGACGACGGCCGAGACGCGAGCGGGTCCGGTCGCTCAGCTGGCCGCCGAGGGGGCCGACCAGCAGGGCCGCCAGCGACCCGATGCCGAGGATGTACCCGAGGTATTCGGCGTGGCCGGGCTCGAGGGCGTTCACGCGGATCGAGAGCGCGATGGCCAGCGGCGTGACGAACGCAAGGTAGACACCAAACACACCGCCGAACAGCAGCCAGATGAATCCAGTGCGTACCTTCGGCAGATCCGGCTTCTGGTCAACGCCCGATGCGGCGGCAAGCGCTTCCGCTTCCTCGGAAGCGACCGGACCCGCGAGAGGTGATGCCGCGCCCCCCACAGCGGAAATCGTGTCCTCGTTGTGGCTCATCTGAGACCCCTTCGTCTGGTTGGTGCGCCGAAAACCCCTTTGCGGCGCGATTTTCGAAGACCGTAGCACGAAAATCGCGCCACGATGGTAGTTTCGAGCTATGCCCACCACCCGCGGTCCCTACGCGAAGACAGCGCGCGTTCGAAGCGGCATCCTGGACGCGGCGATGGAGGTGTTCGCCGAGACCGGCTACCGGGCGACCACGATGAAGGAGATCGCTGAGCGCGCTGGAATCAGCCAGCGCGGCCTCGTGCATCACTTCGCGAACAAGGCCGAGTTGCTCGCCGCAGTGCTGGAAGTGCGCGAAGCACAGAGCGCACTGTTGATGCCGCCGCTCGGTTCGTCCATCGATGCGTTCCTCGGCATGCTCGAAGTCGTCGCCGACAACAACCTCCGGCCCGGCCTGGTCGAGCTCTACAGCGTGCTGACCGCGGAAGGCGCGTCTCCCGAACACCCTGGCCACGAGCACTTCCGGGAACGCTACGACGATCTCCGGAACTACTTCTCCGTTGCGTTCGACGCGCTCCGGGAGCAGGGCGAGCTGGAGTCACCGCTCGACTCCGACCAGCTCGCGGCCGGCTTCGTCGGGCTCCTCGAAGGACTGCAGGTCCAATGGCTCTACGACCGACGAACGATCGACCTCGAGCCCATCCTCCGTGCATTCCTCACGAGCATCATCCCCCGGTACGCCGAGCTGAGCGCTGCCGCAAAGGTCCACGAGGGCGAGCGCGCATTGTCGACGGGTTCGGCCGAGTGACCACCCTGGTCGATCAGACGACAGCGCCCCGTGCCGTGGTCGACGAAGAGCGCGGTGGCCATGACGATGCTCGCGGCCTCACCCGCGGGACGCCCGCAACCTGACGCGAACGACCGAGCCCGCACGCCCGGGGCGCGCCGCAGCAAGCAGTGGGAGCCCATCATCCAGTAGACGTTCTCGGCGCGCCTCGAAGCTGCGTACTCGGTAGTTAGCCGACATTGCCGTGGACCCGAGGAGAGCGGTCACCCACCGGGTATTCGGCAGGCCCGGCGAATACGCCCGCCGACAGAGTCAGCGCTGACTCACGGAACTGATTGCAGCGGATCGAAGATCTCAGTTGCATACCTCGATATCTCCGGTGGGCCGAGAAACGCGCACGCGCATGCAATCGAAGCCTCCCCGAACTGGGGCGTCTGCCGGGCGCGAGCCACCTCTTCGGGCTTCGTAGGCTTGAGTACCCGATCCGCAGCACCACCCGAAAGCCCCACCCGTTATGAAAGCCCTCTTCGCGCAGCCGATGAGATCTGCCTTCGCGCTGCCCGACGACTGGCGTGGCGCCCTCCTCCTCATCGTGTTCTGGTGGCCGCTCGTGCTGGTGTTCCTCGCAGTGCTGGCCATGTTCAGGGTGATCACCACAACCGGGGTGCAACGCGAACTCCCCCAGCGCAAGGGACTGTTCCTCATCCTGACCGCCATCGCGGTCGCTGCCACGGGAATGAGGATCGCACTGAGCACGGTCGCATCCCAGCGCGACGCGCTCGATACCGCCGGCGTCGAGACCTCACTCGACTGGCTGGTCTTCGTGGTGGTCGCCGCGGTCGCCATGCTCGCGGTGCTGGGGCTCCGCAGGATCGTGTCGCGACGCCGAACGATGTCGCCCGAGGAGCACCGTCGCTACACCGCGGAGAAGGATCAGAAGCCGGAATGGCTGTACTGGCCCGGCCAGCCGGTTCCTCGGCGAGAGCCGCAACGCCTTCGCGACCTCCCCGTGTTCCGCCTCTACGAACGGCGACCCAAGACCACGATGGCGGTAATCGGGGCCGGAGTCGTGGTGCTCATGACCGCGGGCAGTCTCAGCCTCTCGGCGGTCCCGACCTGGGCCCAAGAAGCCGAGGTCGTCAGCGTCGTCGACGGCGACACCGTCGACGTCCGGATCGACGGGCAGAAGACGCGTGTGCGAATCCTGAACATGAACGCACCAGAGGACAACGCCGTCACCGGCGAATCCGAATGCCTCGGCCCGGAAGCGACCGCCGCGCTCGAGACACTCCTCCCGACCGGCAGCCTCGTCGACCTCGCATACGACGAGGTCCGGCACGACCGGTACGGTCGACTCCTCGCGAAGGTCACCACCGCCGACGGCACATCCGCCGGCAGCGCGATGATCTCCCAGGGCCTCGCGGTCCCTGCCGAGTACGGCGACAACGTGCGCTATCTCGGCGAATCGAACAACGCGCTCTCGCAAGCGGAAGAAGCAGAGGCGGGCATCTTCTCGCCGGCGGTCGAGTGCAGTCCCATGGCTGAGATCGAGGCGCTGCAGACCGCGGCAGCGCCCGTCGTCGCCCCCACCGAGCGGCAGTCCTCCGCTGACCTCGTGGCCACGACCGGCGCCGTTGCCGCGGTGATCGCCACCATCGCTGCGACGAACGCCGCGGCCGACGCGATCGACTGGGTCACACCGGACATCCACAACCGCTGGCTCAGGGACATCGCCGCCATCAGCGCACGGATGACCACCTACCAGAACGACGCTGCGACCTTCACGCCGATCGCAGTCGCCCGTGAAGCGGAGGCTGCTCGACTGGCCGCCGAGGCAGCCGCCGCCGCGGCCGCCGCGCAAGCCGAAGCGGAACGAGTTGCTGAGGCCAACCGCCTCGCCGAGGAACAACGACAAGCCGAAGCGGCCCGACAAGCTCAGGAGCCGGCCGCCGAATCGAGCAGCGGAAGCAACGGCGGCTCGAGCTCGTCAGGCGGATACGACGGCTACACCGGCTGCCGAGCGTACGGTTCCGGCGGCACCTCGATCGATGAGAAGGGTCGCCGCTACACGAAGATCGACTGCACGACCAAGCTCCCGCTCTAGGAACAACGGAATGGGGTTCCGGCCGGCGGCGTCAGACCCGGCATCACCCCGGACGACTCGAGACGCGTCGAATCGAGAACGATCGAGCGTCATCCGGACATCTGAGATTCCGGATCGCATTCCGACAATGGCATGCAATACAGTGATCAAAACCCCTGATCAAATCGTATTTGTGGGGCGGGCCAGACTTGAACTGGCGACCGTTGGGTGCAGGCGGGCATTTCGGGCTCCCGCCCGACACTCGTTTCCACTCGACGGATCTAGAGCTGATCAGGATGTTCTCGTGCGTCATGTACGAAACCATTCAGACTACCCGGCTTCGCCTAGATCCGTCTGGGGTCGTCTCCGATCGAATAGTGGTGAATAGTCGGTCACCATCGCCGGGGCGAGTTCCCACTACGGCACCGGGCAGTCTGGTGGGGACGTCATCACGACGGAGCCCGGCCACCCTGCCCGGAGACCCCGGAGACGGAACAAGAACCAGGCCAATTCAGTCCCCTTGCGGCGCAGGGTTCTGGGCGGCGCGCCGAGGGAGTTGGTGCGCCGGCGATCAGCCACCGATCTCGTGATCACGATTGGAATCGAAGACCTGCTCGCGGATCACGTCGAGCGTTCGAGCCACAGCGAGCGTCGCAGCTCGGTCGTGTCGGGCGACCTGCCGCTCGCCTGCCGCGAGTGCGTCGGCGACCGAGCCGAGCATCGGCTGGAATCCCGAGCCCTCTCTGGGACGCACGACTCGCTCGGGCGAGTGCATGATCGCCTCGACCGAGCCCGCGTGGACTCGCGCGGTGGTGCCGGCCCAGAACATCGGCTCGATCGTGATCCACCCGAGCGTGCCGTTGATCGTCGCGGACTGGTCGAGGAAGCCGATCGCCGAGCACGCCACGTCGGCCCGTGCCCCGTTCGTGAAGGTGAGCGTGGCGCGGGCCTCAACGTCGGTTCCGTCTTCGACGACTCCGGATGCGTCGACCGCGACCGGCTCGCCGAGCACCCACTGCGCGAGTGTGACGGCATAGATCCCTCGGTCGAGCACGGCGCTGTCGCCGCGCTCGACGGTCCAGGCCCGGCCGTTCGGTGGCGTCGGCATGCCGAAGGTCGCCGAGATACTGCGAGGTTCTCCCGTGAGCCCGACCTTCACGCGCTGGACGAGGTCGACATGCAACGGATTGAACTTCATCCACATCGCCTCCATCGCGAACACGCCCGCGGCTTCGGCGGCGTCGAAGATCTGCACGATCTCGGCGGCGCTGGAGCCCATCGGCTTCTCGATGAGCACGTGCTTGCCGGCGGCGATCGCCTCGATCGCAATCGCCGCGTGACTCGCGATCGGCGTCGCGATGTAGACGGCGTCGACGTCGTCGCGTCGCAGCACCTCGGTCAGATCCGTCGTGGAGGCGGCGATCCCGTGCCGCTCGGCGAACACCGAGGTGCGGGCCTCGTCGCGGCCCCAGACGACGATCACGCTGTCGTCGCCGAACACCGACTGCAGGTCTGGCACGAACTGGTGCGAGATCATGCCGGTCCCGAGTACCGCCCATCGAGTCATGCGTTCCTCTTGAGATAGTCGAGCGTGCGGTCAACGGCGTCGACGACCGGGAGCTCGAGGGCCACGACGAAACCGTGCTCGTCGGCCGAAAGCGGTTCGAGCGTGGCCAGTTGCGACGTGAGCATGGATGCGGGCATGAAATGGCCGGCCCGCGCTCCGATGCGTTCGGCAAGCTGACTCTCGGTGCCGTGCACATGCACGAATGCGAGTTCCGTCCCACTGACCCGGGTGAGGAACTCGCGGTACGACCGCTTGAGTGCCGAGCATGAGACGACCACCGCGCGTCCTTCGACCCGCTCGTCGCGTGCGCGAGCCGCGACACGGGCGAGCCAGGGCCAGCGGTCTTCGTCGGTCAGTGGCATGCCGGCGGCCATCTGCGCCTTCGCCTCCACAGAGTGCAGGTCGTCGGCCTCCACGAACACGGCATCGAGACGTTCCGCGAGGGCCGCAGCGAGGGTCGACTTCCCGGCCCCCGCCACCCCCATCACGACCAAGGCGGTCTGCGAGGCGGGGCCGACCGCAGCATCCATGGATCTCACCAGTCGTGGACGGTGCCGTCGGCGAGGCGGTTGTACGGCAGGTACGCCTGCTCGTACGGGTACTTGCCTGCCTCGTCGAGGTTCAGCTCGACGCCGAGGCCGGGCTCGTCGCCCGGATGCAGCAGCCCGTTCTCCCAGGTGAAGGACTGCTCGAAGACCCGGTCGGTCTTCGCCCCGTGCCGCATGTACTCCTGGATGCCGAAGTTGTGGATCGACAGGCCGAGGTGCATCGCGGCGGCCATGCCGACGGGGCTGATGTCGGTCGGACCGTGCATGCCCGACTTCACCTGGTACATGGCCGCGTACTCGAGGGTCTTCTTCAGCGGGCTGATGCCGCCCATGTGCGTGACGGCACCCCGCACGTAGTCGATCTGCTGGTCGCGGATCAGGTCCTTGAAGTCCCAGATCGTGTTGAAGATCTCGCCGATCGCAAGCGGAGTGGTGGTGTGCTGGCGCACGAGACGCAGTGCCTCCTGGTTCTCGGCCGGCGTGCAGTCCTCGAGCCAGAACAGGTCGTACGGCTCGAGTTCCTTGCCGAGCTTCGCGGCTTGCAGCGGCGTCATCCGGTGGTGCCCGTCGTGCAGGAGCGGAATCTCGGGCCCGAACTCGTTGCGGACCGCCTCGAACACGCCCGGTAGGTGCCGCAGGTATGCGCGCGTGTCCCAGTCCTCCTGCACCGGCTTCGCGCCGCGGCGGGCGGGCTCGTGGTCGTAGCGGGCCTCGCCGCCGCCGGTGTCGGCGGACTGCGACGCGATGCCGTAGATCGCCTTCAGGCCGGGCACGCCGGTCTGGATGCGGATCGCCCGGTATCCCTGCTCGAGGTGCGAGCGCACCGAGTCGAAGAGCTCGGGCAGTTCCTTGCCCGAAGCATGCCCGTAGGCGAGCAGTCCGGTGCGGGACGCGCCGCCGAGCAACTGGTACACCGGCATGCCGGCGGCCTTGCCCTTGATGTCCCAGAGCGCCATGTCGACGGCGGCGATCGCGGCCATCGTGACCGGCCCGCGCCTCCAGTACGCCGACCGGTACAGGAACTGCCACGTGTCCTCGATCCTCGAGGCGTCCGCGCCGATGAGCAGCGGCACGACGTGCTCCTTGAGGTACGCGACGACCGCGAGTTCGCGGCCGTTCAGGGTCGCATCACCGAGACCCGTCAGCCCGTCGGCCGTCGTGACCTTGAGGGTGACGAAGTTGCGGTCGGGGCTGCTGACGATGACGTCGGCTCTGTCGATGATCATGCTCATGGTGTTGCTCCGTGGATCGTGGGTGAGCGGGATTCGGGGTCAGGATGTCTCGAGCGCAGTGACCGCGTCGGCGACGCGTGCGGCGAAGCCGGCGTCATCCGCGAGGCGTGCATCCAATGCGGCGAGCAGGGCGTGCCGGGCGGATGCATCGAGATCGGCGAGCGCGGTCTGGTCGATGCCGTCCGGGACCGGTGCCCAGCCGGCGCGCACGCCGAGCATCCACGCGGCGATCGCGGCGGCGCAGCCGGGCGCCTGGTGCCCGGACGCGAGTTCGCCGAGTGCGACGGGCACGATGCGCAACCGCATCTTGGTGGTCGAGTCCTGCGCGATCTGCGCGAGGCGGTGCTCGATGCGGGGGTTGCGGAAGCGTTCGAGGAGCGCGGCCCGGTAGTCGGCGAGGTCGAACCCGGGCAGCTGTCGGGCGTCGTCGTCCCAGAGCGCTTCGACGAGGTCGCGGCAGAGCGGGTCGTCGATCGCGGCCGAGACGACCGTGTGGCCGCGGGACTGGCCGAAGGTCGCGAGCACGGTGTGGGCGCCGTTCAGCATCCAGAGCTTCCGGTTCTCCCAAGGAGCGATCTCGTCGACGAACCGGGCGCCTGCGGATTCCCAGTCCGGCCGGCCGGCGGGGAAGTCGCCCTCGAGCACCCAGTCCGAGAACGGCTCGGTCACGACCGGCGCGGTGTCGAGCCATCCGGTGGCCTCGAGGACGGCATGCGACTCGGCCTCGGCGTCGATCGCCGGCGTGATGCGGTCGATCGAGGTCGAGACGACCGAGATCGACTTCCCCAACCACTCGGCGAGGTCGGGCGAGGTACGTCCTGCGAGGTCGGCCAGCGCGCGTCGCAGGAGCCCGCCGTTGTCGGGCAGGTTGTCGCAGGGCAGGAGCGCGATCGGGCCGGCGCCGGCGCGACGCCTGGCGTCGAGGGCCAGCAGTACCCGGCCGAGCGCGGTCGCGGGCCGGGCGGCGTCTGTCGCGTCGCCAGGGGCGTCGCGCGTGAACGCGTTCCGAAGCGATTCGACATCGGATGCCGCGGCGGCCTCCTCGAGGTTCGGAGTACCGTCGGCGGAGAGCCGGTAGCCGGCCTCGGTGATGGTGAGCGTGAGGATCGCGATCCGCGGGTCGGCAACGGCCGCGACGAACCCCGCCACGTCGTCGCCGGCTTCGACGCGGACGATCGACGGCACCACTTCGTACCGGTCGCGGTCGGCGGCGCGCTCGACGAGCGTGTACAAACCGTCCTGCGGGCCGAGCCGATCGACCAGGTCGCGGCTGCGGCCGGTGAATGCGATGATTCCCCACTCGTCGGCGTCGGTCGCGTGCGCGGTGTACCAGGCCTGATGGGCGCGGTGGAACGCGCCCAGACCGAGGTGCACGATCCGCTCCGGCGGAGTCGGGATGCCGGCCGCTTCGCGGGACAGGCGCGTGGCGGATGCCGCGGCCGGTGGCAGGGCGATCACAGCTTGAAGACCTCTCGGGGAATGGCGTCGACCAGATCGTCCATGACTCGCTCCGCGGCATCCATTCGCACCCGGCCCTCGGCGACGAGTCGCGCGAGGAACCCGGCATCGACGCGGCGGGCCGTGTCATGACGGGCCGGGATCGACAGGAACGCGCGCGTGTCGTCGATGAACCCGCTCGAGCGGTAGAAACCCGCGGTCTCGGTGATGGCAGCCCGGTGGCGGGCGATCGCGTCGGGCGCGTCGAGGAACCACCACGGTGCACCCAGGTACACGCTCGGGTAGAACCCCGCGAGCGGCGCGAGTTCACGGGAGTAAGTGGTCTCGTCGACCGCGAACAGCACGAGATGGAGGTCACGCTCCAGGCCGTAACGCTCCAGCAGCGGTCGGATGCCGCGCGTGAACTCGGTCGCGACCGGGATGTCGTGACCGGTGTCCGGTCCGAACCGGTTGTGCGTGGCGGTCGAGTGGTTGCGGAGCACACCAGGGTGGATCGTCATCACGAGTCCGTCGTCGACGCTCATGCGCGCCATCTGCACGAGCATGTGCCCGCGGAACGCACGCCGCTCCCCCGCACTCGCCTTACCGGCGACCACAGCTTGGAAGAGCCGTTCGCCCTCGCCTGAATCGAGGTCCACCGTGAACAGCTCCTCGACCCCGTGATCCGTCGAGACCGCACCGTGTCGGATGAAGTGCGCGCGCCGACCCTCGAGTGCGCCGAGGTACCCGACGAAGTCACCTGGTTGCCCGGTCGCGGCGAGCAGTCGCTCGACGTTGCCCGCGAACCCGACCGCATCGGGATCGAGATACCGGTCCGGTCGGAAGGTCGGAACCACCCGCCCGGGAAGGTCGGATGCCGCAAGCAGCGCGTGCTCGGCGAGGTCGTCGAGCGGGTCGTCGGTGGTCGCGAGGAACTCGATGCCGAACCGCTCGAACAGTGCACGCGGTCGGAACTCCGGACGCGCCAGCGCCGCGGTGATCTCGTCGTAGATCGCATCCGCCGTGTCGGGCGCGAGCGGGGTCGTGATGCCGAAGACCCCGTCGAGCTCCTCCTCGATCCAGTACCCCGATGCCGTGCCCGCGAACCGGTGCCAATGCGCGGCGAGCGTGCGCCACACCGTGCGCGCATCCCGCCCGGCAGCCTCGTCCACGACCAGTTCGGCGAGGTCGACCCCTGCGGCGTGCAGGAGGCGGGTCACGTAGTGGTCACCCGTGACCAGCAACGCCACCGGATCGGCATACGGCTCGTCGTCGAGCAGCAGCGACGGCGGCACATGGCCGTGCGGCGAGATGATCGGGCTCCCCGCCACACGCTCGTACAGCTCGAGCGCGATCGCACGCGTCGACGGGTCGACCGGCAACAACCTGGCGGGATTGCGGGACGGCGATGTCATTTGGCGATGAGGTTGAGCTGGGCGTTCAGCGCGGCGACACGCTCGATGGACACGCCGCCGGCCTGCTTGATGAGCTTCTCGACGCTCATGCGGTCGACGATGGCCTGCATCGACGGCGGGATCTCCACGCCGTGGCCGACCTCGCCGCGGCTCGTCGCGACGGCTTCCATCACCGAGGCGATGACGCGGGCGCCGTCCTCGGACTGCTTGATGTCGCCGAACGAGTCGCGCACGGAGAAGTACCCGGCGGGACTGGGCAGCTCGGCCTCGTCGAACCAGTTGACGATGCTCGTGGTGGGCATCAGGCTTGCGGCGGAGACCTCGTCGACCTTGCGCAGCATGATCGTGTCGGTCGATGCGCCCGAGCGGGCGGTGACCTCGTGCTCGCCGGTCAACGGCACCTGGAAGCGGAAGACTCGGCGGCCCTCGACTGCCCCGACCTCGACGCCGTCGACCGACAGCACGACCCGCTCCTGGTTCGAGTACACGATCACCTCGGTGACATCCTCGGCCCGTTCTTCGCGCCGACGACCTGCGACATGCACGAACGGTTCGCTCGACCATGCCGCCTTGTACACGTAGAACGCGTCCTTCTTCAGCGACCGGTCGAACGACACGAGCCCCTTCTGGTTGCGGCCCGCGACGCCGCCCTCGTCACGTCCGGCCGATCCGAAGTCGGCGAGGTTCCAGACGTGCGTGGCCCAGAGCCACGGCCGCGCCTCGATCATGCCGACCATGTGCTCGTGGTAAATCGCCTGGTAGCTCTCGGTGTAGTCGCCCTTCTCGGGAGCGACGGATTGGAACTGCGCGTTCGCGTCCGCGCCGTACTCGGCGAGGCCGATCGCGATCTCGGGGTTGGCCGCGTGGAAGTCGTCGAGCCAGGTGTCGTTGTCGGCGACCTCGCCGACGTACCAGCCGAAGTAGAGGTTGTACGACATGACGTCGGGCAGACCGACCAGCGGGTGGTCGGTCTCGAGGAGGAAGAGGTTCGCCATCGCGGTGAGGCGGGTCGGGTCGAGCTCGTGGGCGAGGTCGTTCAGTTCGCGGTGGGCGGCGACCACGTCGTCACCCGAACCGGCGAGGGTGATCTCGTTCGACAGGCCCCACGAGATGATGCTCGCGTGGTGGCGGTTCTGCACGATCAGCTCGGTGAGCTGGTCGCGGGCGTTGTCGGTCGCTCCGGGGAGGAACACGGTGATCTGCGGGATCTCGGCCCACACCACGAGGCCCGCTTCGTCGCACAGGTCGTAGAAGCGCTGGTCGTGCTGGTAGTGCGCGAGGCGCACGGTGGTCGCGCCGAGCTCCCGGATCAATGCGAGGTCACCCTGCTTGACCTCCTCGGTGATCGCGTTTCCGACGCCCTCGAAGTCCTGGTGGCGTGAGACACCGCGCAGCGGGTACGCCTCGCCGTTCAGCAGGAAACCGCGCTGGGGATCGACCGCGAACTCGCGGCAGCCGAAGCGCAGTTCGACGACATCGAGCACGACGTCGCCGGCAAGGAGTTCGGCTCGGGCCGTGTACAGGTGCGGGTCGCGCAGGCCGTGCCAGCGGCGGACGTGCTCGATCGCGAGCGACGCGTTCGCTTCAGCGTCGACGAGCGGCACCGTGACGGCCGCTTCGCCGTCGACCGTGAAGCGCACGCCGGTCGCCATTCCGCCGGGAGTCGAGACCACGGCCGCGCTGAGCGCGACCTCGGCACGGTCACCGTCGAGACGCGGGGTGACGATGAGCCCCGGGCCGCCGTGGCCGTCGAGCGCGAAGTGTTCGCGCCCGACGGTGATCTGACGCACCTCGCGGTAGATGCCGCCGTAGAAGGTGAAGTCGGCCTGCTGCGGGTACACCCGCTCGTTCTTCGCGTTGTCCACGATCACGACGAGCGTGCCCGAGCCGTCCGCGAGCCCGTCCGTCACGTTCACTCTGAAGGTCGAGTAGCCGCCGTCGTGGCTCGCGAGGAAGCGGCCGTCCAGGTACACCTCGGCCGACGAGTTCACGCCCGCGAACTCGATCCAAGTCTCGACGTCGGGCGCCTCCGCCTCGATCACGCGTGCGTACGTCGAACGGCCGCGGCGGTAGTCGCCGCCCGCCTGCCCGTCGATCGCGTTCCACGTGTGCGGCAGCACGACGTGCTCCCCCACTGCGGCGACGTCCCCCCAGTGCGAGTCCGTCGACAGCTCGACGGGTGCGAACACCCACCCCGCGTTGATCGACGTGGCCCGTCGGGCGTCAGGGGCAGCGGGCTGTGTCATGGGAGTCTCCTTCGACGAGAGTTCGCCGGCGCGCGCCGGCTGGGCTCCCACCACGATACGAACCGCCGACCGGCGCGTGATAGAACTGATCACGCGCGATCAGAACTGATTCGGCGCTTCCTGCCTTCACACGAACCCGAGGCACATCGATGACGACGACATCGCATGCAGATCCGCACGACGCACTCGAGCCCATCGCGGCCGCGGTGGCCGAGGTCCTGAGCTGTCCGCTCGAACTCACGACCGACATCGCCTCGGCACTCGACGCGTTCGAGTCGGCGCACTGCCTCGACCCGCGCATCCAACCTGCCTTCACCGCGTCGGTGCTCCGCGGGTTCGTGCGAGACATGGACCGGCAGGTCGTGCATGAGATCCGTGAGCCGCTCGGGATGGCCATCGCACTCGTCCGCTGGGATGACCGTCTGCTCGTCATCGGCCCGTACACGCACGAGCCCATGCATCCGGGTCTCGCCGAAGAGGCCATGAGCCGGTTGGGCATACCCAGTGCCCACCTCCCGATCTACAAGTACTACCGCACCAGGTATCCGATCGTCGACGCCGAGTACGTGTATCGCGGAGCTGCCAGCCTGCTTCGTGCAGGCGGCGGCGAGGATGCGCTCGGCAGTCTTCGCGAGGTCGAAGCAGAAGGCGGGACGATCGCCCCCGGGGTCCGGGAGGCTCCGCAGTCCGCCGCATTCACCGTGATCGAAGAGCGCTATCGACTCGAACGGGAGTTCATGGACGCCGTCGAGACTGGCTCATCCGAACGAGCGCTCTCCGCCTTGCAACGCATGGGCCGGATGCCGCAGACCATCAGCTACCTGAACACGCCGTTCCTCGGCACGACCATCCTGCGGATCATGGCCCGGGTCGCCGCGCAGCGCGGCGGACTGCCGCCGGTCACCGTCGATGCGATCTCGCAGGAGTATGCGCAACGACTGCACCGCATCGGCCATTCCTCCGACCCGAAGCGTTCCGCCTCGTTCACCGCGCAGATGGTCACCGACTTCTGCCGACACGTCCGTCGTCACAACCAGCGCGAGTATCCGGCTCTGGTGCGTCGGGTCACGGACGAGATCGACCTCCACCTCAGCAGCCAGGTCTCGACGACCGAGCTCGCGGACCGGCTCGGGGTATCCACCTCCACGCTCGCGCGACGGTTCAAGTCGGCGACCGGCATGACCATCGTCGCGTACACGGCCCGGCAGCGGGCCGAGCGCGCGGCCCGACTGCTCGCCACCACGACGCAGAGCGTGCGCGATATCGCGCTGTTCGTCGGCTACGACGACGCGAACTACTTCGTGAAGGTGTTCCGAGAGGCGCACGGGATGACGCCGACCGCCTATCGCGAGGCTCACACGGGCTGACGTGCAGGGGGCCGCGGATGCACGATCCGCGGCCCCCGACATCGGCGCTCGTCAGGCGAGCACGACCTCGGTTTCGCTCTCCGCCGACTGCAGCGCTTCCTTCTTCTCGGCGACGCGCTTCTGCACCTCGATCATCTCGGTTCGGTCGAGCTTGTAGCCGCGCATGGCGATCAGCGAGATCGCCCAGCCGAGGATCGGCAGGCCGAAGAAGAGCGCCAGGCTCATGAGCAGGATGGGAACCGATGCGTTGTCAGTGGGCTGGGGCATGACGGTGGTGAATCCGATCAGGGCGACGGCACCGAGTGCGAGCGCCGCGCCGAGCGAGGTGATGACCTGGTCGACGATGTTGTACGTCGCGGTCACCGTGGCGGGGAGGAACTTGCCGGAGCGGTCGAGCTCGTAGTCGATGACGTCGGCCCGCATGGTGCCGGACGCGACGGTGACCACCATCGACGCACCGTTGAGGAGGAGGTACACGAGGAAGAATCCGATCGTGAGGGCGAGGTTGCCCAGGATCGAACCCATGTCGACGACCAGGCAGAACACCGTCAGCACCGTGGCGAGGATCAGGCAGATCCACGTCCACGTGACGGTCGCCGCCTTGGATCCGTGCCTTCCCGCGTAGCGGGCGCCGAAGATCGCGAACACGATGCCGGGGAGAATCGCGATGAGGCCGAGCACCGAGCCGAGCTGCATGTTGCCGAGCAGGATGCCCCACATCAGCGTGCCGATCACGGCCTGCGACTTCACCACCTGGGCGAGTTTGTCGGATGCCCCGCTGATCAGGTAGCGCTGGAACGGCCCGTTCTTCGTGAGCACGTCCCACATGTCGCGCAACGAGACGTCGGCCTTGGCGCGGTCGACCGAGATGTGCGCGAAGTTCTCGGGCTTGTCGATCCTGGCGACGCCGATGCAGGCGAGGATCTGGAACACGAGCGAGCAGGCGACGTAGGTGATCGCGGTCTCGCTGAGCATCCCGACCGTGAACTGGTTGCCATGCCGCGGCAGGAACACCACGGTCGAGATGATCGAGAAGGCCGCGGGCACGAGGTATGCGTAGACCGTGGACCACACCTGCACGGTCGCCCGCTGTCGCGGGTCGTTCGTGAGGACCGGCCCGGTCATCTGCCCTGCGATGTCGTTCATCGAGGAGCCGATGATGTACACGAGGTACATCGCGATGAAGTACACCGCGCCGAGCCCGGTGTCGGCGCCCCAGACGAACAGCATGAGGATCGCGACCGAGCGGATGAGCCATCCGCCGAACATGAAGAACCGCAGCTTCCCGAACCGGAAGTTCACCTTCTCGATGATGAGCGCCAGCACCGGGTCGATCAGGCCGTCGAACACACGGGTGAGGGTCAGGATCAGGCCTGCCGCCGCCACCGCGATGCCGTAGCCGGCGTTCTGGAGGTAGCTCATGAGCCCGACGAGGACGTAGAAGATCATCGCCGAGCCGTTGTTCATCTGGGAGAACGCGATCTCCCACGTTCGGGCGCGGCGGTAGGTCACGCCGTCTGCCTCGCTGGCCGTCTGCTTCGGGTTACGCGCCATTGCGTGTTCGCTCCTTCGGGAATCCGCTCCGACGATCGGCGGGTCGTTCCGCCGGGCGTCTCATGAGCCGAAGGCAAGCGTAGGAAGAGGAGCAGGGGCCCCGATAGAAGTCCCAGAGCGGACATAGAAGAGAATCGGCGAATCCTGCGCGCGCCGAGTCAGCGCCACATGACGAACGCGGGCCAGAGCGCACTCGACTGCGCTCTGGCCCGCGTCACCGGGAAATCCGGGCGTCACGCCTCGAGGAGTTCGCCCATCTGCTTCGCGATGAGGGTGGTCGCGAACCGCGGATTGAGGCGGGACAGCCGGTCCATCGCCGCAGCGTCGGACCCGATCGTGGCGCGGAATCGCGCCTTCTCGATCGCAGCGACGATGACCTTCCCCGCGTGGACCGGACTGGTCGTCTTGTACGCGGGCGCCTCGGTTGAAGCGTCGCCCGCCAGGCTGACTCCCGAGTTCGCCGCGATATCGGTGCCGATCGCGCCGGGGAACACGACGCTCACCTGCACGTTCGTGTCGAGGAGCTCGGCGTAGAGCGCCTCGGTGAGGAAGCTTGACCGCGGCCTTCGACGCGCCGTACACCGCCTGCCCGGGCACCGGCGCATACGAGCCCATGCTCGCGACGTTGAGGATCGCCGCCTCTGGGCGCGCGAGCAGCGTCGGCAGGAACGCCTTGCACATGTTCATGACGCCGCCGAAGTTCACGTTCATGACCTTGTCGATCTCGGAGAACGGCAGGTCGACGACTTTCATGAATTGCTGGATCACGCCCGCGATGTTCACGATGCCGTCGACCTGGCCGTGCGCCGCCTCGATCGCGGCGGGAAGCCCGGCGACCGCCTCTCGATCGGTGATGTTCACGACGTGCTGCGAGAAACGGCCGCCCGCCCCGGCCAGCCGGGCGGTCTCGGCGAGCCCGTCGGCATTGAGATCGACGCCGGCGACCGAGGCTCCACCGGCGAGGAGGCGGAGCGTCGTCTCGCGTCCGATGCCGTTGCCGGCGCCGGTGACGACGAAGACCTTGTTCGCGATATGCATGTTCGATTCCTGTCTCTGAGAGAAGTGGGCGTGGTCAGTCGAGGCGGGTCGGTGCGCCGGGTGTGACGCCGGCACCGTTGAAACTGTCGATGGCGAACCAATACGGATGCCCCGCGTTCAGCGACCCGACCTCGAGGTCGGTCCGGTCGTAGACGAGCCACGAGTGGGAGAGCTTGTCGGGCGAGAGCCCGTAGCGCACGTTGTAGCCCACAGCGCCCGGCACGGCCTCCCACCGCAACGAAGCCGTGCGGGGATCGCGCCGCTCGCCGACGACATCGACTGCGCCAGGCAGCGGCACGTCGGCGAGGCCGAACACGCGCAGCCCGCTCACGGCGAAGGCTCCCCCGAAGGGCATCGCGCCCGCGGTGACCCGGATGTGCCGCGCGCGTCGCGCCTCGGGCAACACGACGAACGCATGGGGGGCATCCTCGCGTGTGCCGATCGTGTCGTGCACGACGGCCCACTCGACACCGTCGAGCGAGACCTCAACACGCACCTCGGTCGGCTGCGAGTCGGGGAAGACGGCGCGCTTGCCGAACGTCGCCTTCGCGAGGTCGCGGCGTCTGGGTGCGCGCGAGGCGAGGTCGTGGTCGGCGAGGTTGACCTGCAACGCATGGACGGTGGCCTCAGCGCCGAGATCGAGCTGCAGCCACTCCCCCGGCCGATCCGAGCCGGCGACCCACCAGGTGCGCACGGACTCGTCGGTCGCGAGCGCCGGGTCGTGCCCGTCGGCCGACGACGAAGCGATCGCGGCGGCGCGGTACGAGAGCAGCATCCAGCCCGGGGATGCCTCAGTCCACGGGTCGAACGCGCGGTCGGGCACCTGCATCGGGTAGTCCGCGAAGTTCTGGTTGCAGAACAGCGCGCCGTCGTCGTCGAACCCGGCCGGGAACAGCCCGATCCGCCGCTCGAAGTCGGCGTTGACCGACACGCGCATGGTGGCGACGTGCCACCAGTTGCCGTGCCGATCCTGGAAGGTGCTGCCGTGCCCGGCGCCCGTGATGAACCCGCCCGGCTTCGACGAGAACGGACTGTGCGGGTCGTACTCGAACGGGCCCAGCGGACCGTCGCCGACATAGGCACCATCAGCGTACGTGTTGAACTGCGTGCCCGGTCCCGCGTACTGCAGGTGGTACCGGTCGCCGACGCGGGTCATGTACGCGCCCTCGATGAACGGTGCGTCGCCGATGTAGGCGTCCAAGACCTTGCCCGCGAATCCGCGCCGGACCTCGGGCACGTAGTCGTCGCCGGTTCGTTCCCATCCGCGGGTCTCGGTGTCGGCCGCGATCAGCGGCACGGGCTCGCCGATGCGCTGCAGCGTCGCACGGTCGAGCTCGACGCCGTGGATCGGCTCCTTGTGGGAGCAGCCCCAGTACAGGTAGAGCCGGCCGTCGTCGTCTTGGAAGGTGTCGGGGTCCCAGAAGGCGATGTCGCTCGGGGCGACCTCCTCGAAGTCATCGGTGAGCGGATCGACACTGCGGAAGAAGCGGCCGTTCGTGCGCCGCGACGCCGTGAAGAGCAGCGCACCGTCGACCTCGCGGACGTCGGGTGCGTAGTCGATCGCCGGGATCTTCTCGCTCGGCTGCAATGTCCACTCGACGAGGTCGTCGGAGTGCCAGAACCCTCGCGTCATCGACGCGAACATGTAGTACCGGCCGCGGTAGAGGACGACGGTCGGGTCGGCGGCCTCGCGATGCACGCTGCGACCGGCGAACGGCGTGCGCACATCCTGATACCGGTAGGCGAGGTCGAGCGGGTTGCAGACGATGCGAGAGGCCAAGGTCGTTCCTTCGAAACAGTCGGAGAGCGTGGGGTCGATCAAGTTGGCAGCAGCCGCCGAATCCGGCCGAGACCAGGCGCGCCAGTGTGTCGCGCGCCCGGCCGTCGGTCGACGAGATCCGGCCGATCTGGATCTGCTGGATTCCTCGCACCGGCCGTTGCGCCGGAGTCGGCACGGGTCAGACCGTCTCGCCCGCGTCGGCGAGGAGCGTGCTGCCCGTCATGATCATCGAGAGGTCGCTCGCGGCGAAGAGCACGACGCGGGCGATGTCGTCGGGGGTGCCCATGCGGCCGATCCTGCTCGTGTTCATCACGTCGAGCGGGGGCATCTCGATGCCGGCGGCGGCGGCCGCTTCGGCGCCGGCTTTCGCGGCGGCGATGTTGCCCTCGGTGGGCACGAAACTCGGTGCGACGCCGAGCACGCGGATGCCGAGCGGGGCGAGGTCGACCGCCAGCGACTTCGTCATGCCGAGCGCGGCGTGCTTCGAACCCACGTAGGCGGCCATCCCCGGGAACGCCACCTGCACGCCCGCCGTCGAGATGATGTTGACGATGACGCCGCCGGATCCGTCGGCCGACATGCGACGCGCCGCTTCTCGCGAGCCGAGGAAGACGCCTCGTGCGTTGACCGCGAACGTCGCGTCCCACATCTCGTCGGGCATCATCGTGACGGGCGCGTTCGGGAATATCCCGGCGTTGTTGACCCAGATGTCGATGCCGCCGAGTTCGGCGACCGCGAGGTCCGCGGCCGCCGCGACCGAGGCCGCGTCGGCGACGTCGGCGCGCGTGCTCGCGACTCGTACGCCGTACCGGTCGGCGAGTTCCGCGGCGGCCGCGCGCGCGGCGTCGGCGTTGAGGTCGACCAGCAGCAGGTCGGCACCGGCTTCGGCCAGTCGTGCCGCGATGGCCTTGCCCAGCCCCTGTGCGGCTCCGGTGACGACGGCGCGACGGCCGGCGAGCGAGAGCAGGTCAGTCAGCGAGCGGGTCGAGACGTCGGCGAACGGGAAGCTCACGCTGCGACCTCCGCCGACTCGAGCCCGTTGCACCGGGCGACCGCGCCGAGCCAGGCGAGGCTCGGCTTCGGGGTGCGCACGAACGTGTCGCGGTCGACCGCGATGAGGCCGAACGTCGGCTCCCAGTGGCCCCATTCGAAGTTGTCGAGCAGCGACCAGTGCAGGTAGCCGCGCACGTCGATGCCGTCGGCGATCGTGCCCGCGAGGCCCCGCAGGGCTTCATCGGTGTAGCGGATGCGCTGGGTGTCGTCGGCCGTGGCGATGCCGTTCTCCGTGATCACGATCGGGGTGTGCTCACTGATCTCCCAGGCGTGGCGCACCGCCATCGCGAGCGAGTCGGGACGGAACGAGGTCCCGACGAGCGTGTTGTCGGGAGCGGGCGGGTGCGGCACGAGTCCGTTCGCGTCGACCTGCTGGCTCGAGTACGCCTGAACTCCGACGAAGTCGTCGCCTCGCGAACCCTCCCAGTACACGTCCTCCTTGCCGTGGCGGATCTGGAGGAGCTTCTCCTCACCGCCGGGCGCCGCGGTCAGCGCGCCGGCTGCGATCGTCCAACCGACCTTCGCGCCGGTGCGCGCGCGAACGATCGCGCGGGCCGCGTGGTGGATGCGGGTGAACAGGCGCCCGATCTCGGGATCGGCGTACGTGAGGAACTCGCTGTGGGTCTGCTTCTTCTCCTCGTCGCCGTCGGCCTCGACCGTGGGACTGGTCCATTCGCCGCCCGATGCCGCGAGGTGGCGCATCGCGGTCATGATCGCGGCCTGCATATTCGGCTCGTTCATGGTCGCGACCCACTCGACGCCGTCGAGGATCGTGCAGGCCTGCTCGACGTAGGCGCAGAACAGCTCCTGCGCCTCGGGGCCGTCCCAGCCGCCGAGGGCGGCGAACCACTGCGGCGTGGTGAAGTGCTGCAGCGTCACGACCGGGGTCACCCCGTGCTCGAGGCAGCAGTCGATCACGCGCCGGTAGTGCGCGAGCTCGGCCTTCGAGAAGTACCCGCGCACCGGCTCGATGCGCGACCACTCCAAGCTGAACCGGTACGACGTCAGTCCGGCTTCGGCCAGCAGGCGGATGTCCTCGGTGTAGCGGTGGTAGCTGTCGACGGCGTCGCCGGAGAGCTCCATGCCGGGCATCATCTGCTCGCGCGCCCACCAGTCGCTGTTCACGTTGTTGCCCTCGATCTGGTGGCCCGCAGTTGCGGCGCCCCACAGGAATCCATCGGGGAAGGTGGTCATGGGTTCGTTCCTCTCGTTCGTTGAGCGGGTGTGATTTCGGTTCTGGATGCCGCGTGCCGTTCCCGCGGCAATGGGGTCAGGCCGTGACCGGTACGGCGACGACGGCAGGAAGCGGCGCGGATGCGTCGTGCCGCCCGGCGCAGATCCGGTGCGCGGTGCCGTCGGGCATCACCACGCGGGCGCTCGTGCCCGACGGGATGTCGGCAGTCAGCGACATCCGTTCGCCCTCGATCCGCCACTCGACCGTGATCGTGCCCTGCGGGCCGTCGTGCGAGCCGCGCGCCCAGGTGACGCCGCCGCCGGGGACGGGCTCGATGACGACCCGCTCCCAGCCGATGGAGTCGATGTCCTGTCGGAGCCCGAGGGTGTGGGTGTGCAGGAAGCGCATCGCGGCGCCCTTGCTGTAGTGGTTGAGGGACTCGTGGGCGTCGCCGTGCTCGTCGATGCCCTCCCAGTCCTCCCAGACGGTGGTCGCGCCGCGGTCGAGCATGTACCGCCACGACGGCGCGGTGCGCTGCTGCAGGAGCTCGTATGCGACATCCGCCCGCCCGTGGTCTGCGAGCACCGGGAGCAGGTCGCCGGTCGCCAGGAAGCCGGTGCCGACGTGCGTGCCCGCCGCCCTGATCAGCTCGACGAGGCGATCGACCGCGGCCTCGCGGAGTTCGTCGGGCACGAGGCCGAACGCGAGAGCGCGCACGTAGGCGGCCTGCGTGTCGGTGGTGGTCGTTCCGTCGGGGCGGAGGTATGCCTGCCGCCAGGCCTCGGCGATGCGGTCGGCGATCGCCGCGTAGCGGGCGGCATCCTCGTCGCGGCCCAGAATGCCCGCGATGCGGGCAAGCGTCGCGGTGGATCTGTGCAGGTACGCGGTGCCGACCTCGCCCTTGTCGGCCATGAACCAGGCCATCGGATTGTGCTTGATGGGGTCGATGCGGTTGCCGTCGGCGTCACGCTGCTGGGGTTCGGTCCATTCGCCCCAGTGGAACGTGCCGTCCCAGAGGTACTGTTCGAACGGCTGAGGATCGGCGGAGGCGTGTACGCGGGCGAAGTGCCGGGTCGTGCGCGCCTGCTCGAGCGCCCACTCGACCCACCGGACCATCGCATCGACGTTCTCGGCGAGCACCTGCTCGTCACCATAGGAGAGGTACAGCTCCCAGGGCACGGCGACGATCGCGTCGCCCCAGCCCGACGAGCCGGTCATCATCGCGAACTGGTCGTCGAGGTGGTGCTTGATGCGCCGGCCGTCGGGCGAGAAGTTCGCGATGCGACCGTCGTCGAGCTGGTCGTCGCGCACCGACCGCAACCACTTGCGGCTGAAGCCGTGCACGTCGTACAGGCGCGTCGCCATCGGCGCGAACACCTGGTAGTCGCCCGTCCAGGCGAGTCGTTCGCGGGTCGGGCAGTCGGTGGGCACGTCGACCGCGTTGCCGCGGAAGCTCCAGTCGGCGATCGCGTGCAGGCGGTTGAGGTCGTCGTCGCTGCACGCGAACGCGCCCGTGCGACGCAGGTCGGTCTGCACGATGCGCATCGCGAGGGATGCCGGCGCGAGCGTGCCGTCGTCGGACCTCGTGATCCGCGCGTACCGGAAGCCATGCACGGTGTGGCGGGGCTCGAAGTCGCCCGCCTGCTCCCCCGCGACGACCTCGTCGCGCTGCACGAACGCCTTGCGCCCCTCGGGCCGCTCGGAGTCGAGGTGCGAGGTGTCGAGGTCACCGTCGCGGCCGAGCGCCTCGCCGTAGTCGATGACGGTGCGGGTGCCAGGAGTGCCGAGGTCGGTGAGCCGGATCCACCCGGACGCGTTCTGCCCGAAGTCGGCGAGCCACACTCCGTCGGCGAGGCGAAGCAGCTCGACCGGCGTGCGTGTCTCGACGACGCGGACCGGCGGCGCGGGCGACCAGTCGATCGGTGGTGCGTCGACGACATCGACGAGTACGGATGACTCGGCCGCGCGCGGTACCGAGAGGTCGAGTGTCTGCCCGTCCATGAGGTCGGCGCGCGTGATCGCAGAGCGGCGGCTCGTCCACGTCCCGTCGCTGACCACCACCCGCCGGGTGCCGTCGGCGAGCTCGAGGTGCAGTTCGATGCGGGCAGCCAGCGTCGTGCCCCATCCGGCGGGGAGGCGGAACGCGCCGACCTGGCCGCGGTACCAGCCGTCGGAGAGATCGAGCTCGATCGTGTTGTCGCCGTCGCGGACGAGGGCCGTGACGTCGGCGGCCTGCGCATGCAGCGTGCGGTCGTACGACGTGGAGCCCGGCGCGAGTTCGACCGTGCCGACGCGCTCGCCGTTCACGGTCGCCGTGTAGACGCCGAGCGCGGTCGTGTAGAGCCGTGTGGTCACGACCGCGCCGGCGACCGTGAAGCCGCCCGCGAGCACGTGAGCGGCGCGCCGCCCGTATCCGGGGTCGTCGTCGGAACGGACGGGTGCCTCGACCGGCGAGATCCAGTGCGCGGTCCAGTCTTCGTCGAGGAGACCCGCCTCGAACACCGCGAACGCGGACCACGCGGCATCCGTCGCTCGCTCGTCCGCGACGCGAACGCGCCACCGCACGTGCTGACCGCTTCGCAGAGCCTGGAACGGCCAGGCGACCAGACGACGACCGGTCACCTCGGCGACGAGCGGCTCAGCGTCGTCGATCACGGCTTCGACCAGGTACGCGGCGCGGATGTCGCGGTCGACGGGGTCCTTCCACGAGAGCCGCGGCGTGGCACCGGTGACGGCGAAGCCGTCGCCGCCTGCGTCGACGGCCAGTTCGGAGGGTGCGGTGAGCATGACGGATCGCTTCCTTCGCTGCTGCTGGGAGATCGGGGCGGGCGTGCGCCCGGGTCAGCGGATCGACTTGACCTTGAGCAGGATGATGAGGCCGCCGAAGAAGGCGAACGCGGCACCGAGCAGGTACAGCAGGGTGTAGTTCTTCTCTCCGCCGGTCGCGCCGAGCATGATCACGAGACCGGCCAGCAGTGGCGCGACCGCGCTGGGGATCTTCTGGGCGAACTGGATGACCGCCATGTATCGACCGGCCTGGTCGCGCTCGGGGATGATCGCGTAGACGATCGCCTGGTCGACGGTCGCGAACACCGCGATCGTGAGCTGCATGAGCACGGCGCCGGCGACGATCTGCGGGAGCGACCACGCGGTGGCTTCGACGACCGCGCCGACGACGAACAGCACGGCGGCGATCATGACGAACAGGCGACGACGCTGGAGCTTGTCGGAGAGGAATCCGCCGGCGATCGCACCGATGGCGGCTGCGAGCACGCCGATCATGCCCACCGTGGCGACCACGCCGGCGACCTCGCGCACGGGCATGTCGAGGCGCTGGGCGTAGAAGAACGTGCCGAAGGTCGTGTTGAAGTACAGGCCGATGAAGAAGACGAAGCGACCGAGCCAGTTCCACGCGAAGTCGGGGTACTTGCGGATGTTGAAGCCGTAGCTCGAGATGACGGACCTGACCGTGACCTGCGTCGAGGGAGCGAGGTCCTTCGAGCTGCCCTCGGGCTTGATGAGCGGGAAGAGCGCGAGCAGCACGGCGCCGATCGCACCCGGCACGACGAAGACCAGGAACGTGTTCGACGAGACCGCGTAGGCGACACCGATGCCGAGCACCGGTGCGATCTGCGTCATGAGGCCGGTGAGGGCCGATACCTTGCCTCGTTGCGATTCGGGCAGCTTGTCTGCCTGGATCGTCTGCAGGGCTGCACCGGCGATCGACCAGCCGACCATGCCGAGCACCCAACCGGCACCGACGACGAGCAGGCTCGGCGCAAGGCCGATGACGACGAGTCCCGCGAGGCCGATCGCCGTGCCGAGGTAGATGAACGGGCTCCGGCGGCCGAACCGCGAGCGCGTGCGGTCGCTCCAGATGCCGACGAGCGGGCTGATGACGAGGTAGACCGCCTGTGCGATGCCCGTGATGAAGCCCAGGAACTCTTCGTGGCCCGGCGCGAGCTCGGTGATGCGCACCGCGATGCCGTACGAGAGGGGCACCATCATCGCCATCGATGCCCCGAAGCTCGCGAGCATGAGCCAGGCGATGTAGCCCTTGCTCATCGGCTGCTGCGGCTCGGCCACCGCGCTGTCGACCGCCGGCGCGACATTCGCGTCGGACACGGCGAGGCCGACGGCTTGCTCCGCGCCCGGCTCGTTCTTCGTCACCATTGACTCCTTCATCGGTGAAGCCGACCACGCGATCGTACGCGGGCCGTGCTGAGGAATTCCTCAAAAGTAACCAGACTGGTTACGTTATGGCCAAGAGTAACCACAGCGGTTACGATTGACAAGTCGGCTTCGGATGCCGGCCTGCCAGACTCGATGAATGGGCCGACGGGGAGAAGACATGCACGGTTCGAACTCGTCGGTCATCGCCGAGGCGCCGGATGCCGCGGCGCCGACCTCCGCCCCCCGAGGCCGCCGCGGACCGTACGCGAGCACGCCGGCACGCCGCGCCGAGATCGTCCGCGCCGCCCTGGCGAGCTTCGCCGAGCACGGCTACGAGCGCGCTTCCCTCCGCGACATCGCCGCCAGGGCCAACCTGACGCACGCCGCACTCCTCCGGCACTTCGCCAGCAAGGATGATCTCCTCCTCGCCGCCCTCGCACAGCGCGACGACGACGACGAGGAGATGGCGCGCCGCATCATGCAGTCGAAGGTCTCGGCCGAGCGCGTGCTCTCCAGCGTGCTCGCCGACGAGTTCGCCCACCCCGAACACCAGCGCAACTGGCTGGCGATCACCGTGGCCGCGACGAACCCCGAGCACCCGGCGCACGACTTCTTCATCTCACGACGTGAGCGCATGCGCGTGCACTTCTCGAGCGGGCAACTCACCACCGCACACGACAGCGAGCAGCTCACCGCCGACGACAAGGTCACGATGCTGATGGCGATGATCGACGGACTGCGCATCCAGGCACTCTTCGACCCGACGAGGCCGACCCTGCCGTTGCTCGAGACGTTCATGCGACTGGTCACGACCGACGATGATCGGCGCGGAACCCTCGACGCATCGTCACCGTCGGACTGACCACGCGACGCTCCGACACCTCGATCCTGCGCGGATCAAGTCGCCTTGGAGTCAGGGCCCGACGGCGCAGACCCCATCGCCCGAGCGACCGTTAGCCCTCCCCCGTGCCCCGTGAGGCCGCCGTCGACCGCGATCTCGGCACCGGTAACGAACGACGAAGCCGACGAGAGCAGCATCGCGACCACGGCCGCGACCTCGACAGGGCTGCCGGCGCGACCCATCGGCGTCGTGTCGAGACTCGCGGCCCGGAACGCATCGGGCGCGCTCGCGGTCATCGGAGTGTCGATGTATCCGGGGCTGACGAGGTTGACGCGGATGTCGCGACTCGCGAGCTCCATCGCCGCCGACTTGGTGATCCCGCGGAGCGCCCATTTGCTCGCACCGTAGGCGATGCCGTAGTGCGCGATGGACCCGGCTGCGGAGCCGATGTTGACGATCGATCCGCCAGCGATCGTCAGTGGTGCGAGGGCCTGGATGCCGAGCGCGGGGCCCATCGCGTTCACCGCGAACGCCGCCTCGAAGTCCTCGGGGGCCGCATCGGCGAGTCGGGCCCGCCGCGTGATCCCGGCCGCGTTCACGAGCCCGTGCAGGGCGCCCCCCTCCCCACGGATTCGCTCGGCCAGTTCGTTCCAGCCGATCGGCTCCGCGACGTCGAGGACGACGCGCTCGATCCCCGGCGACGGCTCCCCCTGGTCATCCCAGGCGAGATCCGCCGAGATCACCCGTGCGCCGCGCTGTGCGAGCAGGGCCGCGGATGCAGCGCCGATTCCCGACGCCGCACCCGTCACCACGTACACGCGATCCGCGTGTTCGATCACTCGACGATGCCGAGGTCTCGGACGTCCTCGATGTCGCCCGCGTCGGTCCAGCTGGTGCCGTCGAATCGGCTCAGCTGGTACTGGAAGATGACGCGACCGTGCGCGCTCGCGTCCAGGGTGGTGCCGTCGCGAAGCATCGGGTTCTCGGTTGCGTCGAACGAGTCCCACGCCGCGAGGAGGCCTTCGCTGTCGTACGTCTCGGCGCGGCCGAGCGCCTCGACGAGGGCGGCGCCCAGCCCGTAGCCCTCGAGCGCGAGCGCGTTCGAGGCGTCCTCGGCATGGCCGCTGGCCTCCATGTCCTCCACGAACGCGGCGACCACTTCGTCGTCGGCGTAGCGCGGGTCGGACGGGTCCTTGAAGAACTGATAGGAGTAGGCGCCCTCCACCGCCTTCGGACCCGAGATGCCGATCACGGTGTGGAAGTCGGAGACGGTGGACGAGAGGAAGACCGTCGGCTTCCATCCGATCTGGTCCATGTACGCGAGCGTCGCCCCGCCGGTCGGTGCGCCGATGTTGATGATGACGGTGTCGACGCCGGCGGCTTGGAACTGGCTGATCTGCGCGCTGAGGTCGGCCGTGCCGGGCGGGACCGCCGCGACCTGTGCGGGGGTGATGCCCTGGGCGGCGAGGCCCGCGAGGTGGCTCTCGGTGAGGTCGTTGTTGAACCCGATGTAGCCGACGACCGCGTCCGGCGCGTTCTCGTTCAGCCACTTGCCCTGCAGCTGCGCCTCCCACGAGACATCCGGCCAGAATGCTCGCTGCATCGGGAACGCCTCGATGTCGCTCAGCGGGGAGTTCCCGGCCATCGCGACGCCCATGACGTCCTTCCGCCCCAGGTACTCGCGGCCGGCGATCGCGATGCCGCCGAAGTTGACGACGGCGATCGCGCCGTCCTGCTCGACGAACTTCCGCTCGTTCTCGACGAGGCGTGCGGGGTCGTAGGCGTCGTCGGCGGTGACGAGCTTGATCTCGCGGCCGTCGATGCCGCCGTCCTCGTTCGCTGCGGCGATCGCGGCCTCCAGGCCGGACAGGCCCGGCGCGACCGAACCGAGCGGTCCGCTCTGGGGCCAACTGGCACCGATGACGATCGGGCTGTCGTCCTCGGCGGAGCCTCCGGTGTCGGCGGCGCCGGCTCGGGGCGTGCAGCCGGCGAGCGCGAGCATGGCCACTGCTGCGACGGCGATCGTGGCGACCTTGCCACGGCGTGCTGGGTGATTCATCGGGGTTCCTCTCGGTGGGTGGTCGGGTGGATTGCAGGTCGGGACTGGCGGCGAGCTCGGAGCGTGCGCCGGATCGAGGCGTTCACGCGACGCACTCCACCTGCGATGCCGTCGGGGGCGACGATGACGCAGACACCGAGCACGACAGCGAATGCGAGCTGGGCGAGGTACGCGGATGATTCGCCGGGAATGACCGAGCTCGCGAACGACGGCAGGAAGACGACCATCGCGGCTCCCAGGACCGCGCCGATCCACGATCGGCTGCCGCCGACGACGGAGGCGACGAGCAGGGTGATCGAGAAGATCAGCGGGTAGGACTCGGGGACGACGAGTCCCAGCACGAATGCGAAGACCGCTCCGCCGAATGCGGCCAGGGCGGAACTGATCACGAAAAGCTGCAGCTTGACCCGTTCGACGTCGACGCCGTTCGCTGCAGCCAGGATCCGACTGGCGCGGATCAGCGCGAGCGCCCGCGCGGTCCTGCGTCCGACGAGCCGGTCGAGGAACACGATGGTGAGCACGAGCAGCCCGAGCACGACGAGGTATTGCCATTGCGCGTCGGTCAGCGACTCGGTCGGCGACGGGAATGCCGGTGCGACCAGCGTGACGCCTGCCTGGCCGCCCGTGAAGTCGGAGAAACGGTACAGGAGGACCGGGAACAGGGCGGCGATCACGATCGTGAGCAGGCCGAGGTTGAACCCGCCCATGCGGACGGCGGGGAGTCCGATCACGAGGCCGACCACTGCGCCGACGATGACGGCCGCGAGCAGCGCGAGTCCCACGGGCCACTCGAGGAATCGCATCGTCATCATCGCGGCGTACCCGCCGATGCCGAACGTCGCGCCCTGCCCGAGGCTGACCTGCCCGGAGAATCCGGTGAGCAGGTTGAGGCTGGCGACGCCGATCGCGACCGCCCCGACCCGACTCAGGTTGAACAGGTCGTAGTCGCTGATGAGGAAGGGCACGGTGCCGGCGACCGCGATCGCCGCGATCGCGAGCCAGAACCCCATGCGACGGTGCGACGCGCGGATCGGCGGGGCGCTCTTCGAGACGACCGGGTTGGAGTCCAAGACGGGGGCGCTCATGCTCGCACCACGCTTTCTCTGCCGAACAGGCCGGCAGGCTTGACCAGCACGACGGCGATCACGATCGCGAATGCGAAGACCACGTTGAGGTCACCGCCGAGTCCGGGGATGTACCGGCCTCCGATCGCCGTCAGGATGCCGATGAGGAGCCCGCCGACCACGACGCCGACGCGACTGCCGATGCCGCCGAGGTTCGCCGCGGCCAGCGCCATGAGCAGCGGAACGGTCATCATCGCCGGCGAGAGGCCAAGGGTCGGCGCGGCCACGACGCCGGCGACGGCACCGACGGCGCATGCGGCCGCCCAGCCGGCGGACAGCCAGACCCCGGCGCGGAGTCCGAGGAACGCGGCGGAGCGCGGGTTCTGGGCCACCGCGCGAAGGCGGAGTCCGAAGGTGGTCCGGGTGAAGACCAGGGCCATCACGAGCATCGTGCCGGCGACGAGTACGACGCCGCCGATCTGCTGGCTGGTGAGTCGGAGCCCTGCGAAGTTCACGACCCAGGTCCCGAATGGACTCGGGAATCCGCGGGGGTCGGTTCCCCAGACGATGCTGACGATCGCATTGAGGCCGAGCAGCAGGGTGACCCCGAGGGTCATCAGGGAGTCTTCGCGATGCGGGGGGACGAATCGGACGACCCCGTGGTACAGCGCCGAGCCGATCGCTGCGGAGGCGACCACGGCGATCACGATGGCGGGCCAGATCGGGATGCCCATCTGCACGCAGGACCACGCGATGTACGCGGCGACGACGGCGAGCTCACCCTGTGAGAGGTTCAGCATGCCCGTCCCCTGGAACACGACGCCCAGCGCGAGGGCGAGCGCGGCGTAGACGACGCCGGTCATCAGCCCGTCGAGGCTGATCTGCAGGAATTCGATCACCGCTCACTCCCCTGGTTCGCGCCGATCTCGACCGGGTCTTCCGATGCAGGTGTTCGCTCCCGGGAAGCGCTGCCCGCACCGAGGTAGTCCGCATGGACGGCATCGACGGTCTCGAGATCGCCCGAGGGGCCTTCGTGGACCACGCGACCTCGCGAGAGCAGGACGGCCCGGTCTGCGATCGCGAGCGAGAGCTTGGCGTTCTGCTCCGCGAGCAGGATCGTGAGCGCCCAGGCATCGCGCAGGCCGCTGAGCCGATCGAAGAGGTCGCGTGCGGTCAGCGGTGCGAGGCCGAGCGATGGCTCGTCGATGAGCAGCAGCCGGGGTCTGGACAGCAGCGCGCGCGCGACCGCGAGCATCTGCGCCTGGCCTCCCGAGAGGGCGCCCGCCGGCCGACGCCGGAACTCCCGGAGCACGGGGAACGTCTCGTACACGAGCTCGAAGTCGGCCGCGACCGACGATTTCGAACGCGACCCCCGACGGCTGACCGAGCCGATCCGGAGGTTCTCCTCGACGGTGAAGTCGGCGAACGTGCCGCGGCCTTCGGGCACGTGCCCGATTCCGAGCCGTGCGATTGATGCGGTGGACCTTCCCCCGAGATCCGCGCCGTCGAACCTGCAGGTCCCGGATGTGTCCACGGCCCGGCAGATCGCTCGAAGCAGTGACGACTTGCCGGCGCCGTTCGCTCCGAGGAGGGCGACGATGCTCCCCTCCTCGACGTGGAGGTCGATGCCGTGGAGCACCCCCACCCGGCCGTAGCGCGCGGTGAGGTTCTCGAGCTCGAGCAGGCTCATGCCGCCACCTCCGCGTCGACGCCCAGGTATGCCGCGACGACCGCGGGGTTCGCCCGGATCTCGTCCGGGTATCCGGTGGCGAGGAGCTTGCCGGCGTCGAGCACGGCGATCCATCGAGCGGTCCGCATGACGAGCGCGACGTCGTGCTCCACGAGGATGCTCGTCATGCCGGTGGTCCGGCTCTGCGCCGCGATCAGGGCGAGCAGTTCGTCGGATTCCGCGGCGCTGAGCCCCGCGGCCGGCTCGTCGAGCATGAGGATGCGCGGCCGTGAGGCGAGTGCGCGAGCGACTTCGACACGACGTCGGTCTGCATGCGCGAGTGCGCCGGCAAGCCTGCCTGCCGACTCGGCGAGGCCGACGGCGGTCAGGTGCTGCCACGCGACGTCGCGTGCCTCGCGTTCCTCGCGTCGGGCCTTCCGGCTTCCGATGAGCACGCCCGCCAGCCCTGAGGTCGTCCAGGCCTGGGTGCCGGCCAGGACGTTCTGGAACACGTCCTCGGTGTCGAGCAGCGTGGGCGTCTGGAACGTCCGCGCGATCCCGGCGCTCGTGCGCTGGTGGGCTCGGAGGTGACGGAGCGCATCGCCGTCGAGTTCGATGTCGCCCTCGTGCCGGTAGATGCCGCTGATGCAGTTGAACAACGTCGTCTTCCCCGCGCCGTTGGGTCCGATGACCGCGGTGACGCCGCCCTGGGGCACGTCGAACGTGATGTCGTCGAGCGCTCGGACGCCTCGGAACGAGACGCCGACCGCACGCAGGCTGAGGATCGGTCGCGGGGCGATGGCGTCGGGACGCGCGCTCACGAGAGTTCGACCCGCATCGGCATGGTCTCCCAGGCGCGGAGCGTGTTGTTGAGGTGCCGTTCGGGCTCGCCGATCAGTTCGATCGACTCGACCCGCCGCGCGAGCGCGGTCACGAGCGAGACCGCTTCGAGCCGCGCGACGTGTTGCCCGACGCACTGGTGGATGCCCATGCCGAAGCCGACGTGTCCGGACGGGTCGCGCGTGAGGTCGAACCGCTGCGGGTCGGGCCAACGACGCGGGTCGTGGTTCGCCGAGCCGAGGAACATCAGGATCTTCCGTCGATCCGGGATGAGCACGTCCCCGACGACGATGTCGCGCGTCGTCGTTCGGAAGAAGGTCTGCACAGGTGCCTCGAGCCTGATGGCCTCGTCGAACGCGACGCGCGCGAGCGCGGGATCCTCGCGCAGCATCGCCCAGGCGTCCGGATGGGTGGCGAACGCATGCAGCACCGCGCCGATGGCATGGACGGTCGTGTCGACCCCCGCCGAGAGCAGCGAGCGGACGATGAGCGGAGCTTGCGCGGGCGTGATGTCGCCGCGGTCCGCGGCCGACCAGATCGCGTCGCCGAAGCCGCCGTCCGCGATCTTCTCGCGCGCGCACTGCTCGTTCACCCAGCCCGCGTGCTCGCCGATGTGCGGCGCTCCGTGCTGGACGAGGAAGTTCTCGGGACCGAAGCTGTTGAAGAGGTGATCCCCGTAGGGAAGCAGGTGGCGGCGTCCCTCCTCGGGAATGCCGACCGCGTCGGGGAACACCCGGAGCGGGAAGGCCTCGGCGAGCGAGGTGACCGCGTCGAACTCGGTTCCCTGCTCCAGGACCTCGTCGACGAGCCGGTCGGCGTCGGCCTGCCATCTGGGCGCCAGTTCGCGCAGCGCCCGGGGGCCGAGGATCCTCGACAGCACCGCGCGCGGCGCATCGTGGTGGGGCGGATCCGCCTCAAGAAGCAGGCTCGGCGGACGCCACGGCGCCTCCGTGCGGAAGTCGGTGATGCCGACGCCCGCAGAGGACTCGAATCCCTGCCAGTCGAGCAGCGCCGCCCGGACGGTGTCGTATCGGCCCATCGCGTAGACGCCGTAGCGCTCGAGGAGGACGACCTCGCCCGCCTCCCTGAGGCGGTGCTGGAACGGGAGGGGATCGGCGAGGACGGCCGCGCTGAACGGGTCCTCGTCGGTCGTCGGGATCGCCGTCGATGCGGTCGGGGTGCTGGTGGTCATCGGTGCTCTCTTCGTCGAGATCATGCGGATCGCCGGTCGGGATCGGGATGGGGGTGGTCGGGCGCGGCCTGCGGTCAGAGGGCGATCACGAGTCGATCGCTCCTCGACCTGGACACGCAGGGGAAGAAGCAGGTGCCGGCCGCTCGTTCGCCGTCGTCGAGGATCGCGTCGCGATGGTCGGGTTCGCCGTCGACGACATCGGTCTCGCACGTTCCGCAGACCCCTCTGGAACAAGATGTGAGGATGTCGAACCCGGCCTGGCGGAGCGCGCCCGCGACGGGGGTGCCCGGCTCGACCGTGACGACCGTCCCGGTTCCGAACACCTCGACCTCGAACGCCGTGGTCCTGGCCGGATCGGCGCTCTCGGTCGCAGCGAACCGCTCCACACGCGACCAGCCCGGGCGCCACGCGGCCGTGGCGCGTGCGACGGCGTCGATGAGCGTGCCGGGCCCGCACGTGTAGGCCTTGAGGTCCGCGTGGTGTTCGCCGAGCCAGGCGCCGACGTCGATTCGGCCGCGTTCGGACGTGCGCACCTGCACCCGCTCGCCGTGCTCGGCGACGAGGTCCTCGACGAACGGCATCGTCGACCGCTGCCGTCCGAGGTAGAGCAGTTCCCACTCGGCGCCGAACGCGGTCACGGCTCGCAGCATGGGAATGATGGGGGTGATGCCGATGCCGCCCGCCACGAACCGGTAGCGGGGCGACGGCGCGAGGCGGAAGTTGTTGCGGGGGCCGCCGAAGCCGACCCGGTCGCCCTCCGCGAGGACGTCGTGGACGAACCTGGAGCCGCCGCGACCGTCGGGTTCGCGGAGGACCGCGATCTCGTAGCGTTCCGCGTCACGCGGGTCGCCGAGCAGCGAGTACTGGCGCGTCGTCCCGTCGGGGAGCACGAGGTCGATGTGGGCGCCCGGGGTCCAGTCCGGGAGCCGGGTTCCGTCGGGGCGCACGAGCGTGAGGTGCGCGACGCGGTCGGTCCGCGCACGCTTGCGCTCCACGACCAGCGCGTCCTGCGCGAGCAGCGTCGCGCGCATCGCTTCGTTGCGATCGGGCATCGGGGTGTTCTCCTCGTCGTCATCGACTGCGGTTCGGAAACGGTAGGTCCGCCAACGGGTCTCGTGGCGGCGGTTTCCGTTTCAAGTGGAAATCGGTCGGTTCGGTCAGCGTGGGCCGGACCGACGGCTCGCGAGGTAGGCCATCGACTCATCCGATGAGCGCACGAGCGCCCGGTAGCGTCCCCGGGGCTCGCTTCGGGGTGCGCCTGCGGCAGCGAGGCGCGGCGCAGGTCACCGGCGATGCCGTCAGCGGCGCGGCGCAACCGGTCGCGGATCGGCTCCCATGGTTCGTCGTCGTTCGGGACGACGGCGCCGATCGCGGCGACGACCTCACCTGCGGCCCCGATGACCGGGACCGCGACGCCGCGGGCGGCGAGGTGGACGTACCCGTGGCCGAGCGCGCATCGGGTTCGACGGACGCCGTGCAGGATCCGGCGCAGCTCGTCGGGATCGGTGATCGTCCGATCGGTGAACGGGCGCAGCGGCCCGGCCAGCACGGAGCGCTGCACCTCCAGGTCGGAGAAGGCGAGGAGCACGAGCCCGATCGCGGAGGCATGTGCCGGGAGGCGTCCGCCGACGATCGTGGCATTGACCACTGCGGTCCTGCTCGAGAGTCGCTCCAGGAACATGACGTCACTTCCCGCCAGAACGCCGAGTTGGACGTGCTGGCCGACCTCGGCGTGCAGGTCCACCAAGTGCGGCAGCGCGAGCTCCCGCAGTCCCACGGCACCCGGGGTTCGGGAGGCCAGTTCCCAGAGCTGCATGCCCAGCCGATAGGTCCGATCGGGATTGCGCTCAAGCAACCCGTTCCGTTCGAGGTCGGCGACGAGGACGTGCGTGGTCGACATCGGAAGGCCGCTGCGGCGCGCGAGCTCGGACGCGGTGAGGTAGGGGTGGTCGACGGAGAACGCGTCGAGCACCTGCAGCTGCCTGCTGAGCGTGGACCGTCCCCCCGATGCGCGCGCCATCACTCACCTCGCGAGAATCCGCGTCCGCGCTCGCGAACGATCGGGGCCGGCGCGATCGGCACCACGTGCCCGCGGTTCCAGGCACCGGCGACGGCCGCACGGCTCCACGGCGGGGTGGTCACGTCTGGCCTCCATTCCGGTCCGCGCATCGTCGCCGCGGATCGCCCCAGTCAACCCAGCGGTCGCCTCGGGGTGAACAAGGGAACCGTGATCATCGGTATCGACGGCGTGGATGCGCGCGAGGTCGCGGATGCGCGCGCGGCGCCGACGTCAGAGCGATGCCGCGATGTCGTCCAGCATCGAGGTGGTCAGCGCGTTGCCCGCATCGATCGCCAGGCGGTGGATCGGCAGGCCGCCGATCATGAGGATCGCGACGGGGTTCGTGAGCATGCCGCTCGTCCGGCCGGAAGGGTCCGCCTCGGCGACGGCCGCACGCAGCGCGGGCCCGGCACTCGGGTGGTCGAGCCACTCCACGAGGGTCGAGTCGAGCGTGAGCGGCGGCGTCTCCACGACGCCGGCGACGTCCACATCCGCACGAACCAGCAGTTGCCGAGACGAACGCCCGACCGCGAATCCGTAGGTCCCTGCGTCCAGGACCCATCGATCGAGACGCTCGTCCCATCGCTCGAGGGCGCGCGTCGGCACGTCGATGCGCACCCGTCGCGACTCGCCGGCCTCGATCGCCACCGAGGCGAACCCTGCGAGGGTCCGGCGAGCCCGACGCACCGGGCTCTCGGCCGGCGGTTCGACGTAGACCTGCACGACGTCGCGACCCGGGCGCCGGCCGCGGTTGTGCACCACGAGCGACACCGCCCAACCGGAGTCGGTCGGTTCGACGGCGACGTCGGAGTACTCGACGCTCGTGTACGACAGGCCGTGGCCGAACGGGAACGCCACGCGACCGCCTGCGAGGTCGTGCCCGCGGTAGCCGACGAAGATGCCCTCGCCGTAGATGCTTCGCCCGGATTCCCCGGGAAAGCTCAGGTAGCTCGGAGTGTCGGAGAGTTCGACGGGCCACGTCTCGGCGAGTCGACCGGACGGCTCGGAATCGCCCACGAGGATGGCGCCGAGCGCCTGGCTGACGCCCTGCCCGGCGAGTCCGGTGGCGACGATCGCGTCGACCTCGTGACGCCAGGTCTCGGTGTGGACGGGGCCGCCGGCGATCACCACGACGACGCAGCGGGGAGCGGCTGCGGCGACGTCCCGGATGAGCTGTTCCTGCACGGACGGCAGGTGCAGGTCGGCGCGGTCGTAGCCCTCGCTCTCCGCGGATTCCGGCGAGCCGACCACGACGATCGCGATGTCGGCCGCGCGGGCTGCGGTGACGGCTGACTCGAGCGAGTCCTCGAGCAGGTCCGTCCCGCTCGCGTCGTACCCGGGCGCGAACGTCACCCGGCCGGCGTGTCGCTGCTCGAGCGCCTCGACGATCGATCCGGCCGGGACGCGTGCGTGCACGCCGGCGCTGCCGCCGCCCTGGAAGCGCGGCGTGTGCGCGAATGCGCCGACGACGACGACGTTCGCCGCGGAATCCAGCGGGAGCACGTCTCGGTCGTTCTGCAGCAGCACGATCGAGCGGGCCGCCGCGAGGACGGCGAGCGCGTCGGGATCGGGGTCGGCGTCGTGCGGGGTACTGCCGCCCCCGCGGTGGGCCGTTCGCCTGGCCAGTGCCGCGACGCGGTCAGCCGAGCGGTGCACGACCTCGGGGTCGAGCGCGCCCTCCTGCACAGCCTGCACGACCAGGGCATCGGACGCGCCGGACGTCGACGGCATCTCCAGGTCGAGACCGGCGCTGAGTGCGAGCACCCGGTTCTCGACCGCGCCCCAGTCGGAGACGACGACGCCGCCGAAGCCCCACTCGTCGCGGAGGATGCCGGTCAGGAGTCGCTCATCCTGGCTGACGTAGGTTCCGTTCACGCGGTTGTACGACGCCATCACGAGCCACGGCCGGGCCCGGGTGACGACCTGCTCGAACGCGTGCAGGTACATCTCCCGCAGTGCTCGTTCTGAGACCTCGGCGCTCACGCGCATGCGGTCGGTCTCCTGGTTGTTCGCGACGTAGTGCTTGACGCAGGCACCGATGCCCTGACCTTGGACCCCGTGGACGAATCCGGTCGCGAGTTCGGCGGTGAGGTGCGGATCCTCCGAGTAGTACTCGAAGTTCCGGCCTCCGAGCGGGGATCGCTTCAGGTTCATGCCCGGGCTGAGCAGCACCTGCGCGCCGGCCTCTCGCGCTTCGATCGCGATCCGCGCAGCGACGCGCGAGACGAGTTCGGGATCCCAGGTCGCGGCCATGGCCGAGGAGGTGGGGAAACACGTCGCGGGCACCTTGCCGGAGAAGTCGGGCAGGTTCATCGCCAGGCCGTTGGACCCGTCGGTCATCATCACGGCGGGGATGCCACGCGACGGCACCGCCTTCGTCGAGGCCATGTCCGCGCCCGACAGCAGGCCGGCGGCCTGCTGGAGTGTCAGTTCGTGCGTCCCTGAGTCGTCGCTCACAGCACACCCGCTTCGATCATCTCGAGTCGCTCCTGGGGGTTGTGGATGTTCCAGCGTCGTGGCCGGACGGGGTCGGCTGCCGCGGCCCGGTGGGGGAACGCGTAGTCGTACGTTCCCTCGCCGACGGTGTGCCGGGTTCCGGCACGGTCCGGCAGGTGGATCTCGGCGATCACCCCGGCCGGGACCGTCACGCGCAGGGTCATCCGGTCGTCGACCCGCTGCCACGCGCTGACGATCGTCCCGTACGGGCTGTCGTGGCGTGCTTCGGCTCGGTGGAGTCCGCCGCCGGGGCGCGGCGCGATGCGGACGCGCCGGAACCCGGGCTCGAGCTCGGCGACGCCGCCGATGACGCGGTGCAGGAAGTCCGCGACTGCGCCCAGTGCGTAGTGGTTGAAGGAGGTCATCTCGCCGGGGTTGATCGTCCCGTCCGGGAGCATGCTGTCCCACCGCTCCCACACCGTCGTCGCCCCCATGACCACCGCGTACAGCCAGGACGGCGACTCCGTGCGGAGCAGCAGGTGGTACGCGTCGTCGAGGTGCCCGGTCGAGGCGAGCGCGTCGCACACGATGGGCGTCCCCGTGAATCCGGTCTGGATGAGGTAGTCGCCGCCGCTGACGAGTTCCGCGAGCCGTGCGCCCGCCTCGGCGCGCTGCGCGGCGTCGTCGAGGAGGTCGAACGCGATGGCGATGGCGGTCGCGGTGACGGTGTCGCTGACGACGCGGCCCGACGGTGCGACGTAGTGGCGGCGGAACGCGGAGGCCGCGGCATCGTGGATGTCGGCATACCGTCGTTCCGCCTCGATCTCGCCAAGCACCGACGCGGCCTCGCGCACGAGCCGTGCCGAGTGCGCGAGGTATGCCGTTGCGACGAGGTACTGGTCGGTCTTCGAGTCGCCCGGCCGCTCCGGGGGTGCGGCCGGGTCGAGCCAGTCCCCGAGCTGGAACCCGTGGTTCCAGTGGCCGGTCCCGCCGGTCAGGGCGAACACCTGATCGACCCAGGCCCGCATGCTCGCGAACTGCTCGCGCAGGATGCCGGCGTCGCCAGTTCGGCGGTAGAGGGTCCACGGCACGATGACCGCTGCATCGCCCCAAACGGCGGCGGGATCGCGCGGGAAGCCGCAGTCGATCCACGGGACGAAATTCGGTACGGACCCCATCGCGGCCTGCTCGGCCGCGAGGTCGCGGAGCCAGTTGCGCAGCACGCCGGTCGAGTCGTACAGGAACGCCGCGGTCGGGGCGAACACCTGGATGTCGCCGGTCCACCCCAGCCGCTCGTCGCGCTGGGGGCAGTCCGTCGGCAGGTCGACGAAGTTGTCGCGCATGCTCCAGACGACGTTCTCGTGGAACCGGTCGAGCAGCGGGTGATCGGTCTCGAACCATCCGTTGCGCCGCATGTCCGAATGCACGACGAGCGCTTCGACCTCGTCGACGGTGAGGTCGGGAAGGCCGCTGATCTCGACGTACCGGAAGCCGTGCACGGTGAACCGGGGCGTCCAGGTCACGCGGCCGCCGTCGGCGAAGGTGTACTCGTCGACCGAGGTCGCCGACCGGAGCGGTCGGGTGGCGAGTGCGCCGCCGTCGAGGACCTCCGCGTGGCGGATCCTCACGGTGCTGCCGGCGGCCGCCGCGGTGCCGATCCGGATCTTCCCGGCGATGTTCTGGCCGACATCGAGCAGGAGGGTGCCATCGTCCCTCCGCTCGAGGACGCTCGGTCGGATGGTCTCGACGACGCGGACCGGAGGTCCCGTGGGCGCTTCCAGGTCGGCGCCGAACCGGCTGCGGGGCATCCGCTCCGGCGTGCGCCATCCGCTGTCGTCGAAGCCGGCCCGCGACCAGCCGTCCTGCTCGAGGCGCGCGTCATGACGCTCCCCCTCGTAGAGTCCGGTCGCGACGACGGGGCTCTCGCCGGCTCGCCACTCGAGCGGGACCACCCGGCTGCCCGAGGCATCCTCGATCTCGAGTTGCACGAGCACCGAGGCATCCGTGCCGTACTCGTCCCAGAGCCCGCCGTTGAAGCCGATCCGACCGCGGTACCAGCCGTCGGCCAGGTGCACGCCGATCACGTTGCGTCCAGGCTCCACGAGCCCGGCGACGTCGATCGTGCGGTATCGGAGCCGGTGGCGATACGAGCTCCAACCGGGGGCGAGCACCTCGTCGGATGCGGCCGCGCCATTGATCTCGACGTCGTACACCCCGTGGGCGGTGGCGTAGAGCCGTGCTCGACGGATCTCGCCGTCGACCGAGAACTCGGCCCGGAGGAGGTGCGCCGGCCGTGGACCGTCGTGCGGCGCCTCGACCGACGGGGAGACCCAGTCGACCTGCCAGTCCGACTCCTCGAGGAGACCCGCCTCGACGCGGAGCGGTTCGCTCCACGAGCCGAACTCCCCCGCTCCGTCGAGCCGCGAACGAACTCGGAGGTCGACCGATTCGCGTGAGGCCAACGGCGCGAACGGCCACGGCCGGTACAGCACGTCGCCGCTCTCGACTCGAACGCGCTCCGAGCGGCCGTCGCGATGGCGCACCTCGATCTCATAGGCGGTCTGCGTCCCGGTGGTCAGTCGCCAGCTCAGCCGAGGGCTGGGGGTTCCGATCCCGAGCGGGTCCGCGAGGTGCTCGACGCGCACGTCGACGACACTCACCCCTTCACCGCCCCGGCGGTCATGCCCTTCATGACCCGCTGGTTGAGGAACAGGTAGATGATCAGCGTGCCGAACACGTTGACGCACACCGCGGCGAAGGTCGGCCCGTACTGCACCTGGCCGAACTCGCCCGTGAAGTTGAGCAGGCCGACCTGGATGGTCCGGAGGTCGTCGCGGTTCGTGAAGGTCAGCGCGATGAGCAGGTCGTTCCAGATGAAGAAGAACTGCACGAGCGCGACGGTGAAGATCGCGTTCTTCACCAGTGGGAAGCCGATCGACCAGAACTGCCGGTAGATGCTCGCACCGTCGAGCGTCGCGGCCTCGAAGATCTCGCGCGGCACGCTCCGGAAGAACGTGGCCATCATGAAGACCGTCAGCGGCAGCCCGATCGCGGTGTACGTGATGATGAGCGGCCAGAGGGTGCCCGTCAGCCCGGTCTGGAAGTAGATCGTGAACAGCGGCAGCAGGATCATCTGGCCGGGCACCATGATGCCGGCGAGGAAGAGCAGCAGGACCGTGCCGCGCCCCTTCCAGACCATGACCTCGAGGGCGAAGCCCGCGGCCACGCCGAAGATGATCGTGAGTGCGAGCGCCGGGAGGGTCGCGAGGATGCTGTTCTTGATGTAGACGGCGAGGTTCCCGGTGGTGAACGCCTCGATGTAGTTGTCGAAGTTCGTCCAGTCCTCCGGGAGCGACCAGGTCGGGTTGTTCAGGAACTCGTATTGCGTCTTGAACGATCCGGTGAGCAGCCAGAAGAGCGGATAGACCACGGCGATCAGCAGCACGGTCACGACGAGCCAGCCGGGGATGCGGCCCAGCCGCCGCATCGGACTCCGGCGCTGGGGCTCGGGTGCCTGCACGGACGGGCGGGCGACGGTCTCGAGGGTGGTGTGGGTCACGGGGGTCACCCCTTCGTGAGGTCGCGGCGCGACGAACGGAAGATGAACAGGGTGACGAGGAGGCACAGGATCGTCAGCATGAGCGCGATCGAGCTGCCGTATCCGTACTCGCCGTAGGTGAACGAGGTCTGGTACATGTACAGCGTGAGCGGCGTCGTCGTGTTGCCCGGGCCGCCGTTGGTGAGCGCGAGCACCGAGTCGAAGACCTTCAGGGTGCCGTTGATGCTGAAGATGATCGAGGAGAAGAGCACGGGCAGCGACAGCGGGATCACGATGTGCCGGATGAGCCGCCATCCGGAAGCCCCGTCGATGCGCGCGGACTCGAACAGCTCCTCGGGGATGTCGACGAGGCCGGCGTACAGGAGGACCGCGTAGAAGCCCATCGAGCGCCAGATGTCCATGATGATGATGACCCAGAACGCCGTCGTCCCCGAGGCGAACCAGTCGATGGACTCGACGCCGAACCAGTTCAGCATCGCGTTCACGGGGCCCAGCTGCGGCGCGATCGAGAAGAGGGCCTGGAAGAGCAGCGCCACCGCGACGGTCGGCAGCACGACCGGGAAGAACACGAGGGTGCGGATCAGTCCCGACGCCTTCCGCAGCCAGAAGACGTAGAGCAGGCTCAAGCCGTATCCGACGAGCACCTGACCGACAGTGAGGACGATCGCGTACTTGATCGTGAAGAACAGGGCGTCGGCGACCTTCGGGTCGGTGAAGAGGGCGAGGATGTTGTCCCAGCCGACGAAGGTGAAGCCGATGATCGGGTTGCCCTCGAACACCGTGTACCCGAGCGACCAGAAGATCGGCACGAGCATGACGAGGCTGTAGACGAGGAGCGCGGGGCCCAGGAGAACGGTGACGGCCCGCCAGTCACCAAGAACGCGATTCACTGCAGATGGTCTTTCGTGTCATGCCGAGGGGTGCGCGCCTCCCCTGAGCGTGGGAGGCGCGCACCCGTGGTCGGCTAGTTGCCGAGGTCGGCCTGGACGGTCTCCATGAAGTCCTCGGGGCTGATCGCGCCGGTGACGAGCTGGGAGGCGTTGGTCTGGCTGGTGGTGGCGGCCTTCGCGTTGAAGAGCGCCTCGAACCAGAGCACGCTCTGCGTGGTCGCGTCGATCTGCTCCTGGACGGTCTGCGTCAGCGGCGGGAGGTCCTCGACCGGCGTCGACACCTTGAAGCCGGTGATGACGCCCTGGTTCTCGAGCGAGTTCGAGCCGAAGTTCTCGGCGAAGCAGCCGAGCCACGATGCGACGTCGTCGGAGTAGGACGCCTTCGAGAGCGCGAGCGGCACGCCCACGTTCGCGGCGAGCTGGTCGGACGAGCCAGCACCGCCCTCGACCTCAGGGAAGGGGATGAAGCCGATGTTCTCGACGCCGATCTGGTTCTGCGCAGGGTCGTTGAAGTTCGCGAGGACCCAGCTGCCCATGTAGAACATGCCCGCCTGACCGGTGAGGAACTGGTTCACGGCCGTCATGTAGTCGATCGAGGTCACCGACGGGCCGAAGTAGCCCTTCTCACCGAGCTCGGCGACCGCGGTCGCGGCCTCGACGTACTCGGGGTCGGTCAGCTTCGCGTCGCCATCGGCGACCTTCTGCAGCGCGTCCGGTCCGAGCGAGCGGTAGATGTAGTTGCCCACGAGGCGCGTGAGCGGCCAACCGTCCTGGCCGTCGGCCGAGAACGGGATGACACCGGCCGCGTTCAGCTCGTCGGCGGCGGCCACGAGCTCGTCCCAGGTGGCCGGCACCTCGATGCCGTTGTCGGCGAAGAGCTGCTTGTTGTACCAGATGCCCTCGACGTTGAACTCCGTGGGGAGCACGTACTGCTCACCGTCGTACAGCGCGTCGATCGTCGACTTCGCCGCCGGGATGATCGCGTCGGACAGGTCGAGGTCCTCGAGCGCCTGCTCGACGTCGACGAGCTTGCCGCCCTTCTGCAGGTCCTTGGCGACCTGCGGCGTGTTGCCGCTCGCGAACAGCACCGGCAGTGCGTTCTGGCCGGCGAGCAGCTGGAGCTGCTGGTCGTAGCTCGCCTGCGGCTGCGTCGTGACGTCCAGCGGAAGGGCCTCGTTCTCGGCCGAGCACTCGCCCTCGGAGAGCGCACCGAGCGTCTCCTGGATCGAGGTGTTCTCGGCGAACGAGAGGTAGCTGAACTTGTCCGGTGCCGTCACCTCGCCGCCTCCGCTGCCGCTCCCGCTGCAGCCGGTGAGCGCGAGCGCGGTGACGCCGATGCCGGCGATGAGCGGAACGAGCTTCGTCGCCCGCTTGCGTGCTGTGGTCACAGTTCCTCCTTGAATGCGGCCTCGTTTGAAGCGCTACAACGAGAGCGTAGGTCGGGCCGGACAGCTCGAACAGCCAAATGGACCGTAGTCAGGGCTTGTCTGCGGAATAGCCGATATTCGCCGGACGGATACCTACCGGGCCGATGCGTTGAAGCGCTCCAACGGTGGGTTAGGCTTCGACGCATGTCAGACGCACTGTCGCGCGAGGAACCGTCCTCCCCCGGAATCAAGGACGTGGCCGCCCTTGCCGGCGTCTCGATCGCGAGCGTGTCCAATGCGCTGAACCACCGGGAGCGCGTCGCACCCTCGACCCTGGAGCGGATCGACCGGGCCATCGGGATGCTGGGCTACATCCCGAACGGCGCCGCACGCCAGCTCGCCGCCGGCGGCACGCGCTCCTTCGGCCTGATCCTGTCGGACCTCGGCAATTCGCTCTTCGTCGACATCGCGCGGGGCGCCGAACGGGCCGCCGAGGAACGCGGCCTCTCGGTCGTGCTCGCGAACAGCGACGGCAAGCTCGAGCGCGAGGACCGGTACGTCGGCCTCTTCGCCGAGACGCGCGTCCGCGGCGTGCTGCTCACGCTCAACGACGCCTCCCATTTCCGCGCGATCGCGGGACGTCACGCCTACGGCCAGCCGATCGTGATGCTGAACTTCCACGACGACACCGGTCGCTACTGCACGGCCTCGATCGACAACGAGGCCGGCGGATACCTCGCAACCGCGCACCTGCTCGAAACGGGCCGCCGACGCATCGTCTTCGTCGGCGGCCCCGACACGCTCCAGCCGGTCGCCGACCGCCGCCTGGGCTTCCTGCGAGCGCTGGGCGAGGCAGGACTCGCGCCGGTCGACGTGATCGCGCCCGCCTGGGTGAACCGCTCCGACGGGTGGCAGGTGGGTCGCCGCCTCGCCGACCCGGTGCTCGACGGCGAGGTCGACGGCATCGTCGCGGCATCCGACCTGTTGGCCGCCGGGATCGTGCAGGCGCTCTCCGAGATCCGCCCGATCTCGGTCCCCGAAACCGTCAGTGTGATTGGATACGACAACAACCAAGCCGCCTGGGACGCACCGATCCCGATCTCGACGATCAGCCAACCGGGCGAGGAACTCGGATACCTCGGGGCCGGCCTCCTCATCGACGAGGTCGAGGGGGCGGAGCACCAGCACCGGGCCGTCCGACTCGCGCCGACCCTGATCGCGCGGCGCAGCACCGAACGCTGATCCGAACCCGAGGGAGGGCCGTCGACGATGACGAAGGAACCCGAGGCCGAGACCGCGGGCGAACCCGGTCGAACCACGCTCCAATTGAGCTCGGTCGACCTCAATCTCATCGTGCCCCTGCAGATGCTCCTCGAGGAACGGAGCGTGAGCCGCGCGGCGGATCGCATGTTCATGAGCCAGCCGGCGCTGTCGGCCGCGCTCTCTCGCCTGCGACGGCACTTCGGCGATGAGCTGCTCGTGCGATCGGGAAACCGGTACGTCCTGAGCCCGCTCGGCGTGGAGCTGCTCGAGACCGTGACGCAGGCGAGCAGCGCCCTCAGTCGCGTGTTCAGTGCGCAGGCCGAGTTCCGACCGAAGGAGAGCAGCCGGGAGTTCCGACTGGTGTGCTCGGACTACGTGGCGTCGGTGTTCGGCGCAACGCTGGCCCGGCAGCTCTCGGCGGCGGCACCCGACGTGATGCTCCGCATGGAGCACGTCCAGGACGCGGTCGTCGACGAGGCACCTGATTCGCTGCGAGACATCGACGGGTTGATCCTTCCCCACGGATACCTCGAGCACGTCGAGTTCATCGACCTGTTCACGGACCGATGGCGGTGCCTGGTGGCCGCGGGAGCCGCGGACACCCCGCTGACGATCGAGGAACTCGGCGCTCGACCATGGGCGACGACCTACAGCGGGCGCACCGCGATCGTGGCCGCGACCCGCGAGCTCCACGTCCTGGGTGTCTATCCGCGCACCCAGGTGACGACGCGGAGCTTCCTCACCCTGCCCGACATGGTGGCCGGCACGGATCGCGTCGCGTTCGTCCCTGTGTCACTCGTCGAACGATTCGAGCTTCGCGGCGACGTCGTCGCGGTCGACTGCCCGATCCCCATCCCCGGCATCAAGCAGGCCTTCTGGTGGAGCCCCGCGCACGAGCATGATGCCGGCCACCGGTGGTTCCGGAATCAGGTCGCCGCGGTGGCGGAGCGCATTTCGCAGGCGTGAACCAGCCGGGATCTCGGAGCTTCCAGGGCTGCTGGCCCCATCGTGATTGATCTGGCGCTGATCAGGAACTTCTCGCGCGTGGGATTCGATCTCTTCGAGATCACCCGGCTGATCCTCGGCAGCCCGTCGGGGAGTTCCTCGGATGCTACGCTGAATCGACTAGCGCGTGCAAGTCCGACCCGGAGGTGCCATGCCCACGACCACGCAGAAGCGCGTCACCGCAGCTGACGTGGCCCGCTCGCTCGGACTGTCCCGCGCCACGGTCGGATTCGTCCTGAACGACACTCCGGGCCAGAAGATCTCGGATGCCACGCGCGAACGCGTCATCGAGGAGGCGAAGCGCCTCGGCTACCGCGCGAACTCCGCCGCACGCGCCCTCGCGAGCGGACGCAGCCGCATCGTGCTGCTCGTGATGCCGGACTGGCCGCTCGACCACAACCTCCGCACGAACCTCGACGAGGCATCCTTGGCGCTCGACGAGGCGGGGTACTCGCTCGTGACGATGACGCCGCACGCGGGCGGCACGGCGCAGCCGCTCTGGGAGACTCTCTCCCCCGATGTCGTGATGGGCCTGACGCCGTTCACGCGCGATCAGATCGCGCGCTTCCGCGCCGCCGGGGTCGAGCACATCGTGCCCGAGACGGCCGTCGAGGACGGTTCCGCCCTCGACGAGTTGAGTGACGGCCCGGTGCTGCAGGTGCGCCACCTCGTCGCGCAAGGCCGCACGAGGCTGGCCTATGCCGGCTCCGCCGATCCGCGCGTGTCCGACCTGCTCGACCTGCGCCGGTCGACCGCACGCGAGGAGATCGCGCGCACGCCCGGAGTGGAGCTCGTGGCGAGCAGTGACGTCGAGGCGGCGGATGCGGCCCGCGCACTGGCTTCGTTCCTCGAGGCCGGCGCCGATGGCGTCGTGGCCTACAACGACGACATCGCCGCGCGCCTGCTCCGCGCAGCGCTCAGGTCCGGCATCGCGGTGCCGGAACAGCTTGCGATCATCGGGCACGACGACGCCCCCATCGCCGAACTCCTCGTGCCGGCCCTCAGCACCGTCCGGATCGACATCAAGGGTCTCGGGCGGTACTTCGCGCAGATGGCGCTCACGGCAGCCGCCGGGGCGCCGGTACCGACGAATCGTCCGTTCACGACGGCCGAACTCGTCGCCCGCGAGACCAGCTGACCGCGCGAGACCTCAACCGCGGCGAGCCGGCAGCATCGCAGGATCCGTCGCCGTGCTCGCGAGGGCGGCCGGGAGCTCGCACGCGAATTCGTGGTGGCCGCTCGCGCACTCGTGCTCGGTCCCGTCGGGCAGCACGACCGTGGCGGTCGTGGAGACCGGGACTTCGATGTGCAGCGCGAACCGTTGCCCGTCGAGCGTCCACGACGACGATGCGGTGCCGTACGGAGTTCGCATCGCGGCGCGGGCCGACGTGAGGTCGCCGCCGAGGAGCGGAGCGACCCGGAACGTGCGGTAGCCACCCGAAGTGGGCTCGAGGCCGGCGATACGGCGATACATCCAGTCGCCCACGGCGCCGGCGGCGTAGTGGTTGAACGAGACCATGCCGCCGGCCTCTCCATCGGAGCCGCCGGGCGTCAGATCGGCGATGTTGACCGTCCCGTCGGGGCGCAGGGCGTCCCAGCGCTCCCAGATCGTCGTGCCGCCGGACTCGATCATGTAGAGCCAGGAGGGGCAGCCGGTCTGCAGCAAGAGGCGGTACGCCTCCTCGACGCGACCGCTGTCGGAGAGTGCGAACAGGATGTACGGCGTGCCCGGGAAGCCGGTCGAGAGCCGACCGTCGTTCGCGTCGATCAGGCGCACCAGGTTGTCGGCCATCCGCTCGCGCTCTGCGCCCTCGACGAGGCCGAAGTGCAGCGGCAGCACGTACCCCGTCTGGAACTCGTCCATGAGCGTGCCCTTCCCGTCGGTGAAGACCCGGCGGTAGGCGCGAGCGATCTGCTCGTGGAGTTCGCGGTAGCGCGCGGCGTCCTCGTGCTCACCGAGGAGCTCTGCGATGCGCGCGACGAGCGAGCAGGAGTTCGCGTAGTAGGCGGTGCCGATCCACTTGCCCCGGGCGAGCCAGTCCTTCGCGCCGCCGGTCGGCGCGGCCCAGTCACCGAAGTGGAACGGGAATCGCCAGATGCGGCGGCGGTCGGTGCCGACCGAGAGGAACTTCGCCCACCGGCCCGCTGCCCTGAGGAAGCGTCGCATCGTGCCGTACTGCCGGCGCAGGAGGCCGAGGTCGCCGCGCGCGAGATACTCGGCCCACGGTGCGAGGATGCAGACATCGCCCCAGACGGAGGTCGCCATCGTCGGGAACGGGTTTCCGGCTTTCGGCACGACCATCGGGATGCCGCCGCCGAGCGCCTGTTCGGCGGTGACGTCGCGCAGCCACTTGTCGAGGAAGCGGCTCATGTCGAAGTTGAACGCGGCGGTCGAGGCGAACACGGCCAGGTCGCCCGTCCAGCCTTCGCGCTCGTCGCGCTGCGGACAGTCGGTGGGGATGTCGACGAAGTTGGATCTGCCGCCCCAGCGGATGGCATCCTGCAGGCGGTTGAGCAGCGGGTCGGAGCACTCGAACTCGCCGGTCTCGGGCAGGTCGGAGTGGAGGACCAGTGCTGTGAGCTCGAGGTCGGCGGGGTCGATGCCGCGGACGCCGACGAACCGGAAGCCCATGTAGGTCAAGCGCGGCGAGTACTCCTGCTCGCCGTCGACGCAGGTGTAGGTCGCGGTCGCCTTCGCGGTGCGGAGGGAGGTGGTGAACAGCTCGTCGTCGACGAGCACCTCGGCGTGCCGGAACACGACCTCCTGACCGCGGCGGCCCCGAAGGCGGGCGTGCACGACGCCGGCGAAGTTCTGACCGAAGTCGTAGACGACCTCGCCGCTCGGTGCGACCGTCCGCGAGACCGGGTTCATTGTGCGCTGGGCGCGCACGGGCGGTCCGACCTGGGCGACGAGTGCGGGCGTGCCCCGCGGGGCGGTGACGTCGGCCGCCTTCCAGGTCAGGTCGGCGAGGTCGACGGTCGCGTCGTAGGTCTCGCCGTCGTACCACTCGGCCATCCGCACCGGGCCATCGGTCGCGACCTCCCAGTCCGGGCCCGTCGCCAGGACCTCGGCGGTGCCGTCGGCGTACTCGAGGTGGAGTTCGCACAGGAACGCCTGCCGGTCGGCGTAGATCATGTTCTTGCGCTTGTGCGTGAACGAGCCCACGGCCCAGCCGCCAGCGACCGTCGCGACGAGCGTGTTGGATGCCTCGAGGGCCGCCGTCACGTCGTAGGTCTGCACCTGGATGCGATGCGCGTACGAGGTGAATCCGGGCGCGAAGTACTCGTCGCCGACCTTCTCGCCGTTGAGTTCGAGTTCGTAGACGCCCAGCGCCGTCGCCTCGATCCATGCACGCTGCACCGGCTTCGGTGCGGCGAACGCGGTGCGGAACACCATGGGCACGGGCGACTGCTGCTTCGGGGTCCGATAGGCGACGTCCGTGATCCACCGGGCGACCCATGGCCGGTCCAAGCGGCCGGTGCGGAACGAGGTCTCGGCCGTGGCGGTCGTGCCGCTCGTGCCCGTCGCCTCGACCTGGACGATGTACTCCTGGTAAGGCTCGAGCGTCCCGCCATATCGGATGCCGACCTGCTGGTCGGTCTTCGTCTCCCAGCCGCCGGCACGCACGCGAGCGGACGCGAGCGCCTCGCCCGGCCTCGCGGAGTCGAGCGCGAACGCGATCGTGGGCGCCTCATCTGTGATGCGACCGGATTCGAGGCCGTCGACGGTCAGTCGGGTGATGCGCATGGCTCAGCTCTCGGTTCGTTCGGTCGGGCCGGCGCCGACATGGGTGGTCGCGGGCGGCTTGGCCGGTCCGCGCAGGATACGTCGGATACCTCGGATCGGATGCCCCGCATCGATCTCCGCGAGCCCGGCCGCGAGGTGGTACGGCATGGCGCCTCCGGAGGACATCGCCATGCTCCGCAGCGACATGGATGGCATCATGCGGAGCACGAAGTGCGCGTTCTTCAGCCTGGCGTCGCGCTCGGCGGATTCCGGCAGCGCCTGCGCGACGCGGAAGTCCTTGCGGACCCGACCGCTGACGGCGCCGAGCAGCAGCCGGCCGATCAACGAACGACGTGCGTCCGCGAACCTGGTCTCCAGCGTCAGGCGTCCCGAGGGGTCTCCGGCGGGCACCGCACGGCCGACGAGCGCCGGGAAGCTCTCAGGGATGCCGATCGGGGGCCTGGCGTAGTCGGCGTCAACGGCAGCCGGGTACGGCGACCGCGAGGTGCGGCCGCGGTCGACGACCAGCGGGGCGGCGAGGCGCACATCGGCGGCGGACGCGGCGAGCCGGATCTCGTACTCGCCGTCCTCCAGCACCCAGTCGTGTTCGGCGACATCCCAGTACGACAGATCGCCGAGTTCGAACTCGACGGCCACCCGCTCAGCGGCGCCGGCGGCGACGCGCACCTTGGTGAACGCCCGCAGTTCCTGCTCGGCTTTGAAGACGGCACCGTCGTTGTTCCGGACGTACAACTGGAGGACCTCCGACCCGTCGCGATCGCCGATGTTCGCGATCGTCGCGGCCACCGAGACCCGGTCGCCCTCGACCCGGACCTCGAGGTCGCGGTACTCGAATGACGTGTACGACAGCCCGTGTCCGAAGGGGTAGCGCACCGCGGTGCCGGCTTTGTCGTGGAACCGGTAGCCGACGTAGATCGACTCGGCGTACCGGGCGACGACACCGCGGTCGTAGTCCGCGGCCGCGCTCGAGTCGTCGGCCGTGCGAATCCACGTCTCGGTGAGCTTGCCCGACGGATTCGCCTCACCGAAGAGGAGTGCCGCGGCCGCCTCGCCCCCGTGCATGCCTGGCAGGGCCAGGTCGAGCACGGCCGCCAGTTCCTCGGCGAACGGCAGTTCGACGGGGGCCCCGGCGAAGAGCACGAGCACCACCCGGGCACCGGAGTCGAGCAGATCGCGCAGCAGGGCGACCTGGGGGTCGCCGAGGCGCAGATGCGAGCGGTCGAAGCCCTCGCTCTCCTCGAAGTCGTCGAGACCGCCGAAGAAGAGCACGGTCTTCGCAGCGGCCGCTGAGGCGAGCGCCTCGCGTTCGAGGCCGGCGTCCCGTTCAGCAGTCAGGGTCCGATACCCGCGGGCGTACGTGTAGGCGATGCCGCGCCGGTCGAAGGCGTCCTTCGGCGTGACGACCTGCGGCGGCAGGATCAGCGAGGATCCCGCACCCTGGAACCGCATCTTCTCGAACAGTTCGCCAATCACGGCGAGCGAACCGGGAGCCGCGGCAGGGTCGATCGGCAGTGTGCCGTCGTTGGCGAGCAGCACGCCGCTGTCGGTGGCGATCTCGCGCGCGAGTGCCGCGTGCGCGACCGGGTCGTGCGGCTCAGCGGACGTCACGGCCCCACCGCTCGCGCGCTCGACGAGCTGGAGCATCCGCCGGACCGCCTCATCGAGGACCTCGGGCGCGAGCCGTCCGTGCTCGACGGCCGAGACGATCGCCGCGCCGTTGTGCTCCACACCGCCGGGCATGTCGAGCTCGCAGCCCGCTTCGAGGGCGGCCACGCGGTCGTGCATGGCGCCCCAGTCGGTCATCACGACCCCGTCGAAGCCCCATTCGTCGCGCAGGATGCCGGTGAGCAGCTCGCGGTGGTCGGAGCAGAAGGTGCCGTTCAGCCGGTTGTAGGCGCACATCACCGTCGCGGGCTTCGCCTCGCGGACGATCCGCTCGAACGCGCGGAGGTAGATCTCCCGGAGTGCCCGCTCGTCGATGACACTGTCCCCGACGAACCGGTAGTCCTCGTTCGAGTTCGCGGCGAAGTGCTTGACGCTCGTCGCGACCCCCTCGCCCTGCACGCCCTGCACGAAGGCACTGCCGAACGCGCCCGAGACGAGCGGGTCCTCCGAGTAGTACTCGAAGTTCCGACCGCACCGCGGGTCGCGCATGATGTTCACGCCAGGCGCGAGCAGCACGTGCACGCCGAGGTCGCGGCTTTCGAGCGCGATGGCGGCGCCCATCCTGCGGGCGTGGCGGGGATCCCAGGAGTGCGCGACCGTCGCCGACGTCGGGAACGAGGTGGCCGGGTGGCTGTTGCCGAGGTCGAACGACCCACCCTCGTCGCGCACCGTCCGCACGCCGTGCGGACCGTCGGTCAGCAGCAGGCTCGGGATGCCGAGCCGCGGGACCGCGAAGGTGTTCCAGGTGTCGACGCCGCCGAGCAGTTGCGCCTTCTCGTCGAGGGTCAACTGGGCGAGGAGCTCGTCGATCGTGCTCGACTGCCCGGACGTGGTCGCAATGGAACTCATGGGATCCCCGAGCGGTCAGCGCACCGAGCGGATGCGCAGGATGACCAGGCCGCCCAGCAGGGTGAGCGCCGCGGCGATCACGAAGAGCAGCGTGTAGTTCTTGTCCCCGCCGGTCGCGCCGACGAGCAGGATCGACGAGGCCAGGAGCGGGGCCGCGGACTGCGGGATCGACGTCGCGAACCCGGTGATGCCCATGAAGCGGCCGGCGTCGGTCGCCTTCTCGGGCAGCACGTCGAGCAGGAGCGCCTGGTCGACGGCAGAGAACATGCCGATGCCCGCAGAGACGATGAGCGAGCCGGTGACGAGCAGCGGCAGCCCCGACGAGAACGCCATGATCAGCATGCCAGCGGCCATGAGCGAGCCGCCGATGAGGACGAAGACCTTGCGACGGCGGAAACGGTCGGAGAGGAAGCCGCCGCCGAGGGCGCCGACGGTCACAGCGAGGACGCCCACGCCGCCGAGGGTCGCGATGACTCCGGAGACCTCGGTGACCTCGACACCGAGGCGGCTGGCGAAGAAGAACGCCGTGAACGTCGTGTTGAGCGTGAGGCCGAAGTAGAAGAGGAAGCGGCCGAGCCAGTTCCACGAGAAGTCCGGGTACTGCTTCGGGTTGTAGAGGTACTTGCGCAGCAGTCCGCCGACCGTGATGGCGTCCTTCGGCAGGCCACGGCTGTCGTCCTCGTGCACGAGCGTGACGAAGAGGGTGACGAGGACGACACCGACGATGCCCGGAATGAGGAAGAGGAGCAGGGCATCGCCCGTGACGCCGACGGTCAGGATGACGCCGAACACCGGGGCGACCTGCGTCGCGAAGCCGGTGAGGCCTGCTACCTTGCCGCGCTGCTCCTCTGGGAGCCGGTCCGCAGTCGAGATCTGCAGGTTGCTGAGCACGGTGCCCCAACCCCATTGGGCGAGCACCCAGCCGGCGCCGAGCACCAGCACCGACGGGGCGAGCGCCATGACGATGAGCGAGATCACGCCCACGACCATGCCGCCGATCATGAACGGCCGGCGACGGCCGATCGCGGTGCGGGTGCGATCGCTCCAGATGCCCATGAACGGTGCCGTGAGCATGACGAACAGGGCACCGGCGCCAGTGATGTATCCGAGCATCTCCTCGCGACCGGGCGCGAGCTCGTTCACCCTGATGGAGAGTGAAATCGCGAGCGGGGTGATGAAGGCCATGAAGACGCCGAACTGCGCCAGGACCATGAACCAGATGTACCGAGCGCTCACCTTGGGCAGTTCGTCGGCGGTCCGCGCCATCGGCTCCGCGGGTGCGGCCGGTGCGGCCGGCGCGGCCGGTGCGGCGGGTGCGGCCGGTGCGGCCGGTGCCGCAGGATCGGCAGTCGCGACGGGCGGGGCCGAGGTGCCCGAGGTGACGGCTGGTCCGCCGTCGTGGTCGAGGTCAGGGTGCATGGAGACTCCATTGTCAACAGGGCGCGTCGGGCAACTGCCACTCGCGTGAACCGCATTCGCGACTAGCGCGTGCTAGCCACGACCGATGGTACCCGTCCGCCACTAGCGCGCGCAAATCGCGATCGCACCCGCACCGAGCGAGCGCCGACGCACCAGACCGATGAGCACGCCCCTTGCCGTCGAGGAGCGGCGAGACGACCGCGGCCGGGGCTCGGTGGATCATGTCGATCCACTTCGATCGCACGTCATTCAGTCCGGCGGTGCGCCTGGCCCGCTGAAGCGCTCGGCTGAGGCAACCTGCTCCGCGACCCTGCGAAGCGCGAGAAGGAGCGGCTCGACGAGTACCGAGCCGAGAACGACATACCGCACGGCCGCCTCCGGCGAATCGGTCGGTACGCCGGCGATCTCGGCGCGAGCGATGAGAAGCACGGATTCGAGGTAGGCCGCCATCACGGGATCCGGAATCTCGAACCCGGCCTGCGCGATGCCCTTGAGCGCGCGCGCAACGCCTGCGACGACGGCATCGTCGCACAGCCCGGGTTGCCATCCAAGCTGCGCGACCAACTGTTCGGCGGCCGCCGTGTCGATATCGCTCTCGGATGTGGGCGTCACTGCGGCATGCGCCGCACCGAGAAGATCGTGCGGGCTGGCCGGCGGATCGTCGAGCGCGTCGAGCACCTTGCGGACTTCGGCGATGCTCACCCCGGACTCGACCAGCGCACGGATGACACGGAGGCGCTGTACGTGCGCCTGGGCATAGCTCGCCTGCGTCGGGGCCGTGCGCTCGCCCTCGGGTAGCAGACCCTCGCGCAGGTAGTACTTGATCGTCGCAACCGGAACGCCGGTGTCGGTGGAGAGTTCCGAAACTCGCATGATCACCTCTTGACGTCGATAGTATTGCTATCCACAATAGATAGCGCCACTATCTAGATGGGATCGAACGATGAGCAAGGTGATCGAGGGCCGCATGACCCACCGCTACGACGGAGAGCTCGTGGTGTTCCACATCGGCATGCAGATCAACCGATGGTGGCGTCCCGACCTCTGGTGGCCGGCGTTCGTCGCGATGCCGCGCATGCTCCGGGAGTTGAGCCTCGAGCAGGATTCTGGTCTGCTCGGATACCAACTGCTGGTCGGATCGGGCGGGCCGTACATCGTGCAGTACTGGGCGTCGATCGAGACGCTGTACGCCTACGCGGCGAATCCGGCGCAGGAGCATCGCCCCGCGTGGACCGCGTTCAACAAGGCGGCGCGACGCGTGCCCGGAGCCGTGGGCGTGTGGCACGAGACCTTCCTTGTCGAGCGAGCTGAGAGCGTATTCGTCTCGACGAAGCCGATGGGGCTGCCGAAAGCGACCGACCTGGTCCCCGTCGGCAGCAATCATGACCGGGCGAGGGACCGGTTCGCAGACGGCAAGACGAACTCCGATCAGCGGACGAACCAGCCTCGCGCGAGCTCGATCGCCGTCGCCCCGCCGCCGGCCTGAACCCGACTGCGTATTGGATCACAGCGACCTGGCGTGTCGTCCCATCCAAGTCAGGGAACCGCGCCTGGGCTCGGAACCGACCGGATCCCGTCGACCTGGCCCGGGCTGATCCGGGGTGCGAGGCGACGGCGCCAGATCTCGCGACCTTCGATTCGACAGCACGGATGTCTGGCACGTAGGGGCGGCGTTTGCCCCGTAGCCCAGCAAGTCCTACTTCTTCTTGTCCCGCTTTTCGTCGACGATGCCCCCGATCAGTCCACCGATGGCTCCGCCCAACGTCGCCCCGGCCGGGCCACCGATGAGTGATCCGATGCCCGCACCGATCCCTGCGAGGCTCGAGCCGAAGCTCGTCCGAGCAATCGTGACCGTCGTCGACCCCTCCGGATCCGACGAGATCTCGAACGAACCAACCGACGCGGAGGCCACGATCAACGCGATCGGGCTCGCGGAGCCGCTCGCCGCCAACCTGTCGTACGTGTCGCGGGACACGAAGTAGGCCCGCTGGACGTCGGCCTTCCCCTCGCCGGCCTCGAAGCCCACCCGGTACAGCTCGAGCAGGATCTTGCCTTCCTCGGTCGTGATGAGGTCGGCCGCTTCGAGACGGCCCAGGATCGCCTCGTGGTCGCGGACGAAGTCACCCTTGTTCGCCTCCATTGTGCGACGTGCCTCGGCTCGCGCCGCGTGCATCAAGCCCGCGATATCGGTCCCCAAGTACGGTGCATCCTTCAACATGACTACACACCCCCGTGCGTCTCTCCCGATGTGCAGACGCCAGCACCATTCACCTGAGGGTGAGTGCGCACGGCGATTGATCGCCCCGTCGGGCGCCGCGCTGCCCACGCCAGGTCCGCACCGATACAGCGCCGGTCTACTCGCAACCCCGCCCACCCACAAGGTCGAAGACCCGCGGGCAGCCGACCGCCGGGACACTTCCTGCGCACCGCCGTTCAACAAGGAGGCGCCGAATCATGCCCAACCTCACGCCCACCGGACCCGCACGTGATGCCCGGATCATCCTCGCCGCCGACCTGATCACGTCCGACGCTCGTCTCCCGAACGGCGTCGATCCCGCCGAAGCCGAGCCCGGCGAATCGTTGCGTGCCCATGCTGGACAGGTGCACCGCACAGCCCCGCGAGACCGAGGCCATGCCAGCCGAATCGACCACGCCCGACAGCGGCTCGAGACCCGTCGAGCGCTCCCGAGGCCGGTCGTGCGCCTGCCTGAAGACAGCTCGCACGAGCCATCCACGCAGCGATACGTGGTGAGTAGGTGGAGAGTCAATCTAGTCTCCGCCTTTCCGGCCTCGCCGAATGGTGGGAGCGACACGGCCTCGACGACGACGGATGGGCCGCGACGACCCGCGACTTGATCGAACGCGCCGGCCCCGCGGGCGAGCGACACGCGACCACGATCAGCATCTCACTCGACCTCAAGGCCGCGTCCCGGCAGATCCGCACCTCCGGCGGTGGCATGCGCGGCGCCGCTTCCGCTCTCCGGCAGGAGATGACCGCGCTCACCGGTGCGCTCCGCGCGGCCGATCTCGTTGTCGGCGGATGGCTCGCCGCCGACGAACTCGCAAGCGTCCTCCGCACCGCGTACGACCCGGCCATCGGCGTCGAACTCGACCGCCACTCCGACATCGGACGTGACCTCGCAACGGCCGGCCCGGTCGCGGTATCCGAGAGCTGGGATCGACTCCGATCCGACAGCGCCTTCCACGCGGTGCTCTGGATCAGGGAATGGCCGAGGTCGCAGGTCTACCCCGGGTTCCTCTCCCGCTGGTGTTCACCAACGGCGTCCTCCGGACCGTCTCACTGCATTACCTGCCGGTCCGCGCCGACCAAGCCGCCCGCGACCTCCGCAAGACGAAGACCGAACTGATCAGCGACGCCCACCAGCGCCGCCGCATCGTCCAGATCGAGGATGCTTCCGCCAACGCCGAATACGAAGACGTCCTCCAACAGGAGGCCGACCTCCACGCGGGGCACGGTGTGCTCCGCGTCACGGGGCTGATCTGCGTGACCGCAGCAACGATCGATGACCTGGATGCCGCCGTATCGGCGATCGAGCACGCGGCCATCCAGGCATCGTGCGAAACTCGGCGACCCGTCGGCCAACAGGCCCAGGCTTTCACCGCATCGGCACTACCACTGTGCCGAAGCATCTAGACCTGACAAGCGCGGTGTCACCCGCGTCGAGATCCGCGCCGTCGCTACCAATTCCCATCCCGATGAGCGCCGGATCGGCTATGCAGGATCAGCGGGCGCAGACGCCGCCTGCTCCTTGCGCTTGGGCCGCGGGTTTGCAATCACGCCGATGCAAACACCGCCTGCCACCAGCCAGGCCAAAGCGAAGATGTTGACGGCGGTCGCCCCGCTCGCCCCGCTCGATTGTTGCGCTGCTCGTTCAGCTTCGGCCTTGGTCACCGCTTCATCGATCTGCGCCTGAAAGTACTGCTCCTGGAGTGGCTCCGGGAGTCCACCAGGAGGCGGATCCTTTGGGAGTTGGACCGAGATCCATTCCTCAGCCGGCTCGTCAACACCGGCCGTCATCGAGAAGTCCTCGTCATCCACGAACGGGAAGACGATCGCGACCAGCCCGAAGCCGAGAGCAATAACCGACGCTCGAAGCGCCCAACTGCGCCGGCCTGCGATGGTCGTGACGTACGCCACCACGGAATTGATCCTGGCCGCCACCTTCATTGATGTCGTTCCCCTGGTCGGGAACGACGCGACACCGGCCCGCGCTACTCCGTCCAGGAACGAGGAGTAGAACGCGGTCAGGACGACCGCCGCGCCGAAGAAGAGCGGCGCCACCACACCGCGCCAAGGCAGACCAACGCCGGTCGAAGAGTAGACGAGCCCGACAATCCCCGTGTAGATCGTGACGAGAGCGGCAGAGGTACTTTGAACGACGACAGTCGCGTTCTTCGCTCGATCTAGGGCCCCGACGACGACGCCAATGATCGCGTCTTCGAACTTGCCATTGCGCTCCCAGTCGAACTTGCGCAGGAGCTCCCGAGTGGCGCCCTCCTCATCGCCCGGCGCGGGAGGGCGGCTGTCGCTCATCGAGTTTCAATCTTCACGGTCCATCGGAGGTGCTCCGAATTCGGGCCCACCAAAGGAGGCCTTGAAGGGGGAAGGCGCGTTGATACCGAATCCGCCTCCGTTGGGAGGGTCAACCATCGCCGAGCGCTGCGCCGCACCACCTCGGGCGGGGCCGTCGGCGGGACGAGCCTCCCAACGCCCGTTGACGAGCGCTGCTGTGAACAGCGCGCTCCCGCCGTCGACCATATGGCCGCTCGAGGTTTCCGTGTCGTCTGGAGAGTCCGGCGTTATGTGCAACCAATCACCGGCGAACCTGGCTCGTTCACCTTCCTCGATACGCCGTCCTTCTAACTCGCAGTAGACGAACTCCCCAGCCATCACAGCCCCCGTAGCCGACCGGTACTCGTGAGCGGAAGGTATCGCGCGCCCGGCGGTGGCGTCAACGAACTGACGAAAGTCCGAGAGGTCCTTGGTACATCGCTTCGCGATTCCAAGTCCACGGATGCCTGTCAGGGGCCGCCCAGCCTGTCTCCAGGCCGCCGGGGTGCACCTAAGCTCAGGACAGCGCGTAGTCGAACTTCTTGTCGTCGAAGTGGTCCTCGGTGAGGGTGTCGCCGAGGCGGATGTTGTCGACGTCCTGCCCCTTGATGACCATGTCGGCCTTGCAGATCGCGTACGACGCGTCGTTGTAGTCCTGCCCGTACAGGCTGAGCTGGATCCCCGGGTTCATCTTCCGCAGGTACTCGTCCGCGACCGACAGCATCCCGCCGGTGCCGGCCGTTGGGTCGTAGATCGAGCGCACCACGCCCGACTTCGACAGGGCGTCGTCGTCGAGCGCGAACAGCAGCTGCACCATGAGCGCGATCACCTCGCGCGGGGTGTAGTGGTCCCCCGCGGTCTCGTTCGACTTCTCGTTCGCGAACCGGATCAACTCCTCGAACACGAGGCCCATCTGGATGTTGCTCACCGTGCGGGGGTGAAAGTTCTCACGCAGATCGGCCGGGTCGGCGACGAGCTTCGCCATCGTGAACTGGCTCATGTTGTAGAACTCGTGCCCCGACGCTTCGCGGAGCTGCAGATCCGGCAGGTTGCCGGCCTGGTGCGCGACCTCGAGGACCTTGCCCTTCGTGTCCGCCAGCACGGCGTCGAGGCGGCGCAGGACGGTGAACGGCAGCACGACGGAGCCGTACTCCGACGGCTTGAATGGGCCGCGAAGCGACTCGGCGATATTCCAGATGAAGGAGACGTGGTTCACCACAGGTCAGGCACTCCCGAGACGTAGGGCGGATCGGCGACAGCAGCATCGACGACGTCGACGTGCTCATCCTCACGCACCCGGCTCGTCTGGCGCACGGCGGCCACGGGTGGGCAGTCACACCAGAACGGGGGCCTCAACGGGTGAGCGGGATAGGTCATACACTCGCACGTCGTGAGTGAACCCGCGCCGACTCCCCCGTCCGGTTGGTACGCCGAGCCCTCGTCGGGCCACCTTCGATGGTGGGATGGCACCGCGTGGGGCCCCTACGCTCCACCACAGCAGGCCGCAGCACCACCCGTCTACTACGCCCCTCCGTCACCTGGGCTCAAGGAATCCGCGGTCGCGTACGTGTTCGCGATCTTCCTGGGCGGCTTCGGCGCCCACCGCTTCTACCTTGGTGCGATCCCGTCGGCGGTGACCCAGCTCTGCCTCACCATTCTCGGCATCGCCACATCGGCAATCGTCGTCGGCGGCATCCTCTTGCTCGTCGTCGGAATCTGGGTGATCGTCGATCTCTTCTTGATTCCCGGCGAGGTGCGTTACGCCAACGCCCGGATCGAAGCTGACTGGGCTATCCGAGACGCAGCGGGAGTCGGCTAGATCTCGGTACCCCGGGCCGCATGATGCAGGACACCGGGCCAGGCCTCTATCGCGTCGGTGCACTGCCACGACTACTCCACGTCGTCCCACGTGAAAGAACCGAACCCTTCATCCGCCTCTGGCACGTTCGGCGCCAGCCGTTGCAGCGCCTCCGCCGGTTTCGACGACACAGATCGGTCGCGGTCGGCGTACTGCTCCTTGGTGACTGCGGTCGAGGTGTGCCCGAGCACGTCCGCCGCGGCTTGAAGCCCAAGTTCGTGGGCGATCGCCGCCGTGGCTCCCGTCCGTCGGAACGCGTGCGGTGAGATGCCAGACTCCTCGAGGCCAGCCAGCGTGAGGATCTTGCGGAACTGCCGTCGAACGTTCGCCGGGATGAGCGGTGTTCCGTTCTTCGAGCAGAACAACAGCTGCTCGGGGACCGCGTCCGCCGGGAGCATCGCCAGCCGGCGCCGGAGCACCTCGGTCGCGAAGGTCGGGACGGGACCGACCCGGTTGGATTCCCGTCTTCGGATGCTCCCGCCGGTATACCGGAACTCCGCTGCGCTGGATGATCGTGCCACTGATCTCCACCCGTGGCGGGTCGGCCGTCACGTCGATGTCGCACTTGCGCAGCGCGAGCGCTTCGCCGATGCGTGTCGCGGTGCCGAGCATGACCTCGATGAGGTCGCGCACCTGGCCATGGGGCCGTGGGCCCATCCAGTGCGGGTCGGTTTCGAACTCGCGTGCGGCAGCCCGGATCGACGCGAGCTCCTCGACGGTGAGCGCCTTCGGCACCCGCTTGGGCCGCTTGAGCTGGGAGGTCTCCTTCACCGGATTTCGCTCGAGGAGGCCCTGTCGGACACCGAACGCGAGCACCATGCTCAGCAACGTCTTCGAGTGCTTGGCCATCGAGAACGACTTCTGGCGCTGCAGCTTCAGGTACCGCTCCACGCGCCCCACAGTGATCTCTCGCACGGCGAAGTCCGCGAAGAACGGCAGCACGCTCGAACGCAGTTGCCGCTCGTACGTCTCCTTCGTACTCGCCGCTCGCTCGACATCGAGACGAAGGTCGTGCAGCCACGCGCTGGCGAGGTCGGAGAACCGCGAGTCCGGGGTGAGCGTGCCGTGGGTTCCGGCGTGCTTCATCCGCTCATTGAGGTCGACCTTCAGCGCGGTAATCGCCGCGTTGCGACTGTCAGCGGTCACCGCGACCTGACGCGTCGTCCCATCCCAGTCGCGGAACCGCGCCTGGGCTCGGAACCGACCGCGGGCGACCTCGGTCGTCTTGATGGTGCCGTACGTGCCGACGGCCAGCCGTGGTCGGCCCGCCATCAGCTCTCCGCCCCGCCGAAGTGCGCGGCGTCGGGCTCGTGCAGCCCGTCGAGCCACCGGATGACATCCGAGACGCGGAATCGGATCTCCCGGCCGACGCGCATGCCGGCAGGACCTCTTCCGTCGGTGCGCAGGTCGTAGATCGCCTGCACGTGCACGCCGAGGTACTCGGCGAGCTCGCTCGTGGTCAACACGGGCTCGAGACCGAGCCCGGAGAGGCGTTCGCTGTTCATGGCACGAAGGTGCGCAAGGCGAACCCAGCTCGGCCGAAGACCTTCGAACACCCTGCCCGCGTCACGCCCAGAGCGGCGTGCGCCAACGAATATTCGTTGGATAAACGTGATCGACATCAAGTACCTGCCATCTACTCATGGCAAGAAACCCTGATCACGTCGATTTTCGGTAGGGCGGACGGGACTTGAACCCGTGACCGATGGGTGCAGGCGGGGATTTCGGGCTCCCCCGCACCACTCGATACGACTCGACGGATCTGGATCTGATCAGGAAATTCTTGTGGGTCGTGTTCGAACCCGTCCGGACTACCCGGCTGCGCCTCGACCGGCCTCGAATCGAAAGTGGAGGATAAACGGTCGAACCGGGGCACGCCCCTGGGTCCGGCCGTCCGGACGCCCCGGTCTACTGGATCAGCATGATCGGGGCGAACTCGAGAGGCGGAGCACGCCCGTACCCATCCACGAACAGATGGATTCGCACGAGGTGATCCGCACTCTGGTCGCCCGATTCGAGGCGGAGTACATTCCGTCTCATGTCGGCTACGTCGAATCCCGACCTCAACGCGCGCTGCGACCTGCTTCGCTCGCTTCACCGGCCCGGGGATCCGCTTCTCCTTCCGAACGTGTGGGACGTCGCCACAGCGCGGGCCGTTGTCGCCGCGGGATTTCCCGTGGTCGCGACAACCAGTTGGGGCGTGGCCGCGAGCCTCGGTTATGAGGACGACGAAGGCGCCCCTGGTGACGAGATGTTCGATGCGGCTGCGCGGATCTCACGAGGGGTCAGCGTGCCTGTCTCGATCGATGCCGAGGCCGGGTACGGCTTACCGCCGGCGGAGATTGTCGCAGCCCTGCGCGAAATGGGCGCTGCGGGCTGCAATCTGGAAGACACGAACCACCTCGAGCGGAACCTCGTCGACTCGGCCCGGCAGGCAGAACGTCTCTCGGCTGTCCGGCGGGCCGCTGACGAGAACGACTACCGGCTCGTCGTCAATGCACGTGTCGATGTCTTTCTCGAACCGTTCATCGCCGGTGCCGAGCCCGGAACGCAGATCGGTTTGGTCGAGGAAGCACTCGATCGTGCGAACGCCTACCTCGATGCCGGCGCTGACTGCGTCTACCCGATCGCGCTCTGGGAACCCGACGCTCTGGACCGCTTCATGACGGGTGTGCGGGGCCCGGTGAACCTCGCCCGGCTTCCAGATGCGCAGAAGCCGTCAGAACTCGCGGCGCTCGGCGCCGCACGGGTGAGCTGGGCGATCTTCATGCATGTCGACGCGATGACCCGCTTCGGCGAGCAGCTCGCAACGCTGCGGGACTGAGCTCACGTCGAGCCGAGCGTGCCGGCCGGGAGCTGGGCGAGTTGGTTGCGCGACGTGATCCCGAGTTTCTGGAACACCTTCCGAAGGTGATATTGAGCAGTTCGCGGGCTGATGAACAGTTGCGCGCCGATCTCGGGGTTCGACAGGCCGTCCCGCGCGAGGCGGGCGACCTGGAACTCCTGGGGGGTGAGGATGTCGCGCGACTCGGGCGTGCGGGCGAGCACGGTCTCTCCAGTGGCAATGAGTTCTCGTAGCGCCCGGTCGGCGAACGCCAGCGCGCCTGCGTCGGTGAACCGCTCATGGGCAGCACGGAGATGCTCCCGTGCTTCGGCGCGACGTCGCGCCCGGCGGAGCCATTCGCCGAAGCTCAGCTGAGCGCGCGCAAGGTGCATGTGGATCCGCGTACGCTCCAGCCGTCGGATCGCCTCGCGGTACCGCTCCTCCGCATCGGCGTCCTCGCTGAGCATCGCACGAGTCCATGCCTGCACGCCGAGCGCCCAGTCGGTGCCAGAAGCGCGAGTCCCACGCTCCAACTTCTCGAACGCACTCACGGCCTGATCGCGGGCACCACTTCGGACGCCTGCTTCGACCAGCTCGAGGAGGGCGAACCCGGTGATCCCCAGGTCGTCGTACTCCGTTGCGGATCGTGTCCCGGCGAACGCCGCTTCGTAGCGGCCGAGGCCATTGTTGAGTACCCCGGTGGCGTAGCCGAACCCGCCGATTCCGCGTCCTTCGCCACGCGCTTGGGTGTTCTTCAAGCCCCAGTCGAACAGTGGAGCGGCATCGTGTTCGTTCCCGCGCCAAGCCGCGAGCAGCAGCGAAGCGAATCCGACCGGTGCGCTGCCGGTCGCTGCTTCGATGGCGCGGGCCTCCTCGACGAGTGCCGCGGCCTCGGTGAACTGACCCGCGTAGACGTGCACGATGGCTCGGTAGCCCAGGGCGAGCGGGAGTCCGACGAGTGATCCTGTTTCTCGACCGAAATGGACGGCGCGACTGGCCAGGTCGTGCCATCGATCGTCGTCCCAGACGTCAGCGGCTACCAGCCAGCGCATCCAGAACCACCGACCGAAGTCGCCCTCCTCGCTCAAAGCGCCTCGACCGATGGCGTCCAGCGCACGAACCAGCAACACCATGCCGGCTTCGTAGCCCTCCGTGTACCGAGTGGCAAGGCCGTCGAGCAGGAGGTCGGTAGGACGCGAAGCCGGGTGCACCCGAAGCACGGCTCGCGCGGCGGCGGAGACTTCGGACGGTCCGACGTCGCCACCGAGTCGGCCAACGAAGATCGCTGCGCCGAGCGCTTCCAGATACGCCTCCAGAGCCAGGGCGGTGTCGAGCGGTTCGAGCCGCTCCGCGGCTTCGAGAAGGAGCGGTGGTGCGTCGCTCCCCCGCCGTAGAGTGAAGATGACCTCGGCACGGAGGTACGCCAAGCTGGCGCGCTGAAGTTCGTCGAGCACACGCGTCTCGGCATCGGCCAGAAGCTCGAGTGCCACTTCGAGCGCCCCGGAATCGAACTTCGCCCTCGCTGCGGCGAGGGTGCGGCGCGCACGCTCGGCCGATTCGGGGGTCAGCTCAGCGGAACGTTGGAGGAACGCCGCCGCCGCCGCAACCCCGCCGCGGCGGCGAGCTCGCTCTGCGGAGGCCTCGAGTTCTCGCGCAAGCGCCTCATCCAGTCCAGGCGCGGCATGCGCCAGATGCCACACGCGCCGGTCGTGGTCGGTCTCCACCTCGGTTGCCTCCGCCAGGGCACGGTGAACCTGACGTCGCTCCGAGGACGACGCTGCCCCGTAGACCGCGGAGCGAACCAGCGGATGACGGAAGCGAGCTTGCCCGCCGAGCTGGATCAGGCCGCTGCTCTCGGCCGCTTCAGCGGCGGCAGCATCGATGCCGAGGCGACCTGCTGCCCGCCAGAGCAAGGCGACGTCGCCGACCGGCTCCGCCGCGGCCACTAGGAGGAGCCGCCGTGCGTCGACGGGGAGTGCTTCGAATTGGCGGCGAAAGTTCTGCTCGATTCGACTGGCCAGCGGGGTCGACTCCGGGAAGCCGAACCCGCCCGCGAGGCTTGTCGGCGGTAACGACCTCGAGAATTCCAGGAGGGCGAGCGGGTTCCCGTGTGCTTCCGCGAGGACGCGATCGAGCACCTGCTGGTCCAGCCGACCGGGCCAAACAGACTCGAGCAAGGCCCGAGCATGAACCGACTCGAGACCCCGGAGCCTGAGTTCGGGGAGACCGTCCAATTCCTGGGCTGTGCCGACATCGCGCACGGCGAATACGAGTCCGACCGACTCCGCCAGGAGTCGGCGCGCGACGAACGCGAGAATCTCCGCCGAAGCCCGATCCATCCATTGCGCGTCGTCGATGATGCAGAGCAGGGGCTGCACGTCCGACGCCTCTGCGAGAAGACCCAGTACGCCGAGTCCGACGATGAACCGGTCGGGAGCCGCCTTCGCACTGAGGCCGAACGCCGTCTCGAGAGCGTCCCTTTGCCGATCAGGCAATCGTTCGCGCAGATGCATGAGTGGAGCGCAGAGCTGGTGGATGCCCGCGTACGCCAGCTCCATTTCGTACTCGACGCCGGCGGCGCCAATGACCCGGCATCCGATTGCAGCGTCGGACAGGAATCTCAGCAGGGCGGACTTCCCGACACCCGCCTCACCCCGGATGACCAGAACACGGCCGTGACCGGCACGCACGTGTCGCACCACGCCGTCCAGGGCGTCGCACTCGCGCTGTCGGCCGTGCAGCGTTTTCGCAGTGTCGTCGCCCACGTCGAGGCCGAGGCTACACCGCGGGCATGACCCTGCCAACGACATGACCCTGCCAAAAGACTGGCGTACTGGCTGATGCGGCTCGAGCCTCTCAGCGGGAAGCCTCGATTGAGAAGCGGTATCGACAGTAACGGGCGGGGAGACCCAAATGTCGCGAGACACCGGTGCATCACAGAGGCGAGCTACGAACGCGATCGGACCTGTATCGCAGATCGGGAACCTGGACGCGGCCCTGCGGGTCTTCCTGGCCGAGCGAACGCGACTGCTTCGTGTCGCCCACCGAATTGTCGGGAGCGTCGCGGAGGCCGAGGACATCGTGCAGGACGCATGGGTGCGATGGCAGCGTGTCGAGTGGAATGAGATCCGGAATCCGGCCGCGTTCCTGACCACGACGACGACTCGACTTGCGATCAACGTGATCCAATCAGCCCGCAATCGTCACGAGTACTCATCGGATATCGATTGGCTCCCCGCCGATTCCGTCGACCCGACCGAGCGCCTGGAGCGAGCGGACGCGGTCGAACAGTCGCTCGGCCTGTTGGCGGCTCGACTGACGTCTACCCAGTTCACTGCGCTCCTGCTCCACTCGTGCTTCGGCTTCTCCTATTCGGAGGTCGCGGAACGCCTCGGAACGACGGCATCGAACGCCCGGCAACTCGTGCGTCGTGCCCACGTCAACTCGATCGGCACGGAAGTGAGGCGCACACCGTCGCTCTCGCGCGAACGCCTCGTGGGGGCGTTCAGGGTCGCCAGTGAAACAGGCGACCTCTCCGGCCTGCTCGACGTGCTCCTCCCCGTGTAGATCAGGACCTCCCGGCGCGGCGCCGTCGCGCGCTGTGTCACACACGGAGGAGCCATCCGGTCATCCAAATAGGCAGTACTCACCACACAAAGGAACTCATCATGACCAATTTCCTTCGCTCCTTGAACAGCGCCAGCGGGAGCAAGCCCACAGTCGTCCTCGTCCACGGATCGTGGGCCGATGCATCGAGCTGGACGGAAGTGATCCCGCGCCTGGAGCACGACGGCTTCGCCGTGCGCGCCGTCCCGAACGAACTGCGGTCGCTTTCCGGCGATGCGGCAGTCGTCCGAACGTTCGTCCAGGCCGTCGATGGACCTGTGGTGCTCGTCGCGCATTCCTACGGCGGCGCGGTGATCACCAACGCGGCGACTGGACTCGAGAACGTCGAGGCCCTCGTCTACGTCAACGCGTTCGCCCCAGACGTGGGCGAGTCGGCATTCCAGCTCGCGGGGCCGGACTCGGCGCTGGCGGTACCGGACCCGACGACCGTATTCGATCTGGTCCCGCCGACGTTCCCCCGACCGCGGACAGCGCGGTCTACCTCAACGAGTCGGCGGTCGACGGCCCATTCGCAGCTGGACTCAACCGAGACGCCAAGGCGCTCGTCTACGCAACCCAGCGACCAGCCGCGTTCGGCGCACTCACGGAGGCATCCGGGGATCCCGCATGGAAGACGATCCCTTCCTGGTACGTCCTCGGCTTGAAGGATCAGATCATCCCACCGGCAGCGCAGCGCACCATGGCCGATCGGGCCGGCTCCACCGTGACCGAGTACGACGCAGGCCACCTCGGACTGCTCACCGAGCCGAAGACCGTCGTCCACGCGATCCAGGACGCAGCCCGCGCCGAAATCCGCGTGGGCTAGACGCAAGTACGCCGAGCCGGCCTGCCGACGAGCGGGCCGGCGCGACGTATTCGCCAACGACTGCGGCTGGTCCCGCCCGCCGCCGAACCGCACGAGGGAAGGAGCGGTCATGAGCAGCACAACGGATGGACGTAGGTTCGAGTACGCGGATGCGGCCGGCTACCCGGATGGGGCCGGATTCCTCCACGAGGGAACCGCCGCGCTCGTCGACGAGGTGACGGCCGCGGCCGTGCGCGACGTCGATACCCCGTCTGCCGACACCGACCAGGAGGTGGCGGTGCACCGAATCGCGGACCGTCGCGTCTACTCGGCCACGCTCGGCGAGCGCGAGATCGCGAGCATCCTGTACCGCGAGGACGGGGAGCGGGTGATCGTCCTGACCACGATCGTGGATCCGGATTTCCGTGGCCGCGGCATCGCCGGCGAGCTCATCGCCGATGTGCTCGACGACATCAGATCGCGCGGAATGAAGGTGACCACCGTGTGCCCGGTGGTCTCGGCATTCATGGCGAGCAACCTCGAGTTCTCGGATCTCGCGAGCTGACGGCGACCACGCGACCGCGATCGACGGCGCGATCCCGGGCTGCCCCCGGACGACGGCATCCATCGACGCAGCCAGAAGGATGAACCTGCGTGACCAGCCCCACGCGGCTGTCACGAATCGCGCACGCATTCGGTCGTTCTGTATGACGGCAGCGGAACCCCCGCGCCCGCATGAAAGGCAGCAGTCATGAAGATCATCATCATCGGCGGCACCGGACTCATCGGCTCGAGAGTCGTCGAACTCCTTGCAGCCCACGGCCACGAGGCCGTAGCCGCATCACCGAACTCTGGTGTCAACACCATCACCGGCGAGGGCCTCGCCGAAACCCTGACCGATGCAAGCGTCGTCATCGACGTCTCGAATTCTCCATCCTTCGAGGATCAGGCCGTCCTCGACTTCTTCACCACCTCGACTCGCAACCAACTGGCCGCCGAGCATCGGGCTGGAGTCCGCCACCACGTCGCCCTCTCGATCGTCGGCGCGGATCGGGTTCCCAGCAGCGGGTACCTCCGTGCCAAGGTCGCACAGGAACGCCTCATCGAAGAATCCGGGCAGCCCTACTCGATCGTTCGGGCGACTCAGTTCTACGAGTTCATCCTTGCCATCGCGGACTCCATGACGGACGACGGCACCACCCGCGCCCCGACCGCGCTGATGCAGCCGATGCCAGCAGCCGAGGTTTCGCTCGCCGTGGCCCGAGTCGCCGAGGGTGAGCCGATCAATGGCGTGCTCGAGATCGGCGGGCCGGAGCGCATCGGAATGGATCAGATGATCCGCAAGGCACTCGCCGCCGCCGGAGACACGCGGACGGTGGTCTCCGAACAGGAAGCCACCTACTTCGGCGCCGTTCTCAGCAGTGGCGAACTCACAACCGGCCCCGATGCCCAGCTCTCGGCCACCACGTTCGAGGATTGGCGGGCGGATCGGGCTGCGGCTGTCAAGTAGGACACCATGCACATCGCGATCATCGGCGGAACCGACGTGCAGGAGCCCTCGAACCCCCGGATCGTCGCATCCCCCGCTCCGCAGCGACGAACGGCCACGGCACGGTCGGAGACGCCGCAAGCCGCGGACACGATCGTTCTCATCCACGGCTTCTGGGTGACGCCACGCAGCTGGGAGCACTGGAAGGTCCACTACGAGGAGCAGGGCTACCGAGTGCGCACCCCCGCCTATCCTGGGCTGGAAAGCGAAGTGGAGGCACTGCGCAAGGACCCGACACCGATCGAACAGCTCACCGTCTCCGCGATCATCAACCACCTCGAACAACAGGTCAGCGAGCTCGACCGACCTCCGATCATCATGGGTCACTCCGCGGGCGGGGCCTTCACCCAGGTCCTCCTCGGCCGCGGCTACGGTTCCGCGGGCATCGCCATCAGCTCAGCCCCAACCGACGGCATCACAGTGGTTCCGCTCTCACAGATCACGTCATCGTCTCCGATCATCGAGAACCCGGCGAATCGGCACCGCGCGCTCAGTCTCACAGCCCAGCAGTGGCAGGAGATCTTCACGAACACCATGACCGAGCAGGAATCGATCGCGCTGTACGAGCGATACCACGTGCCCGCGAATGGTGCGATGATCTGGGGCAGCGCGTTCGCCAACGTCCACACGGGGCACCACGACACCTACGTGGATTACAGCAATAGCTCCCGAGCTCCGCTCCTGTTCATCTCAGGCCGGCGGGACCCGTTGTTCCCACCGAAGATCGCCGACTCCAACGCAGCGCACTACGAATCCGATGTGATCACCGAAGTCGTCGAGTTCGACGGCCCCCACCTGCTGACGGCCGCTCCGAATTGGCGGACGATCGCCGACTTCGCCTTGGCCTGGGCGCTCAACCCGGTCGCCGGCAACACCGGACACCCCGGGACCATCTACCCGTCACCATGAAGATGCATCGCGAGCATCCGGACGCCCGCCCGCCCTCTCGATCGAGTGAAGAGCTGACGCCGGCGCCGCTATCAGTCAGGCTGCCAAGTCCCGGCTTTGCCTTGACTCTGCCGGCCAACGAGCTCAAGACGCCAACTGCTACCGCGCGAGCCGATGACTCGAATTGAGTCGAACCGATCCCAAGACGATCGAGCGCCTCGCGTCTTCAAACGCATTTGTGGTGAATACACGGAACAGGGCCGACCGGTGCGATACGCGCGGCAATGAAATGGCTGGTCAAAGGCAATTTCGAAGCATGCGGTGATGTGAACTTAAATCACCGCGACTATGAACAACTGGACCGGAAGAATACCTGATCAGCGCGATTTCGCCTGGACACCCGGCGAGTAACCCCAGTACCCAGCGCGCTTCTTCGTCCAACAAACCCCCAGATCAAGCCAGAAATCCGAAACGTAGGGCGGACGGGACTTGAACCCGTGACCGATGGATTATGAGTCCACTGCTCTGACCGGCTGAGCTACCGCCCCGCGCGCCGCCTGTGTGCCGCGGCCCGCGTCACTCGGGCAGCGCCGCCGGCGCGGTGTAGGTGACCGGGTCGGTCACCGGCTTCCCACGATACAGCGCCTCGAACGTCGAGATCGTGCGCTGGATGTCGTGCGCCGCGATGAGCCGGATCGACCCTTCCTTGAGCGTGCGGTAGTCCTCGGGCGTCGCCTCGAGCACGGTCCGCAGCTTCTCCGCGAGGTCGGCGGGGCTGCCCGGCTCGAAGAGGTAGCCGTTCTCGCCGTCGTGCACGAGGTGCGGCAGCGCCATCGCATTCGCCGCGACGACCGGCAGGGCCGACGCCATCGCCTCCATCGTCACGATGCTCTGCAGCTCGGCGATCGACGGCATGGCGAGCACGGATGCCCGGTGGTAGGCGTCGCGCAGCTGCTCGTCGGTCACGTACCCGGTGAAGGTGACGCGGTCGGCGAGACCGAGCTCTGCGGCCAGGTGCTCGAGGTGGCGACGCTGGTCGCCGTCCCCGACGATCTCGACCTTGACGTCGAGTTCGGCGGGCAGCAGGGTGGTCGCGCGCAGCAGCACGTCGATGTGCTTCTCGCCCGTCACGCGGCCGACGAAGATGATCCGGTTCTCGGTCCGCGGCGCCCAGTTCGGGGAGTACTTGTGCGCGTCGATGCCGCACGAGATCGCGTGGACGCCGGTCAGCCCGGTGGCGCGCTCGAGGAAGTCGGCGGCACGCCGCGTCGGCGTGGTCACGGACTCGGCGCGGACGAAGCAGCGCTTGGCCGAGCGCCAGGCGACGCCGACGGCCCATTCCTGCCAGGCCTTCGGGATGAGCGAGAACTCGAGCATGTTCTCGGGCATCACGTGGTTGGTCGCGATGAGTCGGATGCCCCGCTTCTGGGCTTCGATCGACAGACCGCGCCCGACCACGAAGTGCGACTGGAAGTGCACCACGTCCGGCTGCACGTCGTCGATGATCCGCGCCGAATTCTGCTTGATCCGCCACGGCAGCGCGAAGCGCAGCCAGTCGTGCGGGTACCAGCGCCAGCTCAGGAGTCGGTGGGCCGTGATCTGGCGGCCCTCGTGGATCTCGGTCCACGTGCCGTGCTTGCGGCTCGCCGCCGGCGCCATGACGTGCACGTCGTGACCGCGCTCCACGAGTCCTGCGGCCAGCCGCTCGGCGAACTTCGCAGCGCCGTTCACGTCGGGCGTGAACGTGTCCGCTCCGATCAGGATGCGCAGGCGGGGTTCGGACGCGGATTCGTCGACGACTCGCGGCGATGCACCGGGGGTGTCAGGCACAGTGGTGGGATCCTCACAGTGAACTTCGGCCGAGGCGGTGGCCTCGACGGCGCCGCGGCGTAGGGTGGCTCGCGACTCCATCCGACCCTAGCGCATGGGCCTCAGCACTGGCCCTGCGGCACGGCTGGCAGGCGACTTCGCGCGCCCGTCAGAGACGCGTCTGCGGGTGGTTCCGCGCGAGCAGGAACACGCCCCAGACGGCGATCGCGCCGGCCACGGCGAAGATGCCCATCGCCCATGGCGGCGCCTGGGATGCCTCGCCGAGGACGGTGATGCCGATGAGCACGGCCACGATCGGGTCGACGACCGTGAGGCCGGCGATCACGAGGTCCGGCGGGCCGGACGCGTACGCGTTCTGCACGAAGTACGCGCCGAGCGCGGCAGCGGCCACGAGCGCGATGACGCACAGGAAGGTGAGCCACTCGAAGTCGCCCTGCTCGATGCGTCCGATGACCACCTTCGCGAGCGTCGCGACGAAGCCGTAGAGCACGCCCGCCATGATCACGTAGTAGAGCGCCCGGATGTGCTTGCGGAGCATCAGGAAGGCGACCGCCGCCACGACGAGCACGACCGCGAGGATCGCCAGGATGATGATGAGCTGCGCCTCGGTGACGGGCTTGTCCACGGCGGTGAACGCCGCGACGCCGACGAACAGGAACACGCCGCCCACGCACATCGCGATCGCGGTGATCGACTTGCGGTTGAGCTTCACGTGGTTGACCTGCGAGTTCACGATCGACGTGATGACGAGCGCGATCGCGCCGAGCGGCTGCACGACGATCAGCGGCGCGAAGTAGAGGCTGGTGAGCTGGAACACGATCGCGAGCCCCAGCATGAGGGTGCCGATGACCCAGGAGGGCCGCGCGAGCAGGAGTCCGAGCTGCCGCAGGTCGAGGCCCTTGCCGACCGAGTCGGTCGTGTTCCGCTCGACCTTCAGCACGCCGCGGTGCTGGAACTGCGCCCCGAGGGACAGGAACACCGCCCCGATCAGCGCCAGCGGGATCCCGATGAACTGCTGCGGATCGAGGGCGATCTGCTCGGAGAGGTCGCTCAAATCGGGTTCCACGCCCTCGACCTTACCGCTCGACCCCCGGTTCGCCCGCCAGACCCCCGCACCGCGCGCCGATACGATGGCCGGATGGCCGTCCTCCCCATCCGCATCACCGGCGAACCCGTCCTGCACTCCCCCGCCGCGCCCGTCGAGCAGATCGACGACGCGCTGCGGACGCTCGTCGCCGACCTGTTCGAGACGATGGATGCCGCGCCCGGCGTCGGCCTCGCTGCACCGCAGGTCGGCGTGCCGCTGCGCGTGTTCACGTACGGCTGGACCGACGAGGAGGACGTCGTGTGGCGCGGCGTCGCGATCAACCCCGAGCTCTGGCTCGCCCCGTCCGAGCCGGGCGACCCCGACCCCGACCTCGAGTCCGAGGGCTGCCTCTCGTTCCCCGGCGAGCGGTTCCCGCTCCGGCGCTCCGAGCGCGTGCTCCTGCGCGCCACCGACCTCGAGGGCGAGCCCTTCGAGATCGACGCGCACGGATGGCTCGCACGGATCTTCCAGCACGAGTACGACCACCTCGACGGGGTGCTGTACACCGACCGCCTCGCGCACCGCGACCAGCGCATCGTCGCGAAGATCACCCGCAAGCTCGACTGGGGCAAGCCCGGCCGGAGTTGGCAGCCGGGCGTCGACGACCTCGACGCCTGAGCGCGCAGACGCGGAGTCGCAGCGCGGCCCGAGCGACCGCTCGGGCGGGCCGCCGGCTCAGGTGAACGCGCGGATCCCCGCGGCGATCGCCGCCGCCGCGATGACCACGACCACGAACGGCACCCGCAGCGCGAACAGCGCCGCGGCGACGATGACCGCCGGCACACGGGCATCCACCTGGATCGACTGGCCGACCGCGAGCGTCTGCACCGCGATGAGCGCGGCCAGCAGCGCGACCGTGAGCAGGTCGGCGATCCGCGCCGGGCGTTCGCGCTCCAGGAACCCGGCGGGCACGAGGTGGCCGGCGAGCTTGAGGGCGAGGGTCGCCGCGGATGCCACGAGCAGGATGTGCCAGACGGTCATGCGGCGCGCCTCCGCTCGAACAGGTCGAACCAGCCGACCACGACCGCGACGACGCCCGCGACGAGCACCGGGAGTCCGGGCATGAGGACCGGCGTGGCGACGACCGCGACGACCGCGGCGATCGCGGCCACCGCGCCCGCCTGACGGCGCTTCAGGCGCGGCCAGAGCAGTCCGAGGAACGCGGCCGCGGCCGCGGCGTCGAGCCCCCACGCACGCGTGTCGCCGATCGCGTCGCCGATGAGCGCGCCGAGGAGCGTCGTCAGGTTCCAGCCGACGAAGATGATGACGCCGGTCACCCAGAAGCCGATGCGCGCCGAGCGCCGGTCCGACTGCGCGAGCGCGACCGCGGTCGACTCGTCGATGGTCACCCACGCGGCGAGCACGCGACGGACGACCCCGCCGTCGTCGACGATCGGCTTCATGCGCATGCCGTAGACGACGTTGCGCACGCCGAGGAGCGCGGCCGTCGCGATCGCCGACCCGCCCGCCGCGACGCCGCCCGACGCGAGCACGCCGACGAGCGCGAACTGCGAGCCGCCCGTGAACATCACGAGGCTGAGGAAGCACGTCTGCCAGATGTCGAGACCCGCGGCGACCGCGAGCGCGCCGAACGAGACGCCGTAGACCGCGGTCGCGAGCCCGACCGAGAGGCCGTCGCGGACGGCGGGCGAGCGCATGCCGCGCGGGGCATCCGTCACGGCCTCGTCGTCCACACGACTCCCCTCGGCACGGCGGCGCAGCGGCGCCGGAAACTGCGAAGGGCCGCCCGGTTCGCACCGGACGGCCCTCTTGGCTCCCCCACTTGGACTCGAACCAAGAACCTATCGGTTAACAGCCGATTGCTCTGCCAATTGAGCTATGGAGGATCGCGCACCGCCTGATCGGCGGTGCGGCACGAGCCACTCTAGCAAAGGCCCCGCCCCGACTCCAATTCGAGGCGGCCTCAGCTCGGGCGGCCTCAGGCGGGACGTTCGGGCGCGAGGTCGTCGATCACCGCGTGCCCCGCATCGAGGGCCCCGGCGAGGGCGCGGACGTACGGATGCACCGGGTCCTCGAGCACCGCGTCGATCGTGCCGAGCGCCACGAGTCCGCCCCGGTCGAGCACCGCGATGCGGTTCGCGATGCGCCGCAGCACGGGCAGGTCGTGGCTCACGACGATCGCCGAGAAGGTCCGCTCGGTCTGCATGTTCACGATGAGCTGCGCGACCGCATCGCGCACCGTGAGGTCGATGCCGGCGGTCGGCTCGTCCGCCACGAGCAGCGACGGCCCGAGCACGAGCGCTCGCGCGAGCGCGAGCCGCTGCCGCTGGCCGCCGCTCAGCTCGTACGGGTACCGCTCGAGCAGGCTGAACGGCAGCTGGACCGCGTCCACGAGGGTCGCGACGCGGTGCGACAGCGTGCGGCGGTCGAAGTGCCGATCCCGGAGCAGGATCGGCTCGGCGACCTGCTCGGCCACCGTCAATTCGGGCTGGAGCCGGGTCGCGGCATCCTGCGGCAGGTAGCCGACGTGGAAGCGCAACTCGGTGAGCGCGCGCTTGGAGATCGAGCGGAGCGCGGTGCCGAGCACGCGGGCGTCGCCGCCCGTGATGAACGGCCGCACCTCACCGTCGCGAGGGTCGAGGTGGGCGCCAGCGAGCACGCGGGCGAGCGTGCTCTTGCCGCTGCCCGCGCTGCCGAGGACCCCGAGCACCTCGCCCGGTTCCATGCGCAGCTCGATCCCGTGCAGGGCGACGTGCGCGCCGCTCGCGCCGTGCGCCGGGTACTCGACCGAGAGGTCGCTGACGACGACCGGGTGGCCGTGCTTGGGTCCTGCGCTCACGCGTCCTCCTTCCGCAGCCGGGCGAGCTCGGCGCGCCGCTCGGCCTGCGCGACCGGATCGGGCACCGGCAACGACGCCAGCAGGCGTTTCGTGTACGGATCCTGCGGGGCGCCGAGCACCTCGGCGCCCGTGCCCTCCTCGACCAGCCGCCCGTGGTAGAGCACCGCGATCCGGTCCGCGAGGAGGTCGACGACCGCGAGGTCGTGGCTGATGAACAGCGCCGCGAACCCGAACTCGCGCTGGAGCTCGCCGAACAGGTCGAGCACGCGCGCCTGCACCGACACGTCGAGCGCCGACGTCGGCTCGTCTGCGATGAGCAGCTCGGGCTCGAGTGCGAGCGCGCGCGCGAGGCTCGCGCGCTGGCGCTGGCCGCCGCTCAGCTCGTGCGGGTACCGGTCGCCGTAGGCGCGCGGCAACTGGACGGCCTCGAGGAGCTCGTCCACCCGGGCGCGCGCCGACCGGGGGTCGCGCGCGCGACCGTGGATCACGAGCGGCTCGGCGACGCACTGGGCGATCGTGAGCAGCGGGTTGAAGCTCGACGCCGGATCCTGGAACACGAAGCCGATCCGGCCGCGCACGGGCCGGAACCGCCGTTCGCGGATGCCGAGCATCTCGTGCCCGAGCACCTGGAGCGACCCGCCCGAGATCGGCGTCAGGCCCGCGATCGCACGGCCGATGGTGGTCTTGCCGGACCCCGACTCGCCGACCAGCCCGAGCACCTCGCCCGGGCGGATCACGAAGTCGACGCCGCGCACCGCTTGGAACGCCGGTCGGCCGAACCGACCGGGGTACTCGATCAGGAGGTCCTTCGCCTCGACGACGGGCGTCTGCTCGATCCAGTCCGCCGGTCGCGCCGCGGCGCGCGCCTCGGCACGAGCCACCCCGTGGCCGACGTACGGCACCGCGGCGAGCAGCGCCTTCGTGTAGTCCTCCTGCGGCGACGCGAACAGCGTGCGCACGTCGGCCTGCTCGACGAGTTCGCCCTGGTACATGACCGCGACCCGGTCCGCGAGGTCGGCGACCACGCCCATGTTGTGCGTGATGAGCACGATCGCGGTGCCGAACTCGTCGCGGCAGCGGCGCAGGAGGTCGAGGATCTCGGCCTGCACCGTCACGTCGAGCGCGGTCGTCGGCTCGTCGGCCACGATGAGCCCGGGGTCGAGCACGAGCGCCATCGCGATCACGATGCGCTGCTTCTGCCCGCCCGAGAACTGGTGCGGGTAGTAGTCGACGCGCTCCTCGGGCTCGGGGATGCCGACCCGCCGGAGGATGTCGATCGCCTTGGCGCGGGCCTCGGCCTTCGACAGGTCCTGGTGGGCGCGCAGGCCCTCGATGATCTGCCATCCGACCGTGAACACCGGGTTGAGCGCCGACGAGGGCTCCTGGAACACCATCGCGACGTCCGTGCCGCGCACGCGCCGGAGTCCCGCCGCGTCGAGCGAGACGATGTCGTGCTCGCGCGTGCCCTCGCGGTTGGCGAGGATCACCGCGCCGCTCGTCGTGGCGGTCTCGGGCAGGAGCCCGAGGATCGTCTTCGCGGTCACGGTCTTGCCGCTGCCGGACTCCCCCACGATGGCGAGCACCTCGCCGCGCTCGACGCGGAGCGACACGTCGTCGACCGCCTTCACCGCGCCCGCGTCGGTCGCGAACGAGACGCCGAGCCCTTCGATGCTGACGATGCTCATGGCTTCACCTCGATTCCGTGTTCGTCGAACGTCTCCCCGTCTTCGAGCCCGCCCAGCCCGCCGGGGCCCGCGATCAGCGTGCCACCGGGGACGACCGAAGTCGCCGCGACCTGGCCGGCCGCCTGCGCGACACGGCGCCGGCCCCGCAGGCGCGGGTCGGCGAGGTCGTTCAGGCTCTCGCCGACGAGCGTGATGGCGAGCACCGTGAACACGATCGCGAGGCCGGGGAACACCGCGGTCCACCAGATGCCGCTCGTGACATCCGACTGCGCCTTCGAGAGGTCGTAGCCCCACTCGGCTGCGGACGTCGGCTCGATGCCGAACCCGAGGAAGCCGAGGGCCGTCAGCGTGAGGATCGCCTCCGAGCTGTTGAGCGTGATGATGAGCGGGAGCGTGCGGGTCGCGTTCCGGAACACGTGGCGGAAGACGATGCGCGAGCTCGAGGCGCCCAGCACCTTCGCGGACTCCACGTACGCCTCCGCCTTGATCCGGACCACCTCGGCGCGGATGACCCGGAAGTACTGCGGGATGTAGATGACCGTGATCGATCCGGCGGCCGCGGCCACGCCGCTCCACAGGTTCGACTGGCCGCCGGAGACCGCGATCGCGAGCAGGATCGCGAGCAGCAGCGACGGGAAGGCGTAGACCGCGTCGCTCACGACCACGAGCACCTTGTCGAGCCAACCGCCGAAGTACCCCGAGAACAGGCCCAGGAGCACGCCGACGACGATCGAGAGGAGCAGCGCGACCACGACGACCAGCAGCGCGGTCTGGGTGCCCCAGACCACGCGCGAGAACACGTCGTAGCCGCCGACCGTGGTGCCGAACCAGTGCTCGGGCGACGGCGGCTGCTGCGTCCCGAACTTCTCGCCGTCGACGGTGCGCTGCGCGAAGCCGTACGGCGCGATCAGCGGCGCGAACAGGGCCGTGAAGAGCCAGACGCCGATCATCACGAGGCCCGCGACGAGCATGCCGCGCTGGAGCCCGACGCTCTGGCGGACCTGGTGCACGACCGGGATGCGGTCGACGAGACGACGCCGGGGCGCCACCGGAGCGGATGCCGCGGTCATCTCAGTACCTCACCCTCGGGTCGATGAACGCGGCGAGGATGTCCACGAGGAAGTTCGTCACGGCGACGATCACGGCGAGCAGGGCCACGATGCCCTGCACGGCGACGAAGTCGCGGTTCTCGAGGAACTCGGCCATCTGGAATCCGAGCCCGCGCCATTCGAACGTCGTCTCGGTCAGGACCGCGCCGCCGAGCAGCAGCGCCACCTGGAGGCCGATGACCGTGATGATCGGGATGAGGGCCGGACGGTAGGCGTGCGTCCGCAGGAGCCTGCCCTCCGCGACGCCCCGCGAACGGGCGGCATCCACGTAGTCCGTCGCCAGCGTGCCGATCACGTTCGTGCGGACGAGGCGCAGGAAGATGCCGGCCGTCAGCAGGCCGAGCGCGATCGCGGGGAGGATCGCGTGCGCGAGCACGTCGACCAGGACCTCGGGGTTGCCCGTCCGGATCGCGTCGATCGTGTAGAAGCCGGTGCGGAACGGCAGGAGCTGCATCTGGATCTCGGAGTCCACGTCGGCGCGGCCGGCGACCGGGAGCCACTTGAGCCACACCGAGAAGACGAGCTTCAGGAGCAGGCCGCCGAAGAACACCGGCACGGCGTACCAGAAGATCGCGAGCACCCGGTAGACCGCATCCTCCGGCTTGTCCCGGTGGTAGGCGGCGCGCTGGCCGAGCGGGATGCCGACCGCGAACGCGACGATGAGCGCGTAGAAGACCAGCTCGAACGTCGCCGGGCCGTAGGTCGCGAGGACCTCCACGACCGGACGGTTCGTCGTGATCGTCGTGCCGAAGTCGAGCGTCCCGATCTGGCCGAGGTACTCGAGGTACTGGACGAACACCGGCCGGTTGTACCCCGCGGCCTCGCGGAGCGCGTCGAGCTCCTCCGGCGAGAGGCGGCCGCCCTGCGCCGCGGTGATCGGGTCGCCCGTCAGGCGGGCGAGGAAGAAGACCATCGTGACGAGGATGAAGATCGTCGGGATGATCAGCAGGAAGCGGACGAGCAGGTACCGGCCGAAGCCGCCCCCCGCGGATCGCGGCCGCGGCGCCTTGGGGCCTTGTGGCGCCCCGTCGGCGGCGGTCAGGGGATCGAGAATGGTCATGGGTCCTCGGGGTGGAGACAGGAACGGGGGCGACCCGCGGTCGCGGATCGCCCCCGTCGGTTGGATCGACTCTAGTCGGCCGGATCAGCCCTTCGAGAGGGCGGCGTACCGGAACTTGAACGACGCGTCGAGCGTGTCCTCGGCGCCGGAGACGTCCTTGCCGACGACCGCGACCTGCGCACCCTGCATGTACGGGATGGTCGACAGGTCGGCGGCCACCTTGTCCTGGATCTCGCCGATGAGCGCCTCGCGCGCGGCGGGGTCGGCCGTGACGGCCTGCTCGAGGACGAGGTCGTTGACCTCCTGGTTGTCGTAGTGGTTCGACAGGAAGTTCTTCGTGAGGAAGAACGGCGTGAGGTAGTTGTCGGCGTCCGAGTAGTCCGGGAACCAGCCGAGCTGGTAGGCCGGGTACAGGTCGGCGACGCGGTCCTTCGAGTACTGGACCCACTCGGTCGACTGCAGGTTCACCGTGAACAGGCCGCTCGACTCGAGGTTGTCCTTGATGATCGCGTACTCGTCGGACGAGGACGGGCCGTAGCGCTCGGCGACGTACTGGATCGAGATGTCCAGCGGCGTCGAGACGCCCGCGGCGGCGAGGCGCTCGGCGGCCTTGTCGGGGTCCGGCGCGCCATTGCCGTCGCCGTAGAGGCCCTTGAGGGACTCGTTGGCGCCGGTCAGGCCCTCGGGCACGTACGAGTACAGCGGCGTGAAGGTGCCCTTGTACACGTCCTCCGAGATCGCGTCGCGGTCGATCAGGTCGGCGATCGCCTGGCGGACGGCGAGCGCCTTGGCCGGGTCGGCCTCCGCGGTCGTCGCGCCGAACGGCATCGTGTTGAAGTTGAAGACCAGGTAGCGGATCTCGCCGCCGGGGCCGTCGACGACCTTCACGTTGTCGTTGCCGCGGAGGTCCTCGATGTCGGTCGCGCTGAGCGTGCGGTGCGCGACGTCGATGTTGCCCTCCTGGACGTCGAGCTTCAGGTTCGAGGCATCCGTGTAGTACTTCACGTTGACCGTGTCGGTCTTCGCCTCGCCGAGCAGGCCCTGGTAGTCCGGGTTCTTCTTGTACGACACGAGCTCGTTGAAGTTGTACGTCGTGATCGTGTACTGGCCGGCGAACGCGTTGCCCTCGACGATGTCGTCGTCCGCGGTGAGCGAGTCGGCCGAGAAGACGTCCTCGTCGACGATCGGGCCCACCGGGCTCGACAGGATCTGCGGGAAGATCTGGTCGTTCGGGGAGATCAGGTTGAAGACGACGGTCAGGTCGTCGGGCGTCTCGACGCTGTCGAGGTTGTAGAGCAGCGACGACGGGCCGTTCTCGTCGGCGATGGCGACCTGGCGGTCGAACGTGAACTTCACGTCCGACGAGGTGAGCTCGTTGCCGTTCGCGAACTTCAGGCCCTCCTTGAGCTTCACCGTGTACTGGGTGTCGCTCGTGAACTCGGCGGACTCGGCGATGTCGGGCTCGACGTCCGGGCTGCCGTACGGGGTGTTCAGCAGGAACGGGTACACCTGGTTCATCACGGCGAACGAGCCGTTGTCGTACGAGCCGGCCGGGTCCAGCGCGGTGATCTGCTCGGTCGTGCCGATCGTCAGCGAGCTGCCGCCGCTGGTCTCGCCGCCGCCGGCCGTGCAGCCGGCGAGGACGAGTGCGGCCGCCGAGAGACCGGCGGCCGTGGCGATGGCCCGGCGTCGGTTCTGGGTTGCGGATGCCATATCCGTCTACCTCTTCCTGTCGTGGACGTGACGAAGGGACGTCGTCACGCGGTATTCCTCAGAGGTAGCACAGGCGGAGGAAACCGTGGCTGGAGGAGGCCTCAGGCGACGGAATGTTTATCGAAGTGCAATCTCGGACGCACGATCTGCGCGCGCCGCCGCGCGGCGGTGCGCAGGTGCGCAGCCGGACGCGGGCTCGCCGCCCCTCCCGGGGATCACTCCCCGCCGAGCGCCCGGCGGTCGCGTTCGACGTCCACGAGCGCACGCTGCAGCCTCGCGTACGCGTCGAGGTCGGCCGGGTCCGTGCGCTGCAGCCGCCCGAGCAGCTCGCGCTTCTGCCGCAGGAGCTCGCGGTCCACGAGCGAGGTCAGGACGCCGCGGACGTAGGCGGTGAGCTCGGAGTCGGTGCGGTGCGGCACGGGAGCGACCGCGAGCTGCTGCACGACGCTCGCATAGGGCTGCGGGACCTCCGCGAGCACCTGGGCGACCGTGAGCGCCTCGCCGTGCGTCGCGAGCGCGCCCGCGACGCCGTCGCGCACGACCGCGAGCGTCTCGTTGCCGAACCGGGTGTCGGTCGCCTGGTGCAGCAGGTCGGCCCCGGCCACGGCGGGGAACTGCAGCATCGCCTGGAGCGCGTCGCGCTCGAGCCGGGTCGACGGGTCGGGCGGCAGCTGCGTGATCGAGAACGGCCGGGGCGCGGCATCCTCGCCCGCATCGCGGGCGCCCGCATCCGGCCCGCCCGGTCCCGGTTGCGGCCGGCGAGCGGATGCCCCGGACCCGGATGACCCGGACCCGGATGCCCCCGGCGCGGATGCCCCGGACGCGCCGGCGTCGCGCCGGCCGTCGGCGCTCGCGCGCGACCGCGCACCCGACGACCGCACGGCCCGCTCGACCTCGCCGAGCTCGAGCCCGAGCATGCGCGCGAGCTCACGCGTGTAGCCGGGCCGGAGCGCGGGGTCGCGGATCTCGGCGACCGCGGGCGCGGCCGCGCGCAGCGCGCCGACCCGGCCCTCGACGGTCTCGAGGTCGAACCGGGACACCGTGTGCCGGATCACGAACTCGAACATGGGCGTCTTCGCGTCGATGAGCGCACGCACCGCGCCGTCGCCCCGCGCGAGGCGCAGGTCGCACGGGTCGAGCCCGTCGGGCGCGACCGCGACGTACGTCTGCGCGCTGAACCGCTGCTCCTCGGCGAACGCGCGCATCGCGGCCTGCTGGCCCGCCGCGTCGCCGTCGAACGTGAACACGACCTCGCCGATGCCGGAATCGTCGCCGAGCACCCGGCGGAGCACCTTGATGTGCTCGACGCCGAACGACGTGCCGCAGGTCGCGATCGCCGTCGTCACGCCCGCGAGGTGGCAGGCCATCACGTCCGTGTACCCCTCGACGACGACCACGCGGTGCGACTTCGCGACATCGCGCTTGGCGAGGTCGAGGCCGTAGAGCACCTGCGCCTTCCGGTACAGGACGGTCTCGGGCGTGTTCAGGTACTTCGGGCCGTTGTCGTCCTCGAGCAGGCGACGCGCGCCGAACCCCACCGTCTGCCCGGTGACGTCGCGGATCGGCCACACGAGCCGCCCGCGGAAGCGGTCGTAGACGCCCCGGTCGCCCTGCGACACGAGGCCCGCGGCCGAGAGCTCCTCGATCGAGAAGCCGCGGCCCTTCAGGTGGTTCGTGAGCCGCTCCCAGCTCTTCGGCGCGAACCCGACGCCGAACCGCCGTGCGGCGTCGCCGTCGAACCCGCGCTCGCCGAGGAACCGGCGCGCGACCTCGGCCTCGGGCGAGCCCAGCTGCTCGGCGAAGTACGCCTCGGCCGCCTCGTTCGCCGCGAGCAGGCGCGCCCGGTTGCCGTGCTCCTGCGCGGGTGCGCCGTCCTCGTAGTGCAGTTCGAAGCCGATGCGCCCCGCGAGCCGTTCGACCGCCTCGCTGAACGACACGTGGTCCATGCGCTGCAGGAAGGTGTAGACGTCGCCCGACTCGCCGCAACCGAAGCAGTGGTAGTACCCGAGCTGCGGGCGCACGTGGAAGCTCGGGCTCCGCTCGTCGTGGAACGGGCAGAGGCCCTTCATCGAACCGACGCCGGCGGACTTCAGGCTCACGTGCTCGCCGACGATGTCGGCGATGTTCGTGCGGGCCTTGACCTCGTCGACGTCGCCCTGGCGGATGCGGCCGGGCATCGTCACCTCCCCCGGGTCATCGTCGCATGCGCCGTCATCGCTGGACCAGCCGCTCGTACCACGCGAGCGCAGACTGGTCGGTGAGGCTCGCGACCTGGTCGACGACCGCACGCGTGCGCCCGGCGTCGTCGGGCGCGGCCCGCCAGTCCTCGGCGAAGCCGGGGTCGAGGTGCTGCTCCCCCGTCGCCAGGAGGACGTCGGCGAGCGCGGTGAGCACTTCGCGCTGCTGCCGGTAGATCGGCTTGCGGGTCGTGGTGGACATCACGAAGGTCGCGACGATGCCCTTCAGCACCGCGATCTCGGCCTGGATCTCGCGGGGCACGACCACGTCGGCGTCGAAGCGGATCAGGCTCGCGAGCGGGAACGCGCCGCGCGTGGCATCCGTCGCGGCGTGCGCGAACCGGCCGATGAGCTGGCTCGTGAGGTCCTTCAGGCGCGCCTGGTCGCGGCGACTGCCGTCCCACGAGTCCATCCACACGTCGAGCGAGTCGAGGCGGTCGAAGGCCGCGACGAGTTCGTCGTGCGCGATCGCCCCGCCGATCCACTCGTACATCGACGACACGAGGTCGTCGTGGTCGACGCGCGCGCCGAGTGCGGCGACGTCGAGGTAGCCGTTCACGATCGCGTCCTCGAAGTCGTGCACCGAGTACGCGATGTCGTCGCTCAGGTCCATCACCTGGGCCTCGATGCAGAGCCGGCGGGCGGGTGCGCCGGCGCGGAGCCACTCGAAGACCTCGACGTCGTCCTGGTAGAAGCCGAACTTGCGCCGGCCGGACGGGTCGGGCACGCCGGATGCCTCGGGCCAGGGGTACTTGCAGCTCGCGTCGAGGCTCGCCCGGGTGAGGTTCAGCCCGTACCCGCGGCCGTCCTCGCCGAACACCTTCGGCTCGAGCCTGGTCAGCAGGCGGAGGGTCTGCGCGTTGCCCTCGAAGCCGCCGATCTCCGACGCCCACGCGTTCAGCGCCTTCTCGCCGTTGTGGCCGAACGGCGGGTGGCCGAGGTCGTGCGCGAGGCACGCCGTGTCGACCACGTCGGGGTCCAGCGCGAGGTTCGCCGCGAGCTCGCGCCCGATCTGGGCGACCTCGAGCGAATGCGTGAGCCGGTTGCGGGCGAAGTCGAGGCCCGCCGTGGGGCTCAGTACCTGGGTCTTCGCGGCGAGCCGCCGCAGGGCGCTCGAGTGCAGGAGTCGCGCGCGGTCGCGCGCGAAGTCGCTGCGACGCGAGGTGTGCTCCTCGGGCAGCCGTCGCTCGTGGTCGGCGTCGTCGTAGCCGCCGAACAGCCGTCGCTCGCGCAATTCAGCCGCCGCTCGTGTCGAGCTCGGCGTCGACGAGCGTCACCCGGTCGTGGCCCGCGAGCTCCTGGGATGCGAGCCAGCCGTCGGGCAGGGCCGGGTTCTTCGGGGTGCCCGCCCGGCCGCGCGGGCCTTCGGCGCCCTCGCCCGGGTACGGCATCGACCAGTCGAGCGTGCCGAGCAGGTCGTCGAGCATCGCGAGCGACTCGACCGTCGCGAGGCGGGCGCGCAGCTCCCCGCCCACCGGGTAGCCCTTGAAGTACCAGGCGACGTGCTTGCGGATGTCCCGGCAGCCGCGCTCCTCGCTGTCGAAGAACTCGGTCAGGAGCTCGGCGTGGCGGCGGAAGGTCCGCGCGACGTCGCCGAGCGACGGCTCGGCCTTCGTGTGCTCGCCGCGGAACGCCGCCGCCAGGTCGCCGAAGAGCCACGGCCGGCCGAGGCATCCGCGCCCGACGACCACGCCGTCGCAGCCGGTCTCCGCGACCATGCGGACCGCGTCGTCGGCCGACCAGATGTCGCCGTTGCCGAGGACCGGGACGCTCCCGACCGTCTCCTTGAGCTTCGCGATCGCCGACCAGTCGGCGTGGCCCGAGTAGAACTCGGCCGCGGTCCGCGCGTGCAGTGCGATCGAGGCGACGCCCGCGCCTTCGGCGATCCGGCCGGCCTCGAGGTAGGTGAGGTGGTCCTGGTCGATGCCCTTGCGCATCTTCACGGTGAGCGGGATGTCGCCCGCGGCCTGCACCGCACCCTCGACGATGTCGCGGAACAGGCCCGACTTCCACGGCAGCGCGGCGCCGCCGCCCTTGCGGGTGACCTTCGGGACGGGGCATCCGAAGTTCAGGTCGATGTGGTCGGCGCGGTCCTCGGCGACGAGCATCGTGACCGCCTCGGCGACCGTCTTCGGGTCGACGCCGTAGAGCTGGATCGAGCGGGGCGTCTCGGACTCGTGGTGGGTGATCAGCCGCATCGACTCGGGCGTGCGCTCGACGAGCGCGCGGCTCGTGATCATCTCGCTCACGTACAGGCCCGCGCCGAACTCGCGGCACAACCGACGGAACGCGGTGTTCGTGATGCCCGCCATGGGGGCGAGCACGACGGGTACGTCGAGCGTGATCCCGCCGATCGACAGCGGGTCGCGTGTTGAGGTGGTGGCAGACGACATCGCCTCCGATTCTCCCAGACTTCGGGCACCCGGTGCCCGCGGCGTGCGGGACGACGCATAGGATGCGAGCACTGCGACCTCGGGAGGACCACATGACGGATGCCCCGCCGACCGGCGCCGAGCGCGTTCGCGCCGACGCCGACGCCCGCGGACTCGAGGTCGAGATCATCGAACGGCCCGCCGCGCGCAGCCTCGAGGAGGCCGCGGCGCTCCTCGGCATCGAGCCGGGCGACATCGTGAAGTCGCTCGTCGTCAAGCGCAGCGACGACACCTACGTGTTCGCGCTCGTCCCCGGCGGCCGCAAGATCAGCTGGCCGAAGCTGCGGCAGCTTCTCGGCGTCAACAAGCTGCAACTGCCGGATGCCTCGCTCGCGCTCGCCGCGACCGGCTACGAGCGCGGCACCATCACGCCGCTCGGGTCGACGACCGCGTGGCCCGTCGTCGCGGACGCCGCGATCGTCGGCCGCCGCGTGTCGATGGGCGCCGGCGAGCACGGCCGGAGCCTGTTCGTCGACGCCGACGCGCTCGTCGCCGCGTTCGACGCGACCGTCGCCGACATCAGCGAGCCGGAGTAGAGGTCCATCCGGTGGTCGTGCCCGGAACGAAGCAGACGTCGCCCTCGCACACCATCGCGGAGGGGTCGCCGGGCAGCAGTGTGAACGGAGTCGGCGCGGCCACCGGGGCATCCGTCGCGTCGCTCACGCGGCCTGCCCCTGCTCGCCCGCGACCTGCGTGAGCACGTTCGCGAAGACCTCGGCGGGCTGCGCGCCCGACACGCCGTACTTCCCCTCGAACACGAAGAACGGCACGCCCTGGATCCCGTACGCCTGCGCCTGTGCGATGTCGGCCTGCACGTCTGCGGCATAGCGGCCCGACTCGAGCGCCTCGCGCGCCTCGGCACCGTCGAGGCCGAGCTCCTCGGCCCAGCCGACGAGCTCGTCGATCCGGTTCACGCGTCCACCCTCGACGAAGTACGCCTTCAGCAGGCGCTCCTTCAGCTCGAGCTGCTTGCCGTTCGCCTTCGCGAAGTGCAGCAGCTCGTGCGCCTTCAGGGTCTTGGTGTGCGCGACCGTCTCGAAGTGGTACTCGAGCCCCGCGTTCGCGGCGACCCCGGTCACGTGCTCGAGCATCTGCTCGACGCGCTCGACGGGCATGCCCTTGCGCTCGGCCAGGTACTCGACGGTCGAGCCCTCGAAGTCGAGCGGGGTGTCGGGCGAGAGCTCGTACGAGTGGTACTCGATCTCGACCGCGGGCGCGTCAGCGCCGAGCGCCGCGATGCCGGCCTCGAGGTGCCGCTTGCCGATGTAGCACCACGGGCACGCGATGTCGGACCAGATGTCGATCTTGATGGGAGCGCTGGGGGAAGTCACGACGAAGGGAAACGGCGATCCATGCGTACGTATTCCCGGCTCGCTCAGCCCGCCCCCGCCTCGGTCGCGGCATCCGGCGTGTCGATCGCCCCGCCGAACCGGCGGTTCCGGCTCGCGTAGAGCTCGATCGCCTTCCACAGCTCGACCCGCGAGAAGTCCGGCCACAGGGTGTCGAGGAACACCATCTCGGCGTACGCCGACTGCCAGAGCAGGAAGTTCGACGTGCGCTGCTCCCCGAGCTGCGAACGAACAGGTCGACGTCGGGCATGTCCGGCACGTAGAGCCGGCGGTCGATGAGCTTCTCCGACACCGCCGACGGGCGCAGCCGCCCGGCCGCGACGTCGTCCGCGATCGAGCGGACCGCGTCGACGAGCTCGTTCCGGCCGCCGTAGTTCACGCACATCGTGAACTGCAGGCCCGTGTTCCCGGCCGTCAGCCGCTCGGCGACCTGGAGCTCGTCGATGACCGACTTCCAGAGCCGCGGCCGGCGCCCCGCCCAGCGGATCCGCACATCCCACTCGTTGAGCTGGTCGCGCCGGCGGTGCAGCACGTCGCGGTTGTAGCCCATGAGGAAGCGCACCTCGTCGGGCGAGCGCTTCCAGTTCTCGGTCGAGAACGCGTACACCGACAGGTGCTTCACGCCGATCTGGATCGCGCCCGCGACGACGTCGAGCAGCACCTCCTCGCCCGCCTTGTGGCCCTCGATGCGCGTGAGCCCCTGCCGGTTCGCCCACCGCCCGTTGCCGTCCATGACGATCGCGACGTGGTTCGGCACGGCCGCCGCCGGCAGCGCGGGCGGGGTGAGCCCGGTCCAGTCGAGCGGCCGGTAGGGCACGGCGTCCTTGTGCGTGTACGGCTTGGGACTCACTGGTCGGATGCTCCTCTGGAGACGTGCGGCAGCGAGCGGAGTCCCCGCTCGAGGTGCCACTGGGCGTAGGCCGCGACGATGCCGCTGGCCTGGTTGCGGTCGCGCTCGCCGGATGCCTCGGCCGCCGCCCAGTCGCCCGCGAGCAGCGAACCGAGCAGGCCCACCGTCGCCGGGTCGATGCGCGGCGAGCCCGGCGGGGCGCAGTCGTCGCAGACGACCCCGCCGAGCTGGACCACGACGGCGGTGTGCGGGCCGGGCGCGCCGCAGCGCGCGCAGTCCTGGAAGCTCGGCGCCCACCCCGCGAGCGAGAGCGAACGCAGCAGGTACGAGTCGAGCGTGAGGCCGACGCCGTGCTCGGCGCGCGCGAGCGAGCGCAGCGCCCCGACGAGCAGCAGGTACTGCTGCAGCGACCCCTCGGCCTCGGTCACCCGGTCGGCCGTCTCGACCATCGCGCTCGCGGCGGTGTAGGCCGCGTAGTCGCGCGATATCTCCGCACCGTACGACCCGAGCGACTCGGCCTGCGTGATGACGTCGAGCGTGCGGCCCTCGTACAGCTGCAGGTCGGCGACCATGAACGGCTCGAGGCGCGCACCGAACTTCGACGCCGTGCGGCGCACGCCGCGCGCGACCGCGCGGACCTTGCCGTGCCGCCGGGTCAGCAGCGTGACGATGCGGTCGGCCTCGCCCAGCTTGTGGGTTCGCAGCACGACGGCTTCATCACGGTAGACGGGCACCCCACGATTCTCCCACCCGCCTCCGGCGGCGACGGCAGCGGATGCCGCGTCGGAGGTCTCCGGCCGGGGCATCCGCCCGGAGCATCCGCGCGTGGTTCACTGTTCGCGTGGAAACCGCGCAGTTCACCATCCCGCTCTGGCTCGACCTCACGGCGGTCGCGCTCGGCGGCATCCAGGGCGCGCTCTTCGCCTCGGGGTTCCGCGGTGAACGACGGCTCGACCTGCTCGGCGTCGCGATCATCGGCATCCTGATCGGACTCGGCGGCGGCCTCATCCGCGACCTGCTGCTGGATGTCCCGCCCGCGAGCCTGCAGAACAACTGGTACCTCGTGACCGCGGTCGCCGCGTCACTGCTCGGCATGCTGCTCGCCGGCCCGCTGCGCCGGCTGAACGCCGTCATCGTCGGCCTCGACGCGCTCGTGATCGGCATGTTCGGCGCGTTCGGCACGAGCAAGGCGCTGAGCCTCGGCGTCCCGCCCGTTCCGGCGGTCTTCGTCGGCGTCGCGGCCGCGGTCGGCGGCGGCATCCTCCGCGACGTGCTGATGAGCCTGCCGGTCTCGATCATGCACGTCGGTTCGCTCTACGCCGTCGCAGCCGGCGTCGGCTGCATCGTGCTCACGGCGCTTCACCTGCTCGGCGTCCCGCTCACGATCGCCGGCGTCGTCGCGGTCGCCGTCACGACCCTCATCCGCTGGCTCGCGGTGATCTTCGACGTCTCGCTCCCGGAGCAGCGGATGCTCTACCGGCGGAAGGTGGCGACGGAGACCAGCGTGCTGCCGGTCATCCGCCGCCCCGAGTCCTCCGACTGACGTCCTCCGACTGACGGCGGCTGCGCTCAGCCGACCTCGACGAGCTCCGGCGCCGGCACGTGCCGCAGCGCGCGGTTCACGGCCGAGACCACCGCCTTCAGCGAGGCCGTCGAGATGTCGGCGTCGATGCCGACGCCCCACAGGGTGCGCCCGTCCACCTGGCACTCGACGTACGCCGCGGCCAGGGCGTCGCCGCCCGCGGACAGCGCGTGCTCGGTGTAGTCGAGGACCCGCACGTCGACGCCCTCGGCACCGAGCACCGACAGGAAGGCCGCGACAGGCCCGTTGCCCGTGCCGTCCGCCTCGAACCGGCGCTCGCCGTCGCGCAGGCCCGCCTTCACGCGCACCTCGCCCGTCAGTTCGCTCTCGGTGCGCAGGCTCAGCAGCTCGAACCGACCCCACTTCTCGTCGGGTCGCTCGGCCGGCGCGGGCAGGTACTCGTCGTGGAAGATCCGCCAGATCTCCTCGCTCGTGACCTCGCCGCCCTCGGCGTCGGTCTTTGCCTGGACGACGCCCGAGAACTCGATCTGCAGCCGACGCGGCAGGTCGAGCTTGCGGTCGGTCTTCAGCAGGTACGCGACGCCGCCCTTGCCCGACTGCGAGTTCACCCGGATGACCGCCTCGTACGAGCGGCCCAGGTCGCGCGGGTCGACCGGCAGGTACGGCACCGCCCACTCGAGGTCCTCGACCGGGATGCCCCGGCGCTCGGCCTCGGCGTCCATCGCCTCGAAGCCCTTCTTGATCGCGTCCTGGTGCGATCCCGAGAACGCCGTGTAGACGAGGTCGCCGGCCCACGGGCTGCGCTCGGGCACGGGCAGCTGGTTGCAGTACTCGGCCGTGCGCTTGATCTCGTCGATGTCCGAGAAGTCGATCTGCGGGTCGATGCCCTGCGTGAACAGGTTGATGCCGAGCGCCACCAGGTCGACGTTGCCGGTCCGCTCGCCGTTGCCGAACAGGCATCCCTCGATGCGGTCCGCACCGGCCAGGTAGCCGAGCTCGGCCGCCGCGACCGCGGTGCCGCGGTCGTTGTGCGGGTGCAGCGACAGGATGACGTTCTCACGGTGGGCCAGGTGCCGGCCCATCCACTCGATCGAGTCGGCGTACACGTTGGGCGTCGCCATCTCGACGGTGGCGGGCAGGTTGATGATGACCTTGCGCTCGGGAGTCGGCTCGAAGATCTCGATCACCTGGTTGCAGATGTCGACGGCGAACTCGAGCTCGGTGCCCGTGTACGACTCGGGCGAATACTCGTAGTAGACGGCGGTCTCCGGGACGGTCGCCTCCATCTCGCGGCACTTGCGGGCGCCGTGCAGCGCGATGTCGACGATGCCCTGCCGGTCGGTGCGGAAGACGACGTCCCGCTGCAGGATGCTCGTCGAGTTGTACAGGTGCACGATCGCCTGCTTCGCGCCCTTGATCGACTCGTAGGTCCGCTCGATCAGGTGGTCGCGCGCCTGCGTCAGCACCTGGATGGTGACGTCGTCGGGGATGGCGCCCTCCTCGATGAGGCTGCGCACGAAGTCGAAGTCGGTCTGGCTCGCGCTCGGGAAGCCGACCTCGATCTCCTTGTAGCCCATGCGCACCAGCAGGTCGAACATGACGCGCTTGCGCTCGGGGCTCATCGGGTCGATGAGGGCCTGGTTGCCGTCGCGCAGGTCGACGGCGCACCAGCGCGGCGCGACCTCGATGCGCTTGGACGGCCACGTGCGGTCCGGCAGGTCGACCGCGATCAGCTCGTGGAACGGACGGTACCGATGCACCGGCATCGACGACGGCTTCTGGGTGTTCTGCATTGCTCTGCTCTTCTCGCTTCAGTCTGGGATGTCAGCCGACGACGAACTCCGCAGCGAGGGAGGCCTGAGAACTAGGACTCGCTGCGGCAGCTAAGGAGAAGCAGGCCGTGAAGCACCCGTCAAGGCTAGCACCGAGCCTGCGGGGCACGGAACCGGCCGACCTTCCGTGACGCACGGGAGGTCGGCCGGCGGTTCGTCGGCGCGGCCCGCGTCAATCCACGGCGAGCGCGGCGACCGGCGAGATCCGCACGGCGCGGCGCGCGGGCGCCACCGAGGCGGCGAGCGTGAGCAGGACCGCGGACCCGACGATGATCGCCACGACCGCCCAGGGGACGGCGGGCGCGACGAAGCGCGGCTCCCCCGTCATCCCGCCGAGCAGGGACTGGGCGCCGAGCCATCCGTACACGGTGCCGAGGACGAGGCCGGTCGCGGTGGCCGCGACGGTGAGGGCTGCGGCCTCGGCGAGGATCATCCGCCGCACCTGGACGCGGTCGAAGCCGAGCGCGCGCAGCAGGCCGATCTCGCGCGTGCGCTGCAGCACGCTGATCGAGAGCGTGTTCACGAGCCCGACCGCCGCGATCACGGCGCTGAAGCCGACGAGCGCCGAGAACACGGCGACCGTGCCGTCGATGACGGGACCGATCGACTGCTCGAGCCGCTCCTGCGTGCTCATGACCTCGAGCATCGCCTGGCGGTACGACTCCATGGTGACCGAGAACATCGTGACGAGGGTCACGCCCACCACGAGCCCGATCGTCATGCGAGTGGCGCGCTCGGGGTGCCGCACCGCGTTCTCCGCGGCGAGGCGGGCCGGCGGCGTCGACCCGAGCGTGCGGCCGACGGCCCGCAGCACGCGGGGCATGATGCGATCGGCGACGAGCACGATGCCGGTGAACGAGAGGATGCCCCCGACGACGCCGATGAGCACGCCGCCGGGGTGCACGAGCCCGATCAGCGCTCCCCCGGCCAGCGCGAGCGCGCCGAGCGCGATGAGCGTGACGCCGACGGCGGTCCGTCCGACGCGGCGCGCGACCTCGTCGACCGAGGACGCGGCCGAGTTGCCGAGCGCCTCGGCGGGGCGCACCGCGAGCACGCGGCGCGAGCCGGTCCATGCGGCCAGCCACGTGGTGAGCACGACCGCGACCATCGGCACGAGGAGCACGGGCTCGAGGTAGCCGTAGTGGAAGGCGGGGATCGCCCCGACCGCGACGCAGACCTCGGCGATCGCCCACGCCGCTCCCGTGCCGATCAGCGCGCCGAGCACGGCGCCCGCCGCGCCGACCGCGAGCCCCTCGCGCGCGATCACCGCGCGCTGGGCGGCGGCGCTCGACCCGATGAGCCGCAGCAGGGCGATGACACGGGTGCGCCCGGCCACCACGGTCGCGACGGTGTTCGCGGTCGTCACCGCCGCGACGTAGACGGCGATCGCGATGAACGAGGTGGCGACGACCATGAGCATGACGGCGACGGTCGCGCTCGACCCGGTCACGTCATCGCCCGAGATGACGGCGGTGAGGATGCCCGTGACCTGCAGCAGCGCGACGCCGAAGCCCGAGGCGAGGACCGCGACGAGCAGTGTCGGCAGGTGCTCCCGGATGCCCCGGCTCACGCGGCCGCCTCCATCTGGAGCATGGTCGACGAGATCTCCTCGGGCGTGGAACGCCCCTGGTCGCGCACGATGCGGCCGTCGGCGAGGAAGAGGATGCGGTCGGCGTGGCTGGCGGCGATGGGGTCGTGCGTGACCATCGCGATCGCCTGGCCCGAGCGCGCGCTCGCGGTCGCGAGCAGCCCGAGCACCTCCCGGCCCGTGCGCGAGTCGAGGTTGCCGGTCGGCTCGTCCGCGAACACGAGGTCGGGGCGGGTCGCCAGCGCCCGCGCGATCGCGACGCGCTGCTGCTGCCCGCCCGACAGTTCGTGCGGGCGGTGGCCGAGGCGCGCCCGGAGCCCGAGGGTATCGATGAGCTCGTCGATCCAGGCCTGCTCGTCGCGCGTCGGCCGCCGACCGTCGAGCTCGAACGGCAGCAGCACGTTGCCGCGCACGTCGAGCGTCGGGACGAGGTTGAACGACTGGAAGACGAATCCGATGCGTCGCCGGCGGAGCACCGTGAGCGCGCTGTCGTCGAGGTCGGTGATGTCGGTGTCCCCGAGCCACACCCGGCCGCTGGTCGGGGTGTCCAGCCCGGCCATGAGGTGCATGAGCGTCGATTTCCCGGAGCCGCTCGGGCCCATGATCGCCGTGAACTCGCCGCGGCGGAGGCCGATCGACACGTCGTCGAGGGCGACGACCCCGCCCGCGCCGCCGCCGAAGCGCTTGCCGAGGCCGATCGCGCGGGCGATGAGTCCGAGGTCCGAAGGAGGATTCTGCATGCCTTCGACGCTAGGGACCGTCCGCGGGGCGGGGCATCCGCCGCCGGTCGGCTCCGGGTCATCCTGCAGGATGACCCGGAGCGACGACCCTCAGCCGGCCAGGTCGTGCTCGTAGGCGAACACCACGAGTTGCACGCGATCGCGCAGCCCGAGCTTCGCGAGGATTCGGCTCACGTGGGTCTTCACGGTGGCTTCGCTGAGGAACTCGCCCGCGGCGATCTCGGTGTTCGAGAGCCCGCGTGCGGCGAGCGCGAAGATCTCGCGCTCGCGCGGCGTGAGGCCGTCCCATGCGGGCGGTGCGGGGCGTCGGCCGCGCCCCCGGCCGACGTGCGCGAAGAGCTCGCGCGTCGCCGTCGCAGCGAGGACGGCGTTGCCCCGGTGCACCGTGCGGATCGCGGCGAGGAGGAACTCCGGCTCGGCGTCCTTCAGCACGAACCCGCTCGCGCCCGCGCGGATCGCGCGTGCGGCGTTCTCGTCGAGGTCGAAGGTCGTGAGCACGACGATCCGCGGCGGCGTCCGCCCGGCCGCCTCGGCGTCGGCGAGGATCCGCTCGGTCGCCGCGATCCCGTCGAGGCGGGGCATCCGCACATCCATGAGCACGACGTCGGGCGCGGCCTGCGCGGCGAGCGCGACGGCCGCGGCGCCGTCGGCCGCCTCGCCGGCGAACACGAGGTCGGGCTGGGACTCCAGGAGCATCCGGATGCCCGCACGGAACAGCGCCTGGTCGTCGACGAGCGCGACGCGGATGCGTTCCATCAGGCGTCCACCCGCGCTGCGGTCGGGATGCCGGCCCGCACGGCGAAGCGCGTGGGGTCGGCTTCGATCACGAGCGTCCCGCCCGCGAGCTGGGCGCGCTCGCGCATGCCGGGGATGCCGTGCCGGAGCGATCGCGGCTCGTCGGCGGCGGCATCCTCGGGCCGGACCGCGTTCTCGACCAGGATGCCCACCGACGTCTCCCCCCACTCGAGCTCGAGCCGGACCGGCTGCGCCGTGTCGCCGTGTCGGAGCGCGTTCGTGAGCGCCTCCTGCACGATGCGGTAGATCGCGATCTCGTGCGGCGCCCCGAGCGGCACCCGGTCGCCGTGCTCGGCGAACTCCAGCACGAGTCCCGTCGCGCGCATGCGCTCGACGAGCTCGCCCAGGTCGTCGACGGCGGGCTGCGGCGCACCGCCCTCGGCGTGCCGGAGCTCGGCGAGCAGCAGGCGCACGTCGCCGAGCGCACCGCGCGCGACGCCGGCGATCGTGCCGAGCGCGTCGGCCGCGGCCTCGGGGCGTGCGCGCGCCGCGAACCGCGCCCCGTCGGCCTGCGCGATGACGACGGCGAGCGAGTGCGCGACGACGTCGTGCATGTCGCGCGCGATGCGGTTGCGCTCCTGCTCGACCACGAACCGGTACTCGGCGAGCTCGCGCTCGCGGGTCGCGACCTCCTCGCGTCGGCGGATCTCGCGCCCGTCGCGGACGGCGCGGACGAGCAGGCCCGCCGTCCACGCCAGCACGAGGACGGCGAGCGAGCTGACGAACAGGAACAGCACGAGCAGCAGCGTCCGCATCCCGCCCGTCGCCCCGGCGTCCCCCGGGCCCGCGAAGAACGTCTTCGCCACCCCCAGGTACGCGGTCGCGACGATCGCACCGCCGCACGCCGATGCGAGGCCGACCCACTTGAGGGTCCGGCCGCCGTGCGCGGCCGTCGAGTAGAGCACGCCGATCACCGCGAGGTCGTACGGCTGCAGGTCGCGCAACGCCGCCATCTGCACGATCGCGGCCGCCCACGCGATCCCGAGCGACCACGCGGGCGCGAACCGCCGGACCGAGAGCGCGGCCGTGAACCCGACGAGCGCGACGAGGTCTGCCGCGTTCCCGAGGAGCGCGAACGGAAGGCAGACGAGCCCGAACGCGACCGCGGCGACGACGTCGACCCGGAGGCGCCGTCGGCGCCGCGCCGGGTCCACGGGATCGAGCCGGGCGGCCGGTGGATCCGGTCGGCGGCGAACGGGGGCCGGGGCGGTGCTCATCGTCCCACCGTACGCGCGGGCCCACGCCCGCCGAGTGCCGCCTCGGGCGGAATCATCCTCCGGATGTACGCGGGCCCGGCCGGCTCAGAACCCGAGCCGCCCGAGCTGCTTGGGGTCGCGCTGCCAGTCCTTCGCGACCTTCACGTGCAATGACAGGAAGACCTTCCGGCCGAGCAGTCCCTGGATCTGCGCGCGTGCGGTCGCCCCGACCTCCTTGAGCCTGGCGCCGCCCTTGCCGATGATGATGCCTTTCTGGCTGTCGCGCTCGACGTAGACCGTCGCGAACACGTCGACGAGGTCCTTGCCCTCGCGTTCGTTCAGCTCGTCGACGACGACCGCGATCGAGTGCGGCAGTTCGTCCGACACGCCCTCGAGCGCCGCCTCCCGCACGAACTCGGCGATCCGCTCGGTCACGTCCTCGTCGGTGAGCGTCTCGGCCGGGTACAGCGGGTGGGATGCCTCCGGCATGAGCGCGAGGAGCTCGGCGACGAGGACGTCGAGCTGTTCGCCGCGCGGCGCCGACACGGGGATGATCGTCGCCCATTCGCGCAGCTTCGAGACCGCGAGCAGCTGCTCGGCGACCTTCGCCTTCGACGCGGCATCCGTCTTCGTGACGATCGCGACCTTCGTCGCGTGCGGGTACTGCTCGAGCTGCTCGCTGATGAATCGGTCGCCGGGGCCGATCGCCTCGTTGGCGGGCACGCAGAACGCGATGACGTCGACGTCGCCGAGCGTGGTCTGCACGAGCGAGTTGAGCCGCTCGCCGAGGAGCGTGCGGGGCCGGTGCAGCCCCGGCGTGTCGACCAGGATCAGCTGGCCCTCCTCCCGGTGGACGATGCCGCGGATGGCCCGGCGGGTCGTCTGCGGCTTCGAGCTCGTGATGGCGACCTTCTCGCCGACGAGCGCGTTGGTGAGCGTGGACTTGCCCACGTTGGGGCGTCCCACGAAGGACACGAATCCGGCACGGTACTCAGTCACGACCGTTCCCTCCCTCCGTGCCGCGATCGAATGCGGCACGAGCGTCGATGAGCGCCTGGTCGGCCCAGGCGAGGATGGTGGCGATGCGACGGCGGCGGCCCTCGATGCGCTCGGCCTCGAGCAGGAGGCCCGAGACGTGGACTCGGACGCCGGGCTCGGGCAGCCGGCCGAGCTCCTTCGCGAGGAGGCCGCCGACGGAGTCGACGTCGTCGTCCTCGAGCTCGATGCCGAAGAGCTCGCCGAGCTCGTCGATCGGCAGCCGGGCGTTCACGCGGAAGCGGCCGTCGCCGAGGTCCTCGACCTGCACGGCCTCGCGGTCGTACTCGTCGGAGATGTCGCCGACGAGCTCCTCGATGAGGTCCTCGAGCGTGACGAGGCCCGCGATGCCGCCGTACTCGTCGACGACCATCGCGAGGTGCGTCTTCTCGGCCTGCATCTGCTCGAGGAGCGCGTCCGCGCGCATCGACTCGGGCACGAACGCCGCCCGGCGCACCACGCCCTCGACCGTGAGCGCCTCGGCGGCGGCGGGCTGCTCGAACGCGACCCGCGCGACGTCGCGCAGGTACAGCACGCCGATCACGTCGTCGGCGTCGCGCCCGACGACCGGGATGCGCGAGTAGCCCGCCCTGAGGAACACCGCCATCGCGTGCGCGAGGCTCGCGGACGCGTCGAGCGTGACCATGTCGGTGCGCGGCACCATCACCTCGCGCACGACGGTCTCGCTGAACTCGAAGATCGAGTGGATGAGCGCGCGGTCGCCCTCCTCGAGCACCTCGTGCTCGGCCGCGTCGTCGACGATGCTGAGCAGCTGCTCCTCGCTGGAGACCCCCGCGAACCGGAGCCGCCCGGGCGTGACCCGGTTGCCGAGCGCGACGAGCCCCGCCGCGATCGGGCCGAGGAGCACCCGGATCGAGTGCACGATGGGCGCCGCGAACCGCAGGACGCCGCGCGCGTGCATGCGCCCGACGCTGCGCGGGCTCGCGCCGACGAGCACGAACGAGACCGCCGTCATGATGAGCGCGGACCAGAGCAGCACGAGCCAGACGTCGTCGATGAACGACGTGAACGCGATCGTCACGAGCACCGCGGCGGTCGTCTCGGAGAGGATCCGGCTGAAGTTGACGGTGTTGACGTGCGGCCCGGTGTCGTCGGCGATGGCCAGGAGCGAGCGGCGGGCGCGGGCGCCGTGCGCGAGCTCGAGGAGGTCGTTGCGCGAGACTACGCCGAGCGCCGCGTCGACCGCGGCCATGAGGCCGCCGAATCCGACGAGCACGAACGCCGCGGCGAGGAAGAGCCAGGGCTGCATCGTCAGCGGCGCCGCTCCTGCATGGCGAAGCCCACGAGGATGTCCCGCTGGATGCCGAACATCTCCTTCTCCTCATCGGGCTCGGCGTGGTCGAAGCCGAGCAGGTGCAGGATGCCATGGGTCGTGAGCAGCTGGAGCTCGTCGAGGAGCGAGTGGCCGGCGGTCTTCGCCTGCGACTCGGCGACCTGCGGGCACAGCACCACGTCGCCGAGCAGGCCGGGCGGGGCGGGCTGGTCCTCGGTGCCGGGCCGGAGCTCGTCCATCGGGAAGCTGAGCACGTCGGTGGGGCCGGGCTCGTCCATCCACTGCACGTGGAGCTGCTCCATCGCGCCCTCGTCGACGAGCACGATCGCGAGCTCGGCGTCGGGGTGCACGTGCATCGCGTCGAGGGCGTACACGGCGAGCCGCTGGATGGCGGCCTCGTCGACCTCGATCGCGGACTCGTTGTTGATCTCGATGCTCACGGGGTCCCCTTCGGTGGGCGCGGTGTCGAACGTGCGGTCTGTCGCGGCATCCGCGGGTCAGCCCCGTGGCCGGGGCGGCTGGTGGTCGCGCGGGGCGCGTCCGCGACGCTCCGCGCGGTTCGCGAACTCGCGGGCCTGCTCGCGTTCGAACCGCTGCGCCTGCGTGCGCTGGTCGAACTCGGTGTACGCGTCGACGATGCGGCCGACGAGCGAGTGGCGGACGACGTCGTCGCTCGTCAGCCGCGTGAAGTGGATGTCGTCGATGCCGTCGAGGATGCGGGTGACGAGCCGGAGCCCGGATGCCCCGGTCGGCAGGTCGACCTGCGTGACATCTCCGGTCACGACCATCTTCGAGCCGAACCCGAGGCGCGTGAGGAACATCTTCATCTGCTCGGGCGTCGTGTTCTGCGCCTCGTCGAGCACGACGAACGAGTCGTTGAGCGTGCGGCCGCGCATGTACGCGAGCGGGGCGACCTCGACGGTGCCCGAGGCGAGCAGCTTCGGCACGAGCTCGGGGTCCATCATCTCGTTCAGCGCGTCGTAGAGCGGGCGCAGGTACGGGTCGATCTTGTCGGTGAGCGTGCCGGGCAGGAACCCGAGCCGCTCGCCCGCCTCGACGGCCGGCCGGGTCAGGATGATCCGGCTGACCTCCTTGCGCTGGAGCGCCTGGACGGCCTTCGCCATCGCGAGGTAGGTCTTGCCCGTGCCCGCCGGGCCGATGCCGAACACGATGGTGTGCTCGTCGATCGCGTCGACGTACTCGCGCTGCCCCGCGGTCTTCGGCCGGATCGAGCGCCCCCGGCTCGAGACGATGACCTGGCCGAGCAGCTCGGACGGGCGTGCGCCCGGGTCCTGGTCGAGGATGCGGGCCGACGTGCGCACTTCGGTCGGCGTCGGGTCCTGCCCGTTGCGCACGAGCTCGAGGAGCTCCTCGATGAGCCGCCGCACGCGCAGGCGCTCGTCGGCATCGCCGCGGATCGCGATCTCGTTGCCGCGCACGTGCACGGTCACGCCCGGGTACTCGCGCTGGATGCTCGTGAGGAGCCGGTCCTGCGGGCCGAGCAGGCGCACCATGGCGACGCCGTCGATGCTGAGCCGCTCCTCCGACGCCGACGCGGCGTCGCCGCCCGGAACCTCGGGGAGGCCGGTGGGCGCCTCGCCGCCCTGCGGGCGCGAGCCGTCAGGCGCCGGCAAGCGATGCCTCCTCGAGGCCGCCCGCGAGCACGTGCGCGTGCACGTGGAAGACGGTCTGGCCGCCGCCGGGGCCGGTGTTGAAGACGAGGCGGTAGTCGCCGTCGCCGAGCTCGGACGCGACCCCGCGCGCGACCTCGACGACCTCGGCGAGCAGGCCGGGGTCGCCGGCCGCGAGCGCGGCGACGTCGCGGTAGTCGCCCGACTTCGGCGTGACGATCACGTGCACGGGGGCCTTCGGCGCGATGTCGTGGAACGCGATGACGCGGTCGGTCTCGGCGACGATGCGCGCGGGGATCTCGCGCGCGGCGATCCGCTCGAAGATCGTCGGCCGTTCCACGGGTTCGCTCATCCCTCCATCGTAGCGAGCCGACCGGTGCGGCGAGCCGGGCCTCACCACCGCCCGAGGCGGGCGCTGAGCACGGCGATCGCGGCCGGCCCGGCCGTCGAGGTGCGCAGCACGGATGCCCCGAGCCGGACCGGCTCGGCACCGGCGGCCGCGAGCCGGTCGAGCTCGGCCGGGGCGATGCCGCCCTCGGGGCCCACGACGAGCGCGACCGAGCGCTCGTCGGGCACGAGGTCGGTGAGCCGGACCGTCGCGGTCGGCTCGAGGAGGAGGATCCGGGCCCCGTCGAGCCGCGCGGGCAGCTGCCCCGTGGTCGCGAGCTCGTCGACGTCCGGCAGCCACGCCCGGATCGACTGCTTCGTCGCCTCGCGCACGATGGCCGCCCACCGCTGGCGGCCCTTCGCGGCCTTCGGGCCGTCCCACCGCGAGACCGATCGGGCGGCCGCCCACGGGATCACGCGGTCGACGCCGAGCTCGGTGGCCGCCTGCACCGCGAGCTCGTCGCGATCGCCCTTCGCGAGCGCCTGCACGAGGGTCAGCCTGACGCCGGGTGCGGCCTCGGCCGAGGCATCCTCGACCTCGAGCTCCAGCTCGCGCGGCTCGGCGCGGACGACGGGCCCGCGGACCACGCGGCCGCGCCCGTCGCCGATCGCGACGTGCTCGCCCACGCGGACGCGCGCGACAGACACCGCGTGGCGCGCCTCGTCGCCCGCGAGGAGGACGCGGTCGCCCGCGGCGACCCCCGCGAGGTCGAGCGATTCGTCGAGGTAGAGGCTGCTCATCGGGTCATCCGCTCGTCCGTGTCATCGGTTCGTCCGGGTCATCGGTTCGTCCGGGTCATCCGCCGGTCACCCCAGGAACCGGTCCCGGAGCCGAGCGAAGAGCCCTTGGTGGAAGTGCGTGAGCTCGGGCGCCAGTGGCTTGCGCGCCGCGGCGAGCTGCTCGACGAGCTGGCGCTCCTTGTGCGTGAGCTTGGTCGGCGTGAGCACCTGGACGCCGATCCGGAGGTCGCCGCGGCCCGCGCCGCGCAGGCGCCCGACGCCGCGGTCCTTCACCGTGAGCACCTCGCCGGACTGCGAGCCGGGCTTCAGCTCGACCTCGACGTCGCCGTCGAGCGCCGCGACGTTCGCCGTCGTGCCGAGGATCGCGTCGGTCATCTGCACCTGGAGCGTGCAGAGCAGGTCGTCGCCGTCGCGGCTGAACACGTCGTGGTTGCGGACCTTGATCTCGAGGTAGAGGTCGCCGTTCGGGCCGCCCGCCGGGCCCGTCTCGCCGGAACCGGGCATCTGCAGGCGGAGTCCGGTGTCCACGCCCGCGGGGATGTCGACCGGGACCGTGCGCCGCGCGCGCACGCGACCCTGCCCCTGGCAGGTCACGCACGGCGTCTGGATGATCGTGCCGTAGCCGCGGCAGGTGCCGCACGGGCTCGAGGTCATCACGTTGCCGAGCAGCGAGCGCACCGTGCGGTTGATCGACCCGGTGCCGCGGCAGATGTCGCACGTGACCGGCGCGGTGCCGGGCTGGCAGCACGAGCCGTTGCAGGTCTCGCACAGGATCGCCGTGTCGACCTCGAGGTCGCGGTGCGTGCCGAAGATCACCTCGTCGAGGCCGACCTCGACGCGGATGAGCGCGTCCTGGCCGCGCTCCCGGCGGCTGCGCGGGCCCCGCGACTGCTGGCCGCCGCCGAAGAACGTCTCGAAGATGTCGCCGAACCCGCCGAAGCCCTGCGCGCCGCCGAAGCCGCCGCCCTGCCCGCCGAGGTCGTACTGCTGGCGCTGCTTCGGGTCGCTGAGCACGTCGTACGCGTGCGTGACCTCCTTGAAGCGCTCGGATGCCTCGGCGCCGGGGTTCACGTCGGGGTGCAGCTCTCGCGCGAGCCGCCGGTACGCCTTCTTGATCTCGTCTTGCGTGGCCTCGCGCGAGACGCCGAGGACCTCGTAGTGGTCTGCCACGGAGGGCGGTTCCTTTCATCGGAGCGGCGGAGCTCGTCCGCCGCGGTCAGTGCTCGCCGAGCGTGCGCGACAGGTAGCGCGCGACGGCCCGGACGGCCGCCATGCCGGCGGAGTAGTCCATGCGGGTGGGGCCCACGATCCCGAGGCGGGAGACGTCGCGCCCGGGCACGGCGAAGGCCGTCGACACCACGGACGTGTCGGCGAGGCCGTACGACGCGTTCTCCCGGCCGATCCGCACCGCGATGCCGTGCGGGTCGGCGGCCATCTCGCCGAAGAGCCGCAGGAGGACCACCTGCTCCTCGATCGCCTCGATCACGTCGAGGATCGAACCCGAGAAGTCCTGCTCGGTGCGCACGAGGTTCGCGGCGCCGGCGACCACGAGCCGGTCGCTCCGCTGCGCGCGCGCCTGCTCGGCGAGCGTCAGCGCCAGCGTGTGGAGCACCGCGGCGTGCCGTGGATCGGCGGTCTCGAGCTCGCCCGACAGCACCGCGGCCGCCTCGGACAAGGTGAGACCCGCGGCGACCCGGTTGAGCCCGACCCGGAGGTCGGCGAGCGTCGTCTCGTCGACCTCGTCGGCGAGCTCGGCGAGGCGCTGCTCGACCTGGCCGGAGTTCGTGATGAGGATGCACAGCACCCTGGTCGGCGCGAGCTGGACGAGCTCGACGTGCCGGACGCGTGCGCTCGCGAAGCTCGGCACCTGCACGACCGCGAGCTGGTTGGTGAGCTGCGCGACGAGCCGGACCGTGCGCGAGAGCAGTTCGTCGAGGTCGGCGGACTCGCCGAGGAAGGTCTCGATGGCGTGCCGCTGCGCCTGGCTCATGGGGCGGACCTCGGTGAGCTGGTCGACGAACACGCGGTAGCCCTTGTCGGTCGGGATGCGACCGGACGAGGTGTGCGGGGCGACGATCAGCTCCTCCTCCTCGAGGAGCGCCATGTCGTTGCGGATCGTCGCGGCGGACACGCCGAACGCGTGGCGGTCGACGATCGTCTTCGAGCCGACCGGCTCGCGCGATGCAACGTAGTCCTGGACGATTGCGCGGAGCACCGCGAGACCTCGTTCGGAGACCACGGCCTCTCCTTTCCGGGACGTCTGGCACTCACTCAGGTTGAGTGCCAATCCTATCGCGTCACTCAGGGACAGCACCGTTGCCCGCGCCCGACGCACGGCGCTAGGTTTTCACAAGTCCGCCACGTCCCGGCGGAGGCCGCCTCCCCCGCGGCCACCCTCCAGTGCCCGAAAGGCCAATGCACATGTCCGACCAGAACCACGCACCCGATGCCGGCGCGGCCGGCGCCCCCCAGCCCGCGACCGCCTCGCCGCTCACCCAGGAGCAGGACCAGCAGTGGGCGTCGTTCGCCCACCTCGGCGGCATCCTCGGCTTCCTCCCGTCGCTGATCATCTGGCTCGTGTTCAAGGACCGCGGCCGGTTCACCGACGTCGAGGCCAAGGAGGCGCTGAACTTCCAGATCACCGCCACGATCGCGTACGTCGCGATCCTCGTGATCAACTCGATCCTCACCGCGGTGACGTTCGGGATCTGGGCCTTCATCGGCTGGCTGCTGCCGACCGCCCTCTGGGTCGCCGTGATCATCTTCTCGATCCAGGGCTTCCTCAAGGCCAAGGACGGCACCCACTACCGCTACCCGTTCGCCATCCGCCTCATCAAGTAGTCGCGGAACCGGGCGGACGACCGCCCACGGACCGGAACGCGCGCCGCGGGAGTGCCATCTCCCGCGGCGCGCGTTTTCATGCCAGCATGTGACCATCGCTCGTTTTCCGCGCAGCCGATCCCGAGGAGGGCATCATGTCAGACGCAACTCCGCCTCCCCCGCCGCCGGGGCCCCCGACGCCGCCCGCGGGACCGCCTCCCGGCTCGCCGCCTCCGCCCCCGCCCGGACCGCCCGGCTCGAACCCGTACCAGCAGAGCGCCCCGCTCAGCCCGTCGGACGAGAAGCTCTGGGCCACGCTGATCCACATCGGCGGCGCCCTGTTCAACTTCCTCCCGGCGCTCATCGGCTACCTCGTCCTCAAGGACAAGGGACCCTTCATCCGGGAGCACACCGCGACGGCGTTGAACTTCCAGCTGACCGTGCTCATCGCGTACATCGTGAGCTTCGCGCTCTCGTTCATCCTGATCGGCCTGGTGCTGTGGTTCGCGGTCTGGGCCGTGAACATCATCTTCTGCATCCTCGCCGCGGTGAAGGCCAACCAGGGCCAGCCGTACACCTACCCGCTCGCGATCAAGTTCGTGCACTGAGCATCCGCTCGATGCCCTGAACCGCGGTCGCGTCCGACCGACCGAAGCCCGTCCCGGCACCGCCGGGATGGGCTTCGTGCTGCCCCGGATGGCTCCCCTGCCGCGTGCTCACGCGTACTGCTCATCCAGTACTTGATCAGATCTACTACATCAGATACAGTACTAGTCATGACAGACAACGCCGCCCCGGTGGCCGACGACGCATTCGCCGCCGACCTCCTGCGCGGGCACACCGACACGATCGTGCTCGGGGTGCTGCGCGGGGGCGACCGCTACGGCTTCGAGATCTACAAGACGATCCGCGACGCCACCGGCGGCCGCTACGAGATCAAGGAGGCGACCCTCTACGCCACCTACCGCCGCCTGCTGAAGGACGGCCTCGCCGAGGCCTACTGGGGCGACGAGAGCCAGGGCGGCCGCCGCAAGTACTACCGCATCACGGATGCCGGGCGGGCCGTGTACCGCCGCAACGTCGCCGCGTGGGCCGCCACGCGCGACATCATCGACTCCCTGCTCGCGGGCACCGCCGCCGAGCGCTGAAAGGCCAGACCATGACTCCCACCGACCACGTCCCCGGCGCCGCCGTCCACCGCCTCCTCGACGAGGCGTTCGCCGAGATCGCGGTGACCCCCGAGACCCTCGACCTGAAGGAGGAGATCCGCGGCAACCTCGTCGCCCGGGCCGCCGAGCTCGAGGCCGCGGGTCGGCCTCCCGCCGACGCCGCACGCACCGCGATCGCCGAGCTCGGCGACCTCCGGGAGCTGGTCGGCGACGACCAGGAGCCCGGCTCCGGCGCGCCGGCCACGCAGGCGGCCCTCGCCGCCCGCAACCGCGTGCGGCCGAATCCGGCGTTCGTGGTCCGCGTCACGCTGCTCTCCGTCGTGGCCGCCGCCTGCCTCATCCTGCTCGTGCTCGGGCTGCTCGGGATCCTCGCGACCTCGGCGGCGCTCGCGCTCGGACTCGCGGTCGCCGCGGGCGCCGCGCTCGGCATCGTCACGGGCGACGCGCTCCACCAGGAGACGAGCACCGACCACCCCATGCCCGCCGCCCGAGCGGCCGGCTACGGGCTCGCGACGGGCCTGGTGATCGCCGCGCTCGGGGTCGCCGCCGTCCTCGTCGTCGCCGGAGCCGACCTGCTGTGGCTGCTCGCGCCCGGCGTGGCCGCGCTCGCGTCCGTCGCCGTCTTCGGCTACCTCGGAGCGACCCAGACCAACCGGCACAAGCCGTGGGTCCTCGGCCACCGGTCCGACACCGAGGCCGTCGACGCGTTCAGCACCGACCCGGCCGCCGCCGCACGGTTCGGCATCTACACGGTCGTCCTCTGGACGGTGACCGCCGCGGTGTTCGTCGTGCTCGGCTTCACGGTGGGCTGGGGCTGGGCGCTGCTCGGCATCGTGGCGGGCTTCGCGGCCTGGTTCATCCTGCTCGCCCGGATGCTGTTCCCGCCCAAGCGCTGACGCGCCGCGGCGCGCGCCGCACCCCGCGCACCACGCACCGCACTCGACCGGCGACGCACGTCGCCGGCATCCCCCGACCCCTTCGATCACCTCGATCCGCCACAGGAGCACGACATGACCTCCTCCTCCCCTGCCCGCGCGCCGCATGGCGGCGCCGGGACCGCACCCGCGATCGCCACCGAGGCGCTCCGGAAGACCTATCGCACCGGCCGCGGCGCCCCGCCCGTCGAAGCCCTCCGCGGCCTCGACCTCGAGGTGCCCGCCGGCAGCGTCACGGGCCTGCTCGGCCCGAACGGCGCGGGCAAGTCCACCACCACGAAGATCCTGACGACGCTCACGCTCCCGACCTCCGGGACGGCTCGCGTCGGCGGCCACGACGTGACCGCCGAGCCCGCCCGCGTTCGCGCGCTGATCGGGTACGTCTCGCAGGGCGCGAGCACCGACCCGCTGCTCACCGCCGAGGAGAACCTCGCCCTCGCGGCCCGACTGCGCGGCATGAACCGACCCGACGCGCAGGACCGCGCGCGGCGCCTCCTCGCCGAGTTCGGGCTCGCCGACGCCGCGCGCCGGCCGGTCGCGAAGTTCAGCGGCGGGATGCGCCGTCGGCTCGACGTCGCGGCGGCCCTCACGCACCGGCCGTCCGTCCTGTTCCTCGACGAGCCGACGACGGGCCTGGACCCCGAGTCGCGCGCCGCGATGTGGGCCGAGATCCGGCGCCTCGCCGGCGAGGACTCGCTGACCGTGGTGCTGACGACGCACTACCTCGAGGAGGCCGACCGCCTCGCCGACTCGCTCGTGATCATCGACCACGGCGTCGAGGTCGTCTCGGGCACGCCCACCGAGCTCAAGTCGGCCCTGCACGGCGACACCGTGCGGGTCGAGCTCCACGAGCCCGACGCCGTGGCGGTCCGCACGGCCGTCGACGGCCTCCCGGGGCTGCGCGACCTCCTGGTCGAGGTCGCCGGCACCGGCGGATCGCTCGTCGCGCGGACCGACCACGGCGGGGACGCCGTCGGCGCGGTCGTCTCGGCGCTCACCGCCGCCGGCATTCCCTTCGGCGCGGTCGCGGTCTCCGCTCCCAGCCTCGACGACGTGTACCTCCACCACGTCGGCCACACCTTCGCGGCCGGCGACGGCGCGACCGACCGGGAAGGAGCCGCGGCATGACCGCCACGCTCGCCTCCGCAGCACCGACGCCCGCCGCGATCCGCCCCGCGGGGTGGTTCACGCAGACCGGACAGGTCTTCCGCCGGTGGATCACGACGACCGCGCGCCAGGCGTGGGGCCCGGTCATGAGCCTCCTCCAGCCGGTGATCTGGATCCTGCTGTTCGGGCAGGTGTTCACCTCGCTCGGCGCGCTCCCGGCGTTCGGGGCGGACGGCTACCTCCCCTACCTCGTTCCGGGCGTGCTCATGATGACCGTGCTCTACTCGGGCGCCTGGGCCGGGACCGGCTACCTCGACGACATCCGCTCGGGCGTCATGGACCAGCTGCTCACCGCGCCGATCGCGCGCACCGCGATCGTCACCGGCCAACTGCTCCAGCAGCTCGTGATCAACCTGCTGCAGTCGGCGATCGTGCTCGCCATCGGCTTCGCGGGCGGCGCGCGGTACCCGGGCGGCGTCGGCGGGGTCGCGCTCGCGCTCGTCGCGGCGAGCCTGCTCGCGGCCGCGTTCTGCTCGATGTCGACCGCGGTCGCGCTCACGACCCGCAGCCAGGTCGCGCTCATCGGGCTCTCGCAGACGATCGTGCTGCCCGCGACCTTCCTGTCCACGACGATGATGCCCGCCGAGCTCCTGCCCGACTGGATCGCGTCGATCGCCGCCTGGAACCCGTTGACCTGGGCGGTCGAGGTCGGCCGGGCCGGACTCGACGGCAGCGCGTTCGACGGCAGCGGCGACGCCGCGCTCGTGCTCGGCCGGCTCGGCCTGCTCGCCGCCCTCGCCGGACTCGCGTTCTGGTGGTCGGTCTCGTCGCTCCGGAGCTACCAGCGGTCGATCTGACGCGCGGGCCGCGCCCGAGGATGCCTCCGGCACGCCGACGCGTGCGCTCCGGCGGGCGGCTCAGCCGTCGAGCAACCGGCGCACGACCGCGTCGGCCAGCAGCCGCCCTCGGCGGGTGAGCGTGAGCCGCCCGCCGAGGGCGGCTTTCGCGTCGACGAGCCCGTCGGCGATCAGCCCGGCGACCGCGTGACGCCCGCCCGCGTGCAGCGACGCCACCGCGATGCCCTCGCGGATCCGGGTCAGCAGCAGCACGCGCTCGGTCTCCCGCGTCGGCCCGTCGAGCGTCTCGCGCCCGACCGCGGGCGAGACGCCGCCGGCGATCCGCTCGGCATACGCGGCGGGATGCTTCGCGTTCCACCAGCGGATGCCGCCGACGTGGCTGTGCGCGCCGGGGCCGACGCCCCACCAGTCGTCGCCCCGCCAGTAACCGAGGTTGTGCCGGGATCGGTGCGAGGCATCCGTCGCCCAGTTCGAGACCTCGTACCACTCGTAGCCGGCGGCGGCGAACAGGTCGTCGGCCAGTTCGTACATGTCGGCCTCGAGGTCGTCGTCTGGCTGCGCGAGCTCGCCGCGGCGGATCTGCCGGTGCAGCTTCGTGCCCTCCTCGACGATGAGCGCGTACGCGCTCACGTGGTCGGGGCGCTCGGCGACGACGGCCTCGACGCTGCGGCGCCAGTCGGCGAGCGACTCCCCCGGCGTGCCGTAGATGAGGTCGAGGCTCACGTCGAGGCCCGCGTCCCGCGCCCAGCCGACGACGAGCGGGACGCGCGCGGGATCGTGCGTGCGGTCGAGCGCGGCGAGCACGTGCGGCACGGCGGACTGCATGCCGAACGAGACGCGCGTGAACCCGCCGTCGGCGAGCGCCCGGAGGTCGTCGGGCCCGACCGAGTCCGGGTTCGCCTCGGTCGTGACCTCGGCGCCCGGCGCGAGGCCGAACTCGTCGCGCACCGCGCCGAGCATCCGGACGAGGTCGGCGGCAGGCAGCAGCGTCGGCGTGCCGCCGCCGAAGAAGACGGTGGATGCCTCGCGCACCGCGACGCCCGACGCTGCGAGCACGGATGCCCCGAACCGGACCTCGCCGATCGCCTGGTCGGCGTAGTCCTCCTGCCGGGCGCCGCGGAGCTCGCCCGACGTGTACGTGTTGAAGTCGCAGTACCCGCAGCGGACCCGGCAGAACGGGACGTGCAGGTAGACGCCGAACGCGCGGTCGCGCGCGCCGTCCGCGGCCGACGACGGGAGGAGTCCGTCGGCGGGCGCCGGCTCGCCGAGGGGAAGCGGACCGCCCATTCCTATCCCGCCGCCATCTCAGACGAACGCCGGGTGCAGCGCGCGCAGCTCGCGACGCGTGAGGTCGCGCCGGCGACGACGCACGAGCGGGGCGAGGACGGCCCGGGCACCGCCCGCGCCGTGCAGCACCGAGCGGATCGTGAGCCAGACGCCGTCATCCTCGCGGCGTTCGAGGATGAACGACTCCTCGCCCACCTCGTCGCCCTCGGACGTCGTGCCGTAGGCGAATCCGACCCGATCGGGTTCGTCGATGACGTACACGACGAGCACGGGCGTCACGCGGCCGCCGAACCGCGTCGGCCGACGCAGGCGCGCGGTGATGCCCGCCGTGATCCAGGGCGTGCCGTCAGCCGCGAAGCGCTGCTCGGTCCGCGGCGCCTCGGCCGTGACCGGCGCCCCCTCGGGGTCGTAGACGACGCCCGTGTACTGGATGCCGGTGCCCTCGGACACGTCCTCGACGCGCAGGCCGGCACCGCGCTGGATGCCCCAGGTCATGAGCTCCTCGGCGGCGCGGTCGAACCGCTCGTGGCCCGAGCCGATCCTGACCGTGTCCTCCGCGGGGCGGAATCCCTTCGGCGGATACCGGAGGAAGTCCGCCTCGAGGGTCGCACCGATCGCGCCGTACGTGACGGACTGGTCGGTGAAGGTGCTCCGTCGGGTCATCCGGCAATTCTACGAAAGACCGACCGCACGCGCGTCCGATCGCCGACGGTGGAACGCACGGCCCGTGGGAACGGCGTCATTCCGGCAGGTTCGCGATCAGGAACCGGGCGGCCGTCATCACGTCGGCCTCCGCGTCGCGTCCGGAACTGGTCGGCGTGACGGTGGAGACGGTGACGTAGTCTCCGTCGACCGAGGCGCGAATCTCGCACTGCCCGTAATCGTGGTAACAGGTCCGCACCGCAGCCTGGACCCCGGCGATGGCGACCAGCTCGGTATCGCCGGTCGGATGTTCGGCCGCGAACACCGCAGGCTCCGGGACGGCCCAGCCTCCGCCCGGGAGGATGCCGATCGTGACTCCCGGCAGGCCGCCGCCGGCTGACGGGCCGGTCCAGTGGCAGATGCCGAATCCCACTCGCTTCCAGGCGACCTCGGTCATGGTGATCCCGAACGCGTCGGCCGTCGGCGCCGCGAGGTCGGGGGAAACGACGGCCTTCCGCAGGCCGGCCGTGTCGTATCGGCCGCAGTCGGGCGCGTCGCCGGTGTCGGCACGTGGACGCGACGGCCCGGCCGCATCGAGCGCACCTCGGATGGACGCGCCCAACTCGCCCGCGAGCGCGTACGGCGGTTCACCGGCGTACGCGCTCGCCCCGCCGAAGTTGAACTCGACCCAATGCCCGGCGGGCGTGAAGCCCCCGCGACAACTCCACACGCTCGTCGGCGTCGTGGCCGTGCAGTCGAGTCGCGAGTCCGCACCGAGGAATGCCGAACCCGACGCCCCTGCTCCGGCATTCGAGAACTCCCGGAAGCCGTCGATCGCGTCCGGCAGGAGCTCGACCTCGAGGGACGCGCGTTCGCCCGCGCCGAACCAGAAACAGCGAAGGAGGCCGGCCTGCCACTCGGCGGCGAAGCCGTCCTCCCGTGCCGGGCGGCCGTTTCCCTCGGAGAGGGTGCCGCTGTCCCCGAGCACCTTCACCCTGAGGTCCTGCGCCACGAGTCCCGCGCAGTCGACCGCGAGCACGGGCTCGGGCTTCGGGTCGACCGCATAGGTGGGAACCGCCTCGGGCGTCGCCGGCTTCGGCGAGGACGCGACTGGCTTCTTCGTGGCGGCCGGCGCCTTCGTGGCCTTCGTGGCCGATGAGGCCGGGGATGCCTCGCTCGCCGGCTCCCCGGCCGCGGTGGACCCGTGGCCGACGCCGGTGGCATCGGCCTCGGCCGAGGCCAGGCTCGATCCGAGCACGATGCCGGCTGCGAGCAGCGCCACGACGACGGCGCCGGCACCCGCGGCCAGGAACGGCCTGCGGCGTCCCGACACCACGAGCCGCGACCAGAATGCCGGGGAGCGGCCGGGCCCGGCTTCCGCCTTCGGGCCGGACGGTGTGCTCGTCTTCTCGTCTTCAGGAGATCCGGGCAGGGGCGAGGTCATCATCGACTCCTCCGTCGGTTGGCCGCGGCCAGGCGAGGAATCGCTGCGTCCGGCGCCCGGTGGAGCGCTCCATCATGCTATCTACGACGACGGATCGGTGATGTCACGATTCGGGTGCGCGAACGCCGACGCTACTTCTTCGCGTCCTTCTTCTCGGTGTCGCCCGAGAGCGCGGCGATGAACGCCTCCTGGGGCACTTCCACGCGGCCGACCATCTTCATGCGCTTCTTGCCCTCCTTCTGCTTCTCGAGGAGCTTCCGCTTGCGCGTGATGTCGCCGCCGTAGCACTTGGCGAGGACGTCCTTGCGCATGGCGCGGATCGACTCGCGCGCGATGATGCGCGCGCCGATCGCGGCCTGGATGGGCACCTCGAACTGCTGGCGCGGGATGAGTTCGCGCAGGCGACCGGTCATCAGCACGCCGTAGGCGTAGGCCTTCTCGCGGTGCACGATCGCGCTGAACGCATCGACCTGCTCGCCCTGGAGGAGGATGTCTACCTTCACGAGGTCGGCGGCCTGGTCGCCGGCGGGCTCGTAGTCGAGCGACGCGTAGCCGGCCGTCTTCGACTTCAGGTTGTCGAAGAAGTCGAACACGATCTCGCCCAGCGGCATGTGGTAGCGGATCTCGACGCGGTCCTCGCCCAGGTACTCCATGCCGAGGAGCGTGCCGCGGCGCGACTGGCAGAGCTCCATGATCGTGCCGACGTAGTCCTTCGGGGCGAGGATCGCCGCCTTCACGATGGGCTCGCGCACCTCGGCGATCTTGCCGCCGGTCGGGAACTCGCTCGGGTTGGTGACCGTGACGGTCTTCTTGTCCTCGGTCGTGACCTCGTACACCACCGACGGCGCGGTGTTGATGATGTCGAGCCCGAACTCGCGGCGGAGCCGCTCGGTGACGATCTCGAGGTGGAGCAGGCCCAGAAAGCCCGCCCGGAAGCCGAAGCCGAGCGCGACGGACGTCTCGGGCTCGTAGACGAGCGCGGCGTCGGAGAGCTTCAGCTTGTCGAGCGCCTCGCGCAGCTCGGGATAGTCGCTGCCGTCGATCGGGTAGAGGCCCGAGAACACCATCGGCAGCGGCTCGATGTAGCCGGCGAGCGCCTCGGCCGCGGGCTTCACGGCCGTCGTGACCGTGTCGCCCACCTTCGACTGGCGCACGTCCTTCACGCCCGTGATGAGGTAGCCGACCTCGCCGACGCCGAGCCCCTTCGTGGGAGTCGGCTCGGGCGCGCTCACGCCGATCTCGAGGATCTCGTGCGTCGCCCGGGTCGACATCATCTGGATGCGCTCGCGCGGGTTCAGCTGCCCGTCGACCATGCGGACGTACGTGACGACGCCGCGGTAGCTGTCGTACACCGAGTCGAAGATCATGGCGCGGGCCGGGGCATCCGCGTTCCCGACCGGGGCCGGGATGCGCTCGACGACGCGGTCGAGCAGTTCCTCGACGCCGACGCCGGTCTTGCCCGACACCTTGAGGACGTCGTCGGGCGAGCCGCCGATGAGGTCGGCGAGCTCGCGCGCGTACTTCTCGGGCTCGGCGGCGGGCAGGTCGATCTTGTTCAGCACCGGGATGATCTCGAGGTCGTTCTCGAGCGCGAGGTACAGGTTCGCGAGCGTCTGGGCCTCGATGCCCTGCGCCGCGTCGACGAGGAGGATCGCGCCCTCGCACGCCGCGAGCGACCGCGAGACCTCGTAGCTGAAGTCGACGTGCCCGGGGGTGTCGATCATGTTCAGCGCGTACGAGACGCCGTCGAACTGCCACGGCATGCGCACCGCCTGGCTCTTGATCGTGATGCCGCGCTCGCGCTCGATGTCCATGCGGTCGAGGTACTGCGCGCGCATGTCGCGGTCGCTGACGACGCCCGTGATGCCGAGCATGCGGTCGGCGAGCGTCGACTTGCCGTGGTCGATGTGCGCGATGATGCAGAAGTTGCGGATCAGCGCAGGGTCGGTGGCGGCAGGCACCGGCGGGTTGGCGGCTCTCGGAGACATCCTGTCGATTCTCCCATGACTCGGCGCGCACGACGGACTACGCTGGGGCGCCATGGCGGGGAGGGACGCGATCGATTCGGTCCGCGGCGCCGGAACGGCGGCGAAGCGGATGCCCCGCGCACGCGTCGTGCTCCTGCACGGGATCCGCACGTCCGCGACGATGTGGCGCAACCAGCTGGTCCCGCTCGAGGCCGCCGGCGTCGAGGTGCACGCGGTCGACCTGCCCGCGCACGGCGCGCGGATCGGGGAGCGGTTCTCGGTCGAGGCGGCGTTCGAAGCGGTGGATGCCGCGTTGAACCCGGAGCCGCCGCCCACGGGCGAACGCGGCGACGCACCCGGCGTGCCGCGCCTGCTCGTCGGCCTCAGCCTCGGCGGGTACGTCGCGATCGAGTTCGCCGCGACGCATCCCGGGCGGCTCGACGGACTGGTGGCCGCCTCGTGCAGCACGCGGCCGAGGGGCGCCGCACTCCACGGCTACCAGCGGCTCGCGGCCGCGATCCGCCGGCTGCCCGACCGCGGGCGCGGGCTGAACGACGCGATGGCCCGGGTCTTCCTCTCGAAGGCCGCGGTCCAGGACGTCGTCGCGGGCGGCGTCGCGCTCGACGTCATGGCCGACGCCGTCGGCGCGGTCGGCGCGTTCGACCTCGAGGCCTCGCTCGGACGCATCGACGTGCCGATCTGGTTCGTGAACGGCCGATACGACCACTTCCGCCTCGAGGAGAAGCGGATGCTCCGCGCCGCGCCGGGTTCCAGGCTCGTGGTGATCCCCGGAGCGACCCACCTCGTGAGCCTCGTCCGCCCGGCGGAGTTCACCGCCGCGGTGCTCGGCGCGGTCGCCGAACTCGAGCGGCGCGCCGCGGTGCGCCGGGCCGACGCGCGCCGCGATGCGACCGCTCCGCTCGCCGCGGGGCGCGACGCCGCCGCCTGAGTGGAGACGGATCCCACAAGCTGGTATCGTTGTCTGTTGGCTTGCGTGTGGGTCCCACCCCCGCACGGAACGCTGCGACGGCCCCTCTACCGCTCGCGGCACACCGGTACACCACACGAACGAAAGAACACACACGTGGCAAACATCAAGTCGCAGATCAAGCGCATCAAGACCAACCTGAAGGCGCAGGAGCGCAACAAGGCCGTGAAGAGCGAGCTCAAGACCGTCATCCGCAACACGCGCACGGCGATCGCGTCGGGCGACAAGGAGAAGGCGACCGCCGCCCTCCAGGTCGCGACCCGCAAGCTCGACAAGGCCGTCTCCAAGGGCGTCATCCACCGGAACCAGGCCGCGAACCGCAAGTCGTCGATCGCGAAGCAGGTCGCCGCGCTGTAATCGGCGCCGCACGGTCGAACGGGCCCCGCACCACTGGTGCGGGGCCCGTTCGCGTCTCCCCTATGCTCGCGTTCGGAGATCCGTCTCCGGATCGACCCGAACCCTGCACTGGAAGGAACCCATGCGCCTGCGCACCATGCTCCGAATCACGCTCGCCACCCTCGTGGTGGCCATCGGCGCGACGGCCCCCGTCGTCGCGTCGAGCGCACCGGCCGAGGCCGCCGCACCCTGCGTGAGCTACACCTACTCGCAGAACAGCAGCTACGTGTCCTGCGTCAAGAACATCCAGACGATCCTGAACGGCGCGACGACCATGCGCAGCACGTGTCGCGGGGTCGCCTACGCGAACAACGTCATCACCGCGGACGGGTACTTCGGCCCCGCGACGAAGGCTCGCGTGATCGCCTTCCAGCAGTCCACGTGCCTGACCGGGGACGGCGTCGTCGGCCCGAAGACGTGGGGCCAGCTCTGCTTCGTCGCCAACTTCCTCGGGCACAACATCCAGCGCAGCGCCCCCGGCTACGCGGTCGCCCAGGCGACGTACCAGGCGGGCCTGGCGTCGGGCTGCTGAGCCTCCCTCGACAGAGACGGCCGCGCGCACCCCGCCCGGGTGCGCGCGGCCGTCCTGCGTCGCGGCGACGCCGCGAGGATGCTCCGCGCTAGCGGCCGCGCGCGGCGATCAGCCCGACGAGCCGTTCGAGCGCGAACACCGGGTCCCGCTCGGCGCCCTTGACCGCGGCATCCGTCGCGGCGAGCGCCTCGATGACGCGCGCGAGGCCGGCGTCGTCCCAGCCGGCCAGGTCGCGCCGGGCCCGGTCGACCTGCCAGGGCGCGAGCCCGAGGCTCGCCGCGGGCGCCCGCCCAGCCCCCTGCACCTTCGCCATCGTCCGGATCTTCATCGCGAACGCGCCGACGATCGGCACCGGGTCCGCGCCGCTCTCGAGGGCGTGCCGGAGCGCCACGAGCGCCTCGCCGTGGCGGCCCGCGATCGCGGTGTCGGCGACCTCGAAGGCCGTGGTCTCGACCCGCCCGCCGTAGTAGCGCGAGACGGTGCGCTCGTCGATGTCCCCCGGTGCGTCGGCGATGAGCTGGCGGCAGGCCGCCGACAGTTCGCCGAGGTCGTCGCTGAACGCCGAGACGAGCGCGCGCAGCGCGCCCGGAGCGATCCGTCGACCTGCGGCACGGAACTCGGCCTGGGCGAAGTCCTGCTTCTCCGAGTCCTTCTTGAGCTCGGCGCAGACCACCTCGACGCCGCGGCCGCGGCCGGCGCGGATCGCGTCGAGCAGCTTCTTGCCCCGCTGTCCGCTGCGATGACGCAGGAGGAGCGTCGTGTCGTCGGCGGGCGCCTCGATGTACGACAGCGCGTCGAGCAGGAAGTCGTCGCCGGCGTGCTCGACGCCGCTCACCCGGATCAGCCTGGCCTCGCCGAACAGCGACGGGCTCGCGAGCGTCAGCAGCTCGCCGCGCGGCGCGCTGGCCGCGTCGAGGTCGCTGACCTCGAGCGCCGGGTCCTCGGCGCGGAGCGCGTCGCGGAGCATCGACGTCGCGCGATCCGCCAGGACGTCCTCCGGGCCGGAGATCAGCACCACGGGCGCGGGCCGCACGGCGTTCCAGGAGAGCTTCGGGATCGCCGCGCTCGACGTCGCCGCCCCGCTCGTTCGCGCCGCCACGGTGCCTCCCAGCCCTCGTCGTCCGAGGATCCATCCTACGTTCGGCGAGCCTATCCCCGCCGCCGACGCCGCCGGGGCGGCCGGGACGATGCCCGTGGAGCGCTCGCTCCACACCCGGAATCCTCCGGCGTCCGGGCTCAGCAGGATCGTGCCGGCACGGTCGGTGCGGAGCGGGATCGTGCCCACGCCCGCGAGCACGTCGAGCAGCGACGCGGTCGGATGCCCGTACCCGTTGTCCGCGCCGACGCCGATGAGCCCGACCGTCGCCCCGATCCGCTCGTAGAGCACGGCATCCTGGTCGGCGGAGCCGTGGTGGGCGACCTTCACGAGGTCGACGCGTCCCGGGTCGTGCCGGGCGAGCATGCGCTGCTGGGCACCCTCGCCGAGGTCGCCGAGGAACACGCCGCGCCAGTCCGGCGCACGCACCGCGAGGACGACGCTCGCATCGTTGCCGGGCGCCGTTCCCGGGGCCGGCCACAGCACCTCCCATCGGGCCTCGCCCAGCGTGCCGAACCGCCCCGACGTCACCTCGACGGCGGTCGCACCGCCCGCCACGAGCGGATCGAGCACGCGGTCGCTCCGCTCGCCGTCGAGCGGACCGTGCACGACCGCGTCGACCTTCCCGACGACCGCGTCGACGCCGCCGACGTGGTCGAGGTCCCAGTGCGTGAGGACCAGCAGGTCGATCCGGTCGACGCCGAGTGCGGCGAGGCACCGCCGGAGCGGCGCCGGATCCGGACCGACGTCGATGAGCGCGGTCGCTCCGTCGGAGCGGAGGATGGTCGCGTCGCCCTGGCCGATGTCGCACATGCCGACCTCCCAGTCGGCCGGAATCGACGCCGCCCGGAGCGTCGGCGCGACGAGGCCGCCGCCCACCGGCCACGCGGCCCCCGCGACGAGCGCGACCACGACGACGCGCACGGCCCAGCGCGGCCGCCGCCGGGCGAGCACGAGCCAGAGGAGCGCCGCCGTCACCACGGCGAGCAGCACGGCACCGGATGCCTCGGGCATCCACGGCAGCGACGCGGCCGGCATGGCCGCCGCCCCGCGCGCCACGAGCGCGATCCACGTGGCGGGCAGCCACGCGCACTGGAGCAGCGCGACGCCGACGGCGGGCAGGAACGGCAGGACGAGGCATCCGACCAGCCCGACGACCGTGCCGACCGGGGCCGCGGGTGCCGCGAGCAGGTTCGCGGGCACGCCGTAGGCGGCGATGCTCGGGGCGAGCAGGACCAGCACGGGCTGGCAGGCCAGCTGCGCGGCGAGCGGCACCCCGAGCACGACCGCGAGCGGTCGCGGCATCACGCGGCCCAGGGCGGTCGCGAGCGGCCGGGCGAACAGGATGAGTCCCGCGGTCGCGCACGCGGACAGCGCGAACCCGTAGTCCCGCGCGAGCCACGGGTCGGCGACCAGAAGCACGAGTACCGCGAGCGACAGCGCGGCCGTGCCGCCGCCGGGGCGGCCCCACGCGCGCGCGACGAGCACCACCACGGCCATCGCGGTCGCCCGGACCACGCTCGACTCGGGCGTCACGATCGCGACGAAGGCGGCGAGCGCGACGACGGCGACGACGATGCGCCACGCCCTCCGCCAGCCGAGCAGGCCGGCGAAGCCGAACGCGGCCGCGGTCACGAGCGCGCAGTTCGCCCCCGAGACCGCGGTGAGGTGCGAGAGCGACGCGGCCTTCATCGCGGCGTCGAGATCGCTCGCGACCGCGCTCGTGTCGCCGATCGCCAGACCGGGCACGAGCGCGCCGCCGTCCCCCGGGAGCGACGCCGCAGCCTCGGCGAACCCGGACCGCAGCCGCGCGGCCCACGCGAGCCACCACGACGGCGGCGCCACCTCGACGCGCTCGCCTGCGAGCCGCAGGCGGAAGGCGGCGGACTCCCCCGCAGGGAGCGCGACGACCTCGGCCCGGAAGGCCGCCCGACTGCCGAACGCGAGCCGCTCGTCCGCCGCCGAGACGGTCGTCACCGGGATCGCGGGCACCGCCCGACCCTCGACCTCGACGACCCGACCGTCGAGCCGCAGGTCCGGTTCGCCCGTGGCACCCCATGGCGCGGCCGCGCGCGGGCGCGGTGCGCGGTCGAGCTCGAGCACCACCGCCACGACGGCGTGCTCCCGTGCGGCCTCCGCGAGCGCCGACCCGTCGCGCACGCCGAGCCCCACCGCGGCTGCATGGGCCGCGAGCGCACCCGCGGCGATCGCGGGCAGGAGCGTCGCGGCGATCGCTCGTGCGGATCGGGTCGGCGACGATCGGTCGGATCTGGATCCGTCCGGTGTCGATCGGTCCGGTGTCGATCGGTCCGGTGTCGAACGGGTCGGTGTCGAACGGGTCGGTGTCGAACGGGTCGCCGACGATCGGGCGGCGACCGCCGCCATCGATGCCGAACGCACGCGGCGCGGCCCTGCCGGCCCGACCAGCACGCCGACGCACGCGACCGCGAGCGCCCAGCCCCATGCGGCGAGCGTCCACGCGACGCCCGCCGACGGCGCGCCGGTGGCCGCCCAGGCCGAAGCCCAGGCGAGTGCGGCCGGGGCGAGCAGGCGCAGGTCGGCTCCGGAGCGGCGCACGACCGCCACGTCAGAGCGCGACCAGGTCGACGAGGCCGCTGAACGTGGCATCCCCGATGCCCGCGACCTCGCGGAGCTGGTCGACGCTCGCGAACGAGCCGTTCGCCTCGCGCCAGTCCAGGATGCGCTGCGCGAGCGCGGGACCGATGCGCGGGAGCGTGTCGAGGGCCGCGAGGTCGGCCGTGTTCAGGTGCACCTTGCCGTCGCCGGGGGTCATGGCGCCCGGGGCGCCCGGGGCGGGGAGCTGGCCGGCGACGGGCACGATCAACTGCTCGCCGTCGACGACCGGGCGAGCCAGGTTGACGCCCGCCGGGTCGGCGTCGGCCGCGAGCCCGCCCGCCGCGGCGATCGCGTCGACCACACGCGAGCCCGCCGCGACCTCGACGAGCCCCGGCTCGGCGACTGCGCCGAGCACGTGCACGAGGAGCGCGGGCTCGCCGATCGCCGGTGCCGCCGAGGCATCCTCGGGCGACGCACCGGATGCGGCATCGGTCGCGCCGATGACGCCGCCGTCGCCACCGCCCGTCGCGCCCGCCGACAGGAACGCGGCCACCGCGACCGCGAGGAGGAACAGCACCACGGCCGCGCCCACGGCGATCCGGGCGCGCGGACCCGCCCGGCGGGCGGACGGGTCGAGGGCGTCGAGCGGATCGGCGGAGGCGACGGGCATGCGCGGCACGCTACGGCGCCGAGCCGCCGTCGCTTCCGCCGCAGCGGCGTCGGGTCACGGACGGTCCGCGGGATCGGCTGGGGAGGATCGCACGCGATGCGCGCTCGCCCACGCGAACCCGGGCGAACGCCCGTCGCGCACGCGAACGCCGGTCGCCCGCGCGAATGCGGGCGACCGGCGTGCGCGAGCGTCAGCCCCGCGTGGCGATATTGACGAGCTTCGGCGCGCGCACGATCACGTTCACGACCTCGCGATCGCCGATGGCGCGCTGCACGCTCGCCGACTCGCGCGCGAGCCGCTCGAGCTCCTCGGCCGACACGCGCGGCGAGACCTCGAGGCGGTCGCGCACCTTGCCGTCGACCTGCAGGATCGCCGTGACCGACTCCTCGACGAGCAGCGCGCGGTCGGGCTTGCGCCACGGCACGAGCGCGATCGTCGGCTCGTAGCCGAGCCGCGCCCACATGTCCTCGGCGGTGTACGGCGCGAACAGGTCGAGGATCATCGCGGTCACCTCGGCGGCCTCGCGCACGGCGGGGTCGCCCGCACCCGGGCCCTGGTCGATCGTCTTCCGGGTCGCGTTCACGAGCTCCATCAGGCGCGCCACGATGACGTTGAACTTGTACGCCTCCGCGAGGCCCGGAGCATCCGCGAGCAGTCGGTGCGTCAGGCGTCGCAGTGCCGGGTCGCCGCCCTTCCACTCCACGTCGGGGCTCGACGTGACCTCACCCGAGATGCGCCACGCACGCGCGAGGAACTTCGCGGAACCGACCGGCGAGACATCCGCCCAGTCGATGTCGTCCTCCGGCGGGCCCGCGAACGCGAGCGTCACCCGCAGCGCGTCCGTGCCGTGCTGGTTCAGCTCGGAGGCGAACTCGACCAGGTTGCCCTTCGACTTCGACATCTTCGAGCCGTCCATGAGGACCATGCCCTGGTTGAGCAGCGAGGTGAACGGCTCGGTGAAGCCCAGGTAGCCGAGGTCGAACAGCACCTTCGTGACGAACCGCGCGTACATGAGGTGCAGGATCGCGTGCTCGACGCCGCCCACGTACTGGTCGACCGGCGCCCAGCGCTCGGCCTCGGCGGGGTCGAACGCGCGCGCGTCGTCGGTCGCGTTCAGGTAGCGGAGGAAGTACCACGAGCTGTCCACGAACGTGTCCATGGTGTCCGAGTCGCGGCGGGCCGCCCCGCCGCAGTTCGGGCAGGCGACGTTGACCCAGTCCTCGGCCGCGCCCAGCGGGCTCGCGCCCTTCGGCGAGAGGTCGAGGCCGGCCGCCTCGGGGAGGCGCACCGGGAGGTCCTGCTCGGGCACCGGCACCTCGCCGCACTCGGCGCAGTGGATGATCGGGATCGGCGTGCCCCAGAACCGCTGGCGGGAGATCAGCCAGTCCCGCAGCCGGTAGTTCTTGGCCGCACGGCCGGTGCCGCGCTCGGCCAGGACCTCGACCGCGCGGTGGATCGCCTTCGCCTTGGAGAGCCCGTCGAGCGGACCCGAGTTGATCAGGCGGCCGTCGCCGGTCAGCGCGAGGCCGGTGGACGCCGGGTCGAGCGGGGGCAGGTCGTCGGGCAGGTACGGGTTGCCGTCCTCATCGAGCGGGATGACGGGGATCACCCCGGTCACCGGCTGGTTCGTGTCGACGACGACGCGCACGGGCAGGTCGAATGCGCGCGCGAAGTCGAGGTCGCGCTGGTCGTGCGCGGGGACGGCCATGATCGCGCCGTGGCCGTAGTCGGCGAGCACGTAGTCGCTGGCCCAGATCGGCAGCCGCTCGCCGTTCAGCGGGTTGACGGCGTACCGCTCGAGGAAGACGCCGGACTTCGGCTTGTCGGTCGCGAGGCGCTCGATGTCGGTCTCCGCGCGCACCGACTCCAGGTAGTCGCCGAACCGGCGCTGCACCTCCTCGGATGCCCCGTCGGCGAGTTCCGCCGCGAGCTCGGAGTCCGCCGCGACGACCATGAAGGTCGCGCCGTACAGGGTGTCGGGGCGCGTCGTGAAGACCGCGACCCGCTCGTCACGACCCTCGATCTCGAACTCGACGTCGGCGCCCGAGGAACGTCCGATCCAGTTGCGCTGCATCGAGAGGACCTTGTGCGGCCACTTGCCCTCGAGCTGGTTGAGGTCGTCGACCAGGCGGTCGGCGTAGTCGGTCACCCGGAAGTACCACTGCGTGAGGGCCTTCTTGGTCACGACCGCGCCGCAGCGCTCGCAGTGGCCGTCGACGACCTGCTCGTTGGCGAGCACGGTCTGGTCGACCGGGCACCAGTTGACGTTGCCGGCCTTGCGGTACGCGATGCCCTTCTCGTACATCTTCAGGAACAGCCACTGGTTCCACTTGTAGTACTCGGGGTCGGAGGTGTGCAGCTCGCGCGACCAGTCGAACGAGGGCGCGTACCGGCGGAACGAGCGCTTCTGCTGCTCGATGTTCGCGTACGTCCACTCGCGCGGGTCCGCGCCGCGCTTGATGGCGGCGTTCTCGGCGGGCAGCCCGAACGAGTCCCAGCCGATCGGGTGCAGCACGTCGAAGCCCTGGTGGCGCCAGTACCGGGCCGAGATGTCGCCGAAGCCGAACGCCTCGGCGTGTCCCATGTGCAGGTCGCCCGACGGGTAGGGGAACATGTCGAGCACGTACTTGCGCGGGCGCGTGTCACCCGGACGCCCGGCACGGAACGGCTCGAGCTCGTCCCAGACCGGAAGCCACTTCGCCTCGATCTCGGCGAAGTCGTAGGTGCCGGCGTCGGCGTGCTGGGCGGTGTCCTGCTCGTTGGCCACGTGACTCACAATCGGTGTCGTGCTGGGGGATCGCGGGAATCCGTGCACGCCGGAGCCAGCGCGCACGCCCATCCAGCCTATTCGATCGCGGCCTCCGGGGCTCCGCCCACCGGTCCGTCGAGCCGCACGCCGAGCACCGCGAGCAGCGCCCGCGCTTTCACGCGGGTCTCCTCGACCTCCTCGTCGGGCACCGACAGCGCGGTGATCCCGCCGCCGGTCCCGATGGACGCGCCCTCGGGCGTGAGGACGATCGAGCGGATGACCATCGCGAGGTCGGCGGTGCCGTCGACGCCGAGGCGGCCGAACGCGCCCGAGTACACGCCCCGCGGCCCATCCTCGAGGGCGTGCAGGATCGTCATCGCGCTCGCCTTGGGCGCGCCGGTCATCGAGCCGGCCGGGAACGCGGCGGAGACCGCGTCGAGTGCGGTGAACGGATGCCGCAGCCGGGCAGATACCGTCGACACGAGCTGGTGCACCTGCGGATACTCCTCGACGACGTGGAGTGCGGGCACCTCGACCGTGCCGAGCTCCGCGATGCGGCCGAGGTCGTTGCGCATGAGGTCGACGATCATCAGGTTCTCGGCCCGCTCCTTCTCGCTCGCGAGCAGTTCGGCGCGCAGCGCGGCATCCGTCGCGGGATCGGCGCCGCGCGGGCGCGTGCCCTTCATGGGCTTGGTCGTGACGAGCCCGTCGAGGTCGACGGCGAGGAACTGCTCGGGCGAGGCGGACAGGAGCGCGACCTCGCCGAGGCGGAGCAGGCCGCCGTGGTGCGCGGGGCTCAGTCGCCGGAGCCGCCGGTACGCCTCGACCGGATCCGGTCGCACGTCGACGTCGATGCGGTTGGTCAGGCAGAGCTGGTAGGCGTCGCCGCGCACGATCGCGGCCTGGCACGCCTCGATGCGGGCCGCGTACTCGTCGGGCGCGTAGCGCCAGCGGACGGCGGGGTCCGGGTGGGCCGCGCGGTCGGGGCGGGCCTCGGTGTCGAGACCGGTCCCGCTCGCCGGCGGGCCGTCGGGAGGGGACGCCGGACGGGCGGCGGCGAGCGTCCGGACCACGTCGTCCGCCCACGCGGCGCCGTCCTGGGCGTCGAGCCATTCGAGTTCGACCTCGCCGCGGTCGTGGTCGAACACGATCGCGCGGTCGACGAACAGGAACGAGGCATCCGGCGTCGTCGCCTGCGCCACCGGGATGCCCAGGCGCGCCGCGCCCCACTCGTAGCCGAACCACCCGATCCACCCGAGCGCGCTCGGCACGCCGTCCGAGCGCCGCGCCGCGCGGCGCTCGAGCTCGGCCCCGAGGTGCTCGAGGATCCGGTCGCCGTCGGCAGTGGACACGACGAGGGCCGAGTCGTCGCGGCCGACCGCGACGACGCTGCGGCCGGTCGAAGCGCCGTGCCCGCCGTCGAGCCACACGGATCCGTGCGCGATCGCTGAGGGACCTGCGGTGACGGCCGCGTACGCGGCTTCGGGGTCGACCCAGCCGTCGAGGCGGCGCGTGCGGATCGTCCCGGGCATCCATTCAGCGTACGGCGCGACGGGTCCACCCCCGGCCGCGATCGGCATCGCCGTCCGGCGGCGCCGTCGCACCCGCATCCAGCCCGACCACCCGGTCGACGAGGGCGGGATCCACGTCCACGTGGCTGATGAGCAGCACCGAGCGGCCGTCCCGCGCGGCCGCACGCATGAGATCGGCGAGCAGCGCATCGGCGGCCGACCGGTCGACGTTCGCGGTCGGCTCGTCGAGCACGAGGACCGGGAACCCTGCCAGCAGTGCGCGCGCGAGGGCGATCCGCTGGGCCTGCCCGCCCGAGACGAGCGCGCCGCGCTCGCCGAGCCGCGTGCCCAGCCCGCCGCGGCCCAGCGCCCAGTCGGCCAGGCCCACGCGACCCAGCACGTCCATGAGCTCGTCGTCGGTCGCGGTGTCCCTGGCGAACAGCAGGTTCTGGCGGAGGTCCTCGTCGAAGATCCACGGGCGCTGCTCGACGAGGCCCACCCGAGCGCGCAGCGCGGCCGGGTCGAGCTCGGATGCCTCGACTCCGTCGACGCGGTAGGAGCCGTCGTAGGCGAGGAACCGGACCAGGACGTGCGCGAGCGTCGTCTTGCCGGCCCCCGACGGCCCGCGCAGGAGCACGCGTTCGCCGGGGCGGAGGTCGAGGTCCACGCGCGCCAGCGCGGCACCGGGCGGTGCGTCGCCGAGCGGCGGCCACGCCGCCGAGACCGCGCGGAGGCGGAGGTCGGGGACGGGCGGGCGGGCCGGCGCGGGCGGAACGGCCGGAGCGGGGTCTGCCACGACCGCCGTGACCGGGGCGACCGGCAGTTCGACCGGGACCTCCGCCGGCACCGCGCCCGCGACCCGGACCGCGCTCGCCCGCACGACCCGCGCGGCCGCCGCGGCCACCGGGATCGCCCCCGCGACCTCGGCGATCGCGAGCGGGACGAGGGCGAGGACCGCGAACGCCGGGCCCGTGATCCGCCCGTCGACCAGGAGCGGTGCGCCCGCGGCAGCGCTCGCGGCCGCCGCGATGCCGGCGAGCGCGGCCATGACCGCCGCGGCACCGCCCGCAGCCACCGAACGCCGGCGGGCGGTGCGCGCGAGCCGGTCGCCGAGGTCGTCGATCCGGCGCGCGCTCGCGCCGGCCGCGTCGTACGCGACGAGGACGTCGATCGACTGGACGTGGTCGAGGATCGCGGCGTGCAGGCGCCCGCGGAGCGGGGCGAGCTCGCGCTCGGACCGCCGTGCGGCGACCCGCTGGAGCACCAGCGCGACGCCGACGCCGACCACGAGGCATCCGAGCAGGGCCGCACCGGAACCGGGTGCCAGCAGCCAGACGCCCGCGACCGCGCACACGAGCACGACGCTCGCGCTCACGAGCGGCTGCACGACGCGCAGCTCGACCATCTGGAGGTCGTCGACGTCGGACACGAACCGCGCGAGCAGGTCGCCGCGCCGCGTCGCCGCGAGCCCGTCGGGCGCGAACGGGAGCAGCCGCTCGTACACGCCGGACCGGATCGCCGCGAGCTGGCGGAAGGAGGCGTCGTGCCCGGCGAGTCGTTCGAGGTACCGGAACGCCGCGCGGCCGAGTGCGAACGCGCGCACGCCGACGACGGCGACCGAGAGGTACATGACCGGCGGCTGCTCGGACGCGCGCACGATGAGCCAGGCCGAGCACGCGAGGAGCGCGACGCTCGAGACGCCCGCGAGGATGCCGAGCAGGATCGGCGCCACGAAGCGGCGTGCGGGCGGCACGGCCTGTCGGAGCACGGCACGCGTGCGGGCCCGGTCGATCGGCTGCTCAGGCATGCGCGGCCTCCAGCTGCACGACCCGATCGGCCGCGTCGACGAGCGCCGCCCGGTGCGTGGCGACGAGCACCGCGCGCCCCTCCTCGGCGAGTTCGCGGAGGGATGCCGCCAGTCGGCCCTCGCGCTCCGCGTCGAGGGCCGAGCTCGGCTCGTCGAGGATCAGGAGCGCGGCGTCGCGCGCGAGCAGGCGGTGGATGGCGCGCGCCGTCGCGACGCGCTGTGCCTGTCCGCCCGAGAGCCCCGCCCCGCCCGCGCCGAGCGTGCGGTCGGCGTCGACGTCGACGCCCGCGAGTCGCAGCGCGCGCTCGAGCAGCCAGTCGTCGGCCTGCTCGTCGCCGAGTCGCACGTTGTCGGCGACAGTTCCGGCGAACAGCGCCGCCGTCTGCCCCGACCACGCGAGCCGAGCGCGCACGTCGGCCGGGTCGGTCGCGCCGTCGAGGCAGATCCGGCCCGACGCCTCGACATAGCCGAGGACCGCGGCGATGAGCGACGACTTGCCCGCGCCCGACGGTCCCGCGAGCGCGACCACCTCGCCGGGGCGGACGCGGAAGGTCGCTCCGTCGACGACCGCGCGGCCATCGCGGCGCACGACGAGGTCGGCGACCGTGAGCCCCAGGTCGGCGGGCAGGATGCGGCGCGCCCGCGGCGCGGCATCCGGCATCGGTGCGCCGTCGTGCGACGGCCCGGCCGCACCCGCGCCCTGGCCCCCGCCCGCGCCCGGTCCCGCGCTCGGGCCCCCACCCGCGCGCTCCGCCGCGTCGAGCAGGTCGAACGCGTCGCGCGAGGCCTCGACGCCCGCCGCCGACGCGTGGAACGCGGCGCCGACGTTCCGCAGCGGCAGGAACACCTCGGGCGCGAGCACGAGCACGAACAGCCCGGGCAGCAGGGTCACGTCGCCCGAGACGAGCCGGAGGCCGACCGTGACCGCGACCAGCGCGACCGACAGGCTCGCCGCGAGCTCGAGCGTGAACCCGGAGAGAAAGGTGACGCCGAGCACGCGCATCGTGCGGCGCCGGTAGTCGTCGGTCGCCCGGCGGATGCGCCCGGCCTGGCGCTCCGCGCGCCCGAACAGCACGAGCGTCGAGAGGCCGCCGAGCACCTCGAGGAACGCCTTCGAGAGCGCGGTCAGGCTGTCCCACTGGCGCCGCTGGACCGCCTGCGTGGCGAGCCCGATGAGCGCCATGAACACCGGGATCAGCGGGAGCACGATCGTGAGGATGAGTCCCGAGAGCGGGTCGGCGAGCCACGCCGCCGCGAGGAACGCGGGCGTGGCGACGGCCGTCAGCACGAGCTGCGGCAGGTACGCCCCGAAGTAGTCGTCGAGCGCGTCGAGGCCCGAGCCGAGCAGCGTCGCGACCCGGTGGCCGGGGAATCCCGGGATCCCGGCGGGTCGACGCGCGGCCGCGGCGAGCAGGTCGGACCGCAATTCGCGCTTCACGCGCATGGCGCCCGACGTGCCGGTCGCCTCCCAGCCCCAGGCGGCGAGCGCGCGCACGCACGCCGCGGCCACGAGGACCTGCAGGGGCACGGCCGAGGCATCCGGCCCGCCGCCGTCGACGAGCGCGACGACCGCGCTCGAGAGCGCCCAGGCGAACGCGATCGTGGCGACCGACTGCACGGCCGCGAGCCCGGCGCCCGCGGCGAGGAACCGCCGGGCGCCGCGCACGCGGCGTGCGAGCCGTGGATCGAGCGGCTTCACGTCAGTGCGCCGGAGCGGCCTCGACGGCTTCGCGCGTGATGCGCTTGCGGAACACCCAGTACGTCCACGCCTGGTAGGCGAGCACGAGCGGCAGGAAGAACAGCGCGACCCAGCTCATGACCGTCAGCGTGTACTGGCTGCTCGACGCGTTCTCGACCGTGAGGCTGTTGGCCGGATCGTTCGAGGCCGGCATCACGTCCGGGAAGAGCGCGGCGAACAGCGCCAGCACGGCGGCTGCGATCGTGACCGAGAGGAGCGCGAACGCGATGCCCTCGGCCTTGCGCGCGTTCGCGAACCAGCCGCCGATGAGGGCGACCGCAGCGATCGCGGCGAGGATCCAGAACCAGCCCGTGCCGAACGCGAGCCCGGTCCAGAGCAGGAACCCGGCCGCGACCACGATCGTGACGATCCCGGCCCGCTGCGCGAGCCGCTGCGCACGGTCGCGCAGGTCGCCCGTGGTCTTCAGCGCGACGAACCCGACGCCGTGCGTGAAGAACAGCAGGAGGGTCGTGAGGCCGCCGACGAGCGCGTACGGGTTCAGCAGGTCCAGCAGCGTGCCCGTGTAGTTGTGGCCGGCGTCGAGCGGGACGCCCTGCACGATGTTCGCGAACGCCACGCCCCACAGGAGCGCCGGCACCGCGCTGCCGACGACGATCATGCCGTCGAACCACGCCGTCCAGCGCTCGTGGACGCCCTTGTGCCGGTACTCGAACGACACGCCGCGCGCGATGAGCGCGAGCAGGATCAGCAGGAGCGCGAGGTAGAAGCCGCTGAACAGCGTCGCGTACCACTCGGGGAACGCGGCGAACAGGGATGCCCCGGCCACGATGACCCACGTCTCGTTGAGGTCCCAGACCGGCCCGATGGTGTTGATGAGCACGCGACGGTCGGTGTCGTCCTTCCCGAGGAACGGGAGGGACATGCCGACGCCGAAGTCGAAGCCGTCGAGCACGAAGTAGCCGACGAAGAGGAATGCGACGATCCAGAACCAGAGCGTTGAGAGATCCATGTCCTGCTCCTCCTAGTAGACCGTGCTCGCGGGCTCGACCCGACCCGTCTCGGGGTCCGGTTCGCCGACGTCCGGCGGGCCCTTCCGGATCGCCTTGATGATGAGCCCGAACTCGACCACCGCGAGCGCGCCGTAGACGAGCGTGAACGCGACGAGCGAGATGAGCACGTCCAGGCCCGTGACGTTCGGCGAGACGGCGGATTCGGTGAAGAGCAGGCTGAACACGATCCAGGGCTGCCGGCCCATCTCGGTGAAGACCCAGCCGACCGACATCGCGAGCAGCGAGAGCGGGAAGCTCCAGACCGCGACCTTCCACACCCAGCGCTGCTGCGGCAGGCGGCCCTTGCGGGTGACCCAGAGGCCGACGACGGCGATGAGCACGTGGAGCAGGCCGAGGCCGATCATCCAGCGGAACGCCCAGTAGGTGACCCAGATGATCGGCGAGTAGTCGCCGGGGCCGTAGAGCTCGGTGTACTCGGCCTGGAGGTCGTTGATCCCCTCGACGCACCCGTCGAGGCTGTGCGTGGACAGCAACGAGAGCAGGTACGGCACGCGGATCGAGAACAGCTCGCTCGAGCCGTCGGGCGTGCCGAGGGTGAACAGCGAGAAGGATGCATCCGCTCCGCAGACCGTGTCGTACGTCGCCTCGGCGGCGGCCATCTTCATGGGCTGGGTCGCGACCATCGCGAGACTGAGCTGGTCGCCGAAGAACGTGGTGAGCGCGCCCGAGATCACCATGCCCCACAGGCCGAACTTCAGCAGGGGGCGCATGGAGTCCAGGTGCTGGCTCCGCCCGAGGTGCCACGCCGCGGCGCTGATGACGAGGCCCGACGAGACCATGAACGACGCGGCGATCGTGTGCGGGAACGCGGCGAGCGCGACCGGGTTGGTGAGGACCGCGCCGATGTCGACGAGCTCGGCCCGCCCCTTCGCGTCGTTGATCTCGAATCCGACCGGGTTCTGCATGAACGCGTTGGCGGCGATGATGAAGTACGCCGACAGGACGGTGCCGATCGCGGTGAACCAGATGGTCATGAGGTGGATGCCCCGCGGGAGCTTGTCCCAGCCGAAGATCCAGAGCCCGATGAACGTCGCCTCGAAGAAGAACGCCAGGAGGCCCTCGAGCGCGAGCGGGGCGCCGAACACGTCGCCCACGAACCGGGAGTACTCCGACCAGTTCATGCCGAACTGGAACTCCTGGACGATGCCGGTGACGACGCCCATCGCGAAGTTGATCAGGAAGATGTTGCCGATGAACCTCGTGATCCTGAGGTACTCGAGCTTCCCGGTGCGGAACCACGCGGTCTGGAAGACCGCCGTCGTGGTCGCGAGGCCGATCGTGATCGGCACGAACAGGAAGTGGTAGACGGTCGTGAGTCCGAACTGCCATCTGGCCAGCAGCAGCGGATCGAGGAGGTCGTTCACGTGCATCCTTCCGTGAGGCGGTGCAGGTGCCGCCCGCGCCGGGCGTTTCTTCTACACAGCGTAGAACATAGCCCCTCCGGTAGGTACCCTTGACACATGGCGAATCTCGGAGAGCTCGAACGCGCGGTCATGGAGGAACTCTGGGCCGCCGACGCCGCGCTCACGGCGAACGAGCTCCGCGACCGGCTCGTGCTCGCGGGCGACGAGGGCCGCGTGCCCGCCACGACGACCGTGCTCACGGTGCTCGCGCGCCTCGAGCGCAAGGGGTTCGTGACGCGCTCCAGGGACGCCCGCCCGCACCGGTACCAGGCGCTGCTCAGTCGCGAGGACCACACCGCCGAGCTCATGCACGAGGTCCTCGACCGGTCGAGCGACCGCGACGCCGCACTCGCGCGATTCGTCGGGACCGCGAGCAGGCAGGAGGCCGCGACGCTCCGCCGGCTCCTCGACGAGCTCGCCGCGCACTGACTCCCGCATGCTGACCGCCTCCGTGCTGCTCGCGGCCGTCGCGATCGCGCTGGCCTGGCCCGTCCCGGTCGCGCTCGCGCGGGCGTCGTGGCCCGCGCGCGCACCGGGGCCGGCGCTCGCGCTCTGGCAGGCGATCGCACTCGGCGGCGGCATCACCATGATCGGGAGCCTGCTCGTGTTCGGCGCCGCGCCCGCGGGTTCGCTCCCCGCGGCGGCCGCGGCGCTCCTCCCGCACCTGTTCGCCGGATCGCTGCCGCAGGGGTTCTCGCTCGTCCACCTCGGCGCGCTGACCCTCGCGATCGCCCTCGCGGTGCACCTCGCCCTGAACCTCGCGCTCACGGCCGGCCGCGCCGAGCGCGAACGACGTCGCCAGCACCAGCTCATCGCGCTCCTGTCCGACCCGCTGCCGGGCTCGCCGCACACGCGGGTCCTCCCCCACTCCGCGCCGCTCGCCTACTGCGTGCCCGGCATCCGCACCGCGACCGTGCTCACCGACGGCCTCGTCGCCGCCCTCGACGACCGGCAGCTCGCGGCCGTCGTCGCGCACGAGCGCGCGCACCTCGAGCAGTTCCACCACGTGGTCCTCGTCGCGTTCCGCGCCTGGCACAGCGCGCTGCCGTGGTTCCCGATCGCGAATCGCGCCGAGCGGGCCGTGACCCAGCTCACCGAGATGCTCGCGGACGACCGCGCCCGACACGAGGCCGGCGACGACGCGCTCGGGTCGGCGCTGCGGCTCCTCGGCTCGGACGCCGAGCCCGGCGCCTACGCCGACGCGGGCGGCATCGCACCCGATCGCGCGATGCTCGACGCCCGGCTCGAACGCCTCGGCACCGACGCCGGGAACGCGCGCCTCCGAGTCGGCTGACATCCGTCGACGCGGCGGAGACACGTGCGCGCGAGCGCCCTAGGCTCGGACGCGTGAACGACGCGCTCGACTGGATCCTCGACGCCGTGCAGTCGATCGACCCGGTGCTGCGGACGATCGTCGCCGGGTTCGCGATGATGCTCGAGACGTCGATCCTCATCGGGCTCGTCGTCCCGGGCGACACCATCGTCCTGGTCTCGGCGACGGGCGTCGAGAACGTCCCCCAGTACCTCGCGCTCATCCTCGCCGTCATCGTCGGCGCGCTCGTCGGCGAGTCGATCGGCTTCGCCATCGGCCGGTGGTTCGGGCCGCGCCTCGTCGAGTCGCGCCTCGGCCGACGGATCGGCGACGCGCAGTGGGCGCGCGCCCGACGGTACGTCGAGCGGCGCGGCGGCCCCGCGGTGTTCCTCTCGCGCTTCCTTCCGGTGCTGCACTCGGTCGTGCCGCTCGTCGTCGGCATGAGCGCGATGTCGTACCGCCGATTCATCGCCTGGACCGCGCCCGCCTGCGTCATCTGGACCACCGCGTACGTGACGGTCGGATGGCTCGCCGCGGGCAGCTACCGCGAGCTCAGCCGGGAGTTGCACTGGGCCGGCTACCTGTTCGTCGCGATCATCGCGGTGTTCCTCGTCGGCGTGTGGTTCGCGAAGCGCCTCATCACGCGCCTGGAGGCGCGCCACCTCGCCGACGACCCGGATGCGTCCGGCGAAGCCGACCCGCACGTCACGCCGGGCGCGACCGAGGGGTCCGACGTCCGGACGTCGGACCCCTCGGCCTGACCGCGCCGACGGCGAAGGTCAGAACAGCGCCTTCGACTCCAGCCATGCCGACGCGATGTCCTCGGCCGACCGCTGGCCGTTCACGCTCTCGTCGTTCAGCGCCACGAGGTCGGCGGGGGTCATCGCCGCGCTGATCGTGTCGATGATCGCCGCGATCTCGTCGGTCACCTTCTCGCTCGCGAGCGGCACGACGTTCGAGGCGAGGAACAGGCCCTTCGGATCCTCGAGCGTGACGAGGTCGTTCGCCTTGATGTTCGGGTCGGCGCTGTAGATGTTCACGAGCTGCACCTGCCCGTCGACGAGCGCCTTGACCGTGAGCGCCCCGCCGCTGTCCTCGATCGCGAGGAAGCCGACGTCGGCACCGTACGTGTCGGCGAGCCCCTGCGGTCCGTACGGGCGCGTCTCGAGCTCGGCGTTGCCGCCGAGCGTCAACGGGACCGGCACGCCCGCGAGGTCCTCGAGGCTCGTCACGCCGTACTCGTCGGAGAAGGCCTTCGTGACGTTGTAGGAGTCCTGGTCGGTCGCGGGCGACTGGTCGAGCACGCGCAGACCCTCCGGCACCGCGTCCTGGAGGGCCGCGTAGACGTCGTCGGAGGTCTTCGCCTCGGTGTCCGGGACCCAGTACTGCAGCAGGTTCCCGGTGTACTCGGGGAACAGGTCGATCTCCCCCGCCTCGATCTCGGGCAGGTACACCTCGCGCTGGCCGATCTGGAACTGCCGGTCGACCGTGTACCCGTTCGCCTCGAGCGCCTGCGCGTAGATCTCGGCGATGATCTCGTTGGAGTAGTACGCCTGCGATCCGATGACGATCGTCTCGGACGACCCGGACGACTCCCCGGTTCCACCCTCGTCGAGGGGATCCCCCGAGGCGCACCCTGCCAGGGCTACTGCCGCCCCGACCGCGACCGCTGCGAGGGCAGCGAGCCGGCCTCTTCCTGTTGCGAACATGATTGCCATCCCTTCGGTAGGTGGGACTATCCCACTGCCGCGCGCGGACCTCGGCGCCGCTCGCGGAGTCCGGTCTCCCGCACGGCGTGGACGCCGGCGGGCACGACGAGTCGCTGGACGATCGCGAACACGCCGTCGAAGACGAGCGCGAGCGCGATGATGAGGATCGACGCGCCGAGCATCATCGGGTAGTCGCGGGTCTTCTGCCCGAGGAAGATGTAGTGCCCGAGCCCGCCCGCGCCGATGTACGCGGCGAGCGTCGCGGTCGCGACGACCTGCAGGACGGCGGCCCGGACGCCCCCGATCATCGTCGGCATCCCGAGGGGCGTCTCGACGCGCAGGACGATCTGCGTCTCGGTCATCCCGACGCCGCGCGCCGCGTCGACCACGCGCCGGTCGACGCCGCCGATCCCGACGTAGGCTCCGGCGAGCACCGACGGCACCGCGAGCACCAGGAGTGCGAGATAGGGCGCCTGCACGACGACGCCGAGCCAGAGCGCGACGAGCGTGAGCAGGCCCAGGGTCGGCAGTGCCCGGAGCCCCCCGGACACCAGCACGGCGGCCTCGCGTCCGCGGCCGGTGTGCCCGACGAGCATGCCCAGCGGCAGTGCGACCACCACCGCGCCGACGACGACCGCGAGGCTGAAGACGACGTGGAACGCCAGGCGCGCGGCGATCCCGCCGGGCCCCTCCCAGTTCGCGGGGTCGGCGAGCCATGCGAACGCCTCGGCGAACAGGCTCATGCGGCGACCGCTCCGCGCTTCGCACGCCTCCGGCGCGCGGGTGCACCCGCCTGGTCGCGCGCCGTCGTCCACGGGAGCAGGATCCGCCCGAGCAGCACGGCGACCGCGTCGAGCAGGAACGCGAGCAGGACCGTCGCGATCACGCCGGTCCAGATCTCGGCCGGGATGTTGCGCTGGAACCCGTCGGTGAACAGGCTGCCGAGGCTCTGGATCCCGATCACCGCGCCGACCGTGGCGAGGCTGACCGTGCTCACGATGACCACCCGGACCCCCGCGAGCATCCCGGGGCCCGCGAGCGGCAGGTCGACCGCCCAGAACCGCCCCCACCCGGAGTACCCGACGGCCGTCGCCGACAGGCGCACGTCGCCGTCGACGTCCGCGAACGCGTCGGCGCTCGCGCGGACCAGCAGCGCCATCCCGTAGAGCGTGAGCGCGACCACGAGGTTGACCGGCGAGCGCGCGCCGGTGCCGAGCACCGCGGGCAACGACACGAGCAGCGGCAGCGACGGGATCGCGTAGAGGATGCCGCACAGGCTCAGCAGCGCCCCGCGGCTCCAGCGATACCGCCAGGCCGCCCAGCCGATCGGGACCGAGCACACGAACGCCAGTATGACGGGGGGCACCGACAACGCGAGGTGCACCAGCATCAGCTCCCACACCCGGTCGAGGGCGCCGGCGAGCCAGGTCACGGTGCGAGCACCCCGGCCGGGCGGCCGTCCGCGTCCACCACGACGTCGCGCCCGCCGATCCGGTCGACGCGGAGCGACCGTCGACCCCGGTCGGCGCCCACGAATCCCGCGACGAACGCGTCCGCGGGCGACGCGAGCAGCTCGGCCGGCGTGCCCCGCTGCACGATCTCGCCGCCTTCACGGAGGATCACGACGTGATCCCCGATGCGGAAGGCCTCGTCGATGTCGTGGGTCACGAAGAGGACGGTCTTGCCGAGCTCGCCCTGCAGGCGGCGCAGCTCGTCCTGGAGCTCGGTCCGCACGAGCGGGTCGACCGCACCGAACGGCTCGTCCAGCAGCAGGATGTCGGGGTCCGCGGCGAGGCCGCGGGCGACGCCGACGCGCTGCTGCTGCCCGCCGGACAGCTGCGCCGGGTAGCGGTCGGCCAGCGCTCGATCGAGCCCGACCGTGTCCATCAGCTCGAGCGCACGCGCGCGCGCCGCGCGTCGGGGCATCCCGCGGAGCATCGGGACCGTGGCGATGTTGTCGGCCACCTTCCGGTGCGGCAGCAGGCCGGAGTTCTGCATGACGTAGCCGATCGATCGGCGGAGTCGGACCGGTTCGACGGTCGCGACGTCGACGCCGTCGACCAGGACCGCGCCGGCCGTGGGGTCGACCATGCGGTTGACCATCCGCAGGAGCGTCGTCTTGCCCGACCCCGACGATCCGACGAGCACGGTCGTGCGGTGGGCGGGAACCTCGAGGTCGACGTCGGCGACCGCCACCGTCCCGTCGGGATACCGCTTGGTGACGCCGCGGAACTCGATCATGCCGTCTCGCTTCCGCGGGACGCCGGTCGGTCCCGCGATTCCCAGACAAGCAGGGAACCGCCTCGCCCGCAAACAGCGGGACGGGGAAGCGTCAGGCCGCGGTGCTCGCCACGCGGACGTCGTCGAGGTGCTCGGCGAGGTAGCCGCGCACGACCCGGCGCGCCTCGTCGAGGTAGCGCTGGTCGCCTTCGGGGTTGTGCAGGAACGCGCGGCTGATGAGCGCGTCCGCCAGCTCGATCGCGACCCCGAGGCGGAACCGGACGTCGGATGCGTCGGCGAGCTCGCCGAACTCGGCCTCGATCACGCGCGAGACGCGCGCCGCGAACTCCGGGTCCTGGCCGTGCTCGTCGGGCTCGCGCCACGCGGAGCGGACGACGGAGAAGCCGGGCTCGTCGCGGTAGAGCTGGGTGGCCGCCTCGATCGCGGCCTCCACGACGTCCCACCAGGTCGACGGGTTCGACTCGGCCAGGATCGCCGCGACCCGGGCGCGGAAGCGCTCGACCGAGCGCTCGCGCAGCGCGTGCAGCACTGCGACGCGGTCCGGGAAGTAGCGGTAGACCGTCCCGATCGACGCCGCCGCGCGCTCGGCGACCATCTGCGTGGTCAGGCGCTCGAAGCCGATCTCGTCCACGAGCTCGGCGGCCGCGTCGAGCAACGCGTCGAGTCGCTGGGTGCTCCGGCGCTGCGTCGGCTCCGTGCGGATGGAGCGACGACGCCCCGGCTCGGCCCCGAGGATCAGGTCGATGTGCGGCACGGAACCTCCTGTTGATGTGCCGGACCACTCTACCTGCCGCCGGATGCCCGGCCGACCACGCGGCGCGGCGATCCCCTGCGCGCCCCGTGCGCGCTCGCGCTCGGGCGCGAGCGGGCGGCGACGGTCGGCGCGACGCTCCGGTGCGACATGACAGACTGGAAGGATGCCGGAGCCCACCCCGATGCCGGCCGGAGACCGCGCACGGTCGGCCCGGCACGGTGCCGCGCGCCTCGAGGACTGGCTCCACGACCTCCGCGAGCGCTGGGCGCGCCGCCGCGGGCAGGTGCCGACCGTGGTGCCCTACACGGGCTACGGCTCGACGGAGTGGGTCCGGATCTTCTGCCGCGTCCTGCTCACCCGGCCGAAGCCGGCCGCGAACGGCCACGGCCGGCCGACCCGCCCTCCGGTCATCCGCGGATGGCGAAGCTTCACGAGCATCCCGGTGGGCGACGTGCCCGTCGTGATCGAGATCGCCGGGCAGCGGATCGAGGTGCTCGCCGACCGCGGCGGCGTCGTCGACACGCGCGTGCCCGTGGCGCTCGAGCCGGGCTGGCACACCGCGACGCTCACGACCGCGGGCGCGGTGCCCGTCGAGGCGCCCATCACGGTCGTGGCGCCCGAGATGCGGTTCGGGATCATCTCGGACGTGGACGACACGGTCATGGTGACCGCGCTGCCGCGGCCGCTCGTCGCGGCGTGGAACACGTTCGTCCTCGACGAGCACGCCAGGATCCCCACCCCGGGCATGGCCGTGCTGTACGAGCGGCTGGTCCGCTCGCACCCGGGTGTCCCGGTCATCTACCTGTCCACGGGCGCCTGGAACGTCGCCCCGACGCTCACGCGCTTCCTCTCGCGCAACCTCTACCCCGCCGGTCCGCTGCTGCTGACCGACTGGGGCCCGACGCACGACCGGTTGTTCCGCAGCGGCCGCGAGCACAAGGACGAGAACCTCCGCCGGCTCGCCGGGGAGTTCCCGGACGTCCGGTGGCTCCTCATCGGCGACGACGGCCAGAGCGACGAGGAACACTACGCGCGCTTCGCCGCCGAGTTCCCCGACCACGTCGCCGCGGTCGCGATCCGCCGGCTGTCCACGGGCGAGGCGATGCTCGCCGGCGGCCGGTCGAAGGGCGAGGAGCACGGCGACACCGTGCCGTGGGTCTCTGCGAGCGACGGATCGACTCTCGCAGACCTGCTCGCCGAGCGGGGCATCCTCGAGGCCGTCGAGGACGGCCCGGACCCCGTTCCCGAGGCGTAGGCGCCGGCGCCGGCGCCGCCCGGGCACGCGTCAGGCGCCCGGCACGCGTCCGGCGGCCGCCCGGTTCAGGCTGCGGGAGCCGCCGTCCGCCCGGCGCGGATGCGCGCGAGCCCGCGGTTCACCTCGCGCGCCCAGAACGGGCCGCGGTAGATGAACGCGGTGTAGCCCTGCACGAGCGTCGCGCCGGCCTCGAGCCGCTCCTGGACGTCCTCGGCCGTCTCGACGCCGCCGACGGAGATCACGCACAGGTCGTCGGGCACCTCGGCGCGGATGACCCGGAGCACCTCGAGCGAACGCGCCGCGAGCGGCGCACCGGAGAGCCCGCCCGCGCCGATCGCCTCGACCGACGCGGCCGGCGATCGGAGCCCCGCACGCGAGATGGTCGTGTTCGTCGCGATGATCCCGTCGAGCCCGATCTCGCCCACGAGCCCGCAGATGCGGCGCACCTCGTCGTCGGTGAGGTCGGGGGCGATCTTGACCAGCAGCGGGGTCGCGCCCGCCGCCCGGCGCACGGCCTGCAGCAGCGGCGCGAGCGCGTCGAGCTCCTGCAGCCCGCGCAGGCCCGGCGTGTTCGGCGAGCTGACGTTCACGACGAGGTAGTCGGCGTACGGCGAGAGCACGCGCGCACTCCGCTCGTAGTCGGCGACGGCGTCCTCGACCGGCGTGACCCGGCTCTTGCCGATGTTCACGCCGAGCACCGGTCGGTCGGTGCGCCTGGCCAGGCGCGCGAGCCGCCCGGCCGCGGCATCCGCCCCGCCGTTGTTGAAGCCCATCCGGTTCACGAGCGCACGATCCGGGATGAGCCGGAACAGGCGCGGCCGGTCGTTGCCCGGCTGCGCGATCGCGGTGAGCGTGCCGACCTCGACGTGCCCGAAGCCGAGGTGGCCGAGCCCGCGGACCGCGAAGCCGTCCTTGTCGAACCCGGCCGCGACGCCGAACGGCGACGGGAACCGCAGGCCGAGCGCGTCGACCGCGAGATCGGTCGACGGGCGCGTCGATCGGAAGACCAGGCGGCCGAGGCCGAGGGTCGGGAGGAAGCGGATGACACGGAAGGCGAGGTGGTGCGCCGCCTCGGGATCCATGCGCGAGAAGAAGACCGAGAAGATGAGTCGATACATGCCGGATTCAGGCTACCGGAGCGGAGTCGTGCTCCAGCGCCACCCGGTGCCCATGGACGCCCGCGCGGCGATCACTCCGCGGGTCGGGCGGGCAGGCGCCCGTGCTCCTCGCGGAGCTGGCCGATCGCGGCCTCGAAGTCGTCGAGCGATTCGAACGCCTGGTAGACGCTCGCGAAGCGCAGGTAGGCGACCTCGTCGAGGTCCCGCAGGGGCGGCAGCACCGCGAGCCCGATGTCGTTCGCCTCGATCTGGGATGCCCCGGTCGAGCGGATCGTCTCCTCGACCTTCTGCGCGAGCACGGCGAGGTCGCTGTCCGTCACGGGCCGGCCCTGGCAGGCCTTCCTGACGCCGAGGACCACCTTCTCGCGGCTGAACGGCTCGATGACGCCCGAGCGCTTGATCACCGCCAGGCTCGCGGTCTCGGTCGTCGAGAACCGGCGGTTGCACTCCGGGCACTGGCGACGGCGACGGATGGACAGGCCGTCGTCGCTCGTGCGCGAGTCGATGACGCGGGAATCCGGGTGGCGGCAGAACGGGCAGTACATGGTGGTGCCAGCCTATCGGCGCCGAGGCCACCGGCGTCCCCCGTCCGGGGCGGCGGCCGGCGCCCCGGCGAGCGACCCCGGCTCAGCCCTCGAATCGCGCCGTGACCGCGGCACCGTGCGCGGGCAGGCCCTCATCCGCCGACAGCGCCGCGACGACCGGCGCGACGGCCTCGAGCGCGGCCCGCGAGTAGCGGACCACCTGCTGCGGGCGGAGGAACGTCGCCGCCGACAGCCCGGCCGCGTGCCGCGCCGTGCCGCCGGTCGGGAGCACGTGGTTCGAGCCCGCCGCGTAGTCGCCGAGGCTCACGGGCGAGTACGACCCGAGGAAGATGGCGCCCGCGTTCTCGATCCGCGCGAGCACGTCGTCGTCGTCGGCCGTCTGGATCTCGAGGTGCTCGGGCGCGAACGCGTTGGTGAACGCCGTCGCCTGGACGAGGTCGTCGACGAGCACGACCGCCGACTGCGACCCGGTGAGCGCGGTCTCCGCGCGCTCGCGGTGCGTCGTCGCGGCCAGTCGCGCCGCGAGGCGCTCCTGCACCTGCGCCGCGAAGTCCGGCGCGTCGGTCACGAGCACGGATGCCGCGAGCTCGTCGTGCTCGGCCTGGCTGAGCAGGTCCGCGGCGACGAAGTCCGGGTTCGCGGTCGCGTCCGCGATCACGAGGATGTCGGTGGGCCCGGCCTCCGCGTCGATGCCGGTGACGCCCGCGACGAGGCGCTTGGCCGCGGCGACGAAGACGTTCCCCGGCCCGGTGACGCGCTGGACGGGCTCGAGCCCGAGGTCGGGAACCCCGTGGGCGAAGGCCCCGATGGCGCCCGCGCCGCCCATGGCGTACACCTCGTCGACGCCGAGGAGGGCGGCGACCGCCGCGATCGTGGGGTGCACGCGGCCGCCGTGCGCCGCCTGTGCGGGCGAGGCGAGGGCGAGCGATCGCACGCCGGCCGCCTGCGCCGGAACGACGTTCATGATCACGCTCGACGGGTACACGGTCTTGCCGCCGGGCACGTAGAGCCCGACGCGCTCGACGGGCTGCCAGCGCTGCTCGACCACCGCGCCGTCGGCGAGCACGGTCGTGGTGGGCGCCGGGACCTGCGCCCGGCTCGCGGCGCGCACGCGCTCGATCGTGGACTCCACGGCCGCGCGCACCGCGGGTGCGAGCGAGTCGAGCGCCTCGGCGAGCTCCGCCGCCGGCACGCGGATCGCCGCGGGCCGGACGCGGTCGAACCGCTCCGACTGCTCGAGGAGCGCCTCGGACCCGCGCTCGCGGACGTCGTCGATCAGCCCGCGCGCGACCTCGAGCGCGACGTCCACGTCGACACCCGCACGGGGAACGAGCGCCAGCAGCTCGGACGTGGACGGACGCGTGCCCCGGAGGTCGATCGTGCGCAGCATCCGTCCAGCGTACCGAGCGGCGCGGGGGTCGCCCGCCCGGGCGTCACGTCGGGTCAGATCAGGCAGTTCGGCCCGAGCAGTCCCTTCAGCTCGCCGTAGAAGTCGGCGCTCACCGCGACCGGGTACGGCAGTTCGAAGACGCGCGCCGTGCCGCCCTTCGTGAGCCGCAGGCGCACCTCGGTGTCGCCGCGATGCCGGACCAGGACGTCGCCGAGCGCGGTGATGGTGTCGGTCGTCGCGCGGATGTCCGGGAGCGTGATGACCACGGGCCCGCTCTCCTCGCCGCTGCCGAGGTCGGGCTGGAACGCGCCCTGCGCGTGCAGGTTCATGCCGTCGTCGCGCATCGAGACCCGCCCGCGCACGACCACGATCGAGTCGGCCCGGAGGGTCGGCGCGAACTCCTGGTACGTGCGGCCCATGAACATCACGGTGATCTCGCCCGAGAAGTCCTCGACCTGGATCATCCCGTACTGGTTGCCGCTCTGGCGGGCCACGCGGTGCTGCACGCTCGTGACCAGGCCGGCGACCACGACGGTGTCGCCGTCCTGCGTCGAGTCCGACCCGGTGAGGTCCGCGATCGTGGTCGAGGCGTGCTTCGCGAGCGGCGCCTCGAGGCCTGCGAGCGGGTGGTCGGAGACGTAGAGCCCGAGCATCTCGCGCTCGAACGCGAGCTTGTCCTTCTTCGCCCACTCGGGCCGGTCGGGCACGAGCGACGGGGCATCCGCCTTCTCGTGGTCGTCGAACAGGCTGTCGAAGTCGAACCCGATGTCGCCGACCTCCTCGGCCCGCTTCTCCTTGACCGCCGACTCGACCGCGCCCTCGTGGATCTCGACGAGCGCGCGCCGGGTGTGCCCGAGCGAGTCGAACGCGCCGGCCTTCACGAGCGACTCGATCGTGCGCTTGTTCGCGACCGGGATCGGCACCTTCTTCAGGAAGTCGTGGAACGACTCGAACCGGCCCTTGGCGTCGCGCGCCCCGCGGATCGCGTCGACGACGTTGAACCCGACGTTCCGCACGGCGCCCAGGCCGAAGCGGATGTCCTCGCCGACGGCCGCGAAGTAGCCGATCGACTCGTTGACGTCGGGCGGGAGCACCTTGATGCCCATGCGACGGCACTCGTTGAGGTACAGCGCGAGCTTGTCGCGCGCGTCGCCGACGCTGGTCAGCAGCGCGGCCATGTACTCGGCCGGGTAGTGCGCCTTGAGGTACGCGGTCCAGTAGCTGAGCACGCCGTACGCGGCCGAGTGGGCCTTGTTGAACGCGTAGTCGGAGAACGGCAGCAGGATGTCCCACAGGGTCTTGATCGCCGCGTCGGAGTAGCCGTTCGCGATCATGCCCTGCGAGAAGCCCTCGTACTGCTTGTCGAGCTCGGACTTCTTCTTCTTGCCCATCGCGCGACGCAGGATGTCGGCCTGGCCGAGCGAGAAGCCGGCGACCTTCTGCGCGATCGCCATGACCTGCTCCTGGTAGATGATCAGGCCGTAGGACGTGTCGAGGATGTCGGCGAGGGACTCGGCGAACTCCGGGTGGATCGGCGTGATCTCCTGCAGGCCGTTCTTGCGCAGCGCGTAGTTCGTGTGCGAGTTCGCGCCCATCGGGCCCGGCCGGTAGAGCGCGATGACGGCCGAGATGTCCTCGAAGTTGTCGGGCTTCATGAGCCGCAGGAGCGAGCGCATCGGGCCGCCGTCGAGCTGGAACACCCCGAGCGTGTCGCCGCGCGAGAGCAGGTCGTACGCCTCGGCGTCGTCGAGCGCGAGTTCCTCGAGCACGGGCCGGAACCCGCGGTTCGCCTCGATGTTGTCGAGCGCGTCGTCGATGATCGTGAGGTTGCGCAGCCCCAGGAAGTCCATCTTGATCAGGCCGAGCGACTCGCACGCGGGGTAGTCGAACTGCGTGACGATCTGGCCGTCCTGCTCGCGCTTCATGATCGGGATGATGTCGATGAGCGGGTCGCTCGACATGATCACGCCGGCCGCGTGCACGCCCCACTGGCGCTTCAGGTTCTCGAGCCCGAGCGCGGTCTCGAAGACGGTCTTCGCCTCCGGATCGGTCTCGATGATGGCCCGGATGTCCCCGGCCTCCTTGTACCGCGGATGCGCCGAGTCGAGGATCCCCGAGAGCGGGATGTCCTTGCCCATGATCGCCGGCGGCATGGCCTTGGTGAGCTTCTCGCCCATGCCGAACGGGAAGCCGAGCACCCGGCTCGAGTCCTTGAGCGCCTGCTTGGCCTTGATCGTGCCGTACGTGACGATCTGCGCGACGCGCTCCTCGCCGTACTTGTCGGTCACGTACTTGATGACCTCGCCGCGCCGACGCTCGTCGAAGTCGACGTCGAAGTCGGGCATCGAGACACGGTCGGGGTTGAGGAAGCGCTCGAAGATGAGGCCGTGCTGGAGCGGGTCCAGATCGGTGATCCGCATCGCGTAGGCCGCCATCGAGCCGGCACCCGAGCCGCGGCCGGGGCCGACTCGGATGCCGTTCTCCTTCGACCAGTTGATGAAGTCCGCGACGACGAGGAAGTAGCCCGGGAAGCCCATCTGGCTGATGACGCCGACCTCGTAGTCGGCCTGCCTGCGCACCTCGGCCGGGATACCGGTCGGATACCGCCCGTGCAGCCCGCGCTCGACCTCCTTGACGAACCAGCTCTCCTCGCTCTCGCCGTCGGGCACCGGGAAGCGGGGCATGTAGTTCGCGCTCGTGTTGAACTTCACGTCGCACCGCTCGGCGATCGCGAGCGTGTTGTCGCACGCGTCGGGGTGGTCGCGGAAGAGGTGGCGCATCTCGGCGGCCGTCTTCAGGTAGAAGTCGTCCGCGTCGAACTTGAAGCGGTTCGGGTCGTCGAGCGTCGACCCCGACTGCACGCACAGCAGCGCCGCGTGGCTCTTCGCGTCGTCGGCGTGCGTGTAGTGCAGGTCGTTGGTCGCGACGAGCGGGAGGCCGAGGTCCTTCGCGAGGCGGAGCAGGTCGTCCATGATCCGCTTCTCGATGCCGAGGCCGTGGTCCATGATCTCGGCGAAGTAGTTCTCGCGGCCGAAGAGGTCCCGGTACTCGGCCGCGGCCTTCACGGCCTCGTCGTACTGCCCGAGGCGGAGCCTCGTCTGGACCTCGCCGGAGGGGCATCCGGTCGTGGCGATGAGCCCCTTCGCGTACGTCTGGAGGAGCTCGCGGTCCATGCGCGGCTTGAAGTAGTAGCCCTCGATCGAGGCCCGGCTCGAGAGCCGGAAGAGGTTGTGCATGCCCTCCGTCGTCTCGGCGAGGAGGGTCATGTGCGTGTAGGCGCCCGAGCCGGAGACGTCGTCGCCGCCGCCCGAGCCCCAGCGCACGCGGGTCTTGTCGCCGCGGTGGGTGCCCGGCGTGAGGTACGCCTCGGTGCCGATGATCGGCTTGATCCCGGCGTCGGTCGCCTGCTTCCAGAAGTCGTACGCGCCGAACACGTTGCCGTGGTCGGTGATCGCGACGGCCGGCATGCCGTAGCCGTCGGCGGCCTTGATCAGTTCGCCGACCCGGGCCGCCCCGTCGAGCATCGAGTACTCGGAATGGACGTGCAGGTGGACGAAGGAATCGGCGGCCACTGGGCTCCTCGACTGGTCGGCGGACCCCCAGTCTACGGTCGGCCACCCACGCTCCAGGGCGCTGCCGAGGCGTGGCGCCGGCGCCTGCGCGCAGTCGCGTCGGCTCCCGCCCGAGGGCCACAATGAGGTCATGGCCGCACTCACCCCGCCCCGGGCGCTCGCCGTCTCCTCGATCGTCGCCGGCGTACTCGGCTGGATCGTCTCGTTCCTGCTCTACCTCGAGTACATCGGCCAGCTGACCGAGGTCGACCCCATCGTGTCGTGCTCGTTCGGCGTGGTCGTCACGTGCGGACCCAACCTGTTGAGCCCCGCCGGCAACCTGCTGGGCTTCACGAACGCGATCCTCGGCATCACGCTGTTCCTCGGGCCGGTCCACGCCGGGGTGAGCGCACTCGCGGCGCCGGGGGGCCTCCGCGCCTGGTACTGGCGGGTCTACGGCCTCTTCGTGCTCGCCGGATTCCTGCTCGTGCACTTCTTCGCCTGGCGCAGCGTCTTCGAGTTCGGCAGCCTCTGCCCGTGGTGCATGGTCGTCTGGCTCGTCACGATCCCGCTGTTCTGGTTCACCATCGGCTGGCAGCTGCGCGAGGGCCTCTGGGGGGCGGGCGCAGGCGTGCGCCGTGTCGGCCGATTCGTCTTCGGCTGGGCGACGCTCATCACGGTGCTCGACTACCTGCTCATCGCGGTGTCGGCCCAGGTCCGGCTCGACGTGATCGGCTCGCTCCTGATCTGACGCCGCGCTCAGTCCTCGCCGAGCAGCCCGAGCGCGTGCGCGAGGTCGGCCGGGTACTCGGACGCGAACCTGGTCCACTCCCCCGTCGCCGGGTGCATGAAGGCGAGCTGCTTCGCGTGCAGCCACTGCCGGGTCAGGCCGAGCCTCGCCGACAGCGTCGGGTCCGCGCCGTACATCGCGTCGCCCGCGCACGGATGCCGCTGCGCGGCCATGTGCACGCGGATCTGGTGCGTCCGCCCGGTCTCGAGGTGCACCTCGAGCAGCGACGCGTACGGGAACGCCTCGAGCGTCTCGTAGTGGGTCACGGCGTGCTTGCCGGACGCGGTCACCGCGAACTTCCACTCGGACTTCGGGTGACGACCGACCGGCGCGTCGATCGTGCCGGCGAGCGGATCGGGGTGCCCCTGCACGACCGTGTGGTAGATCTTCTCGACCTCGCGGTCGTGGAACGCGTGCTTCAGCGCGGTGTACGCGCGCTCCGACTTCGCCACGACCATGAGCCCGCTCGTGCCCGCGTCGAGCCGGTGGACCACGCCCTGGCGCTCGGGTGCGCCGGACGTCGAGATGCGGTACCCCGCCGCGGCGAGGGCGCCGACGACGGTCGGTCCCTCCCAGCCGAGCGACGGATGCGCCGCGACGCCGGCCGGCTTGTCGACGACGACGATGTCCTCGTCGTCGTGGATGATGCCGAGGTCGGGCACCGCGATGGGCTCGACCTCGAGCGTCCGCGGCGGCTCCCAGCTCACCTCGAGCCACGAACCACCGCGCAGCTTGTCGGACTTGCCGACGGATGCCCCGTCGAGCACGACCCCGCCGGCCTCGGCGATGTCCGCCGCCTGCGTCCGCGAGAACCCGAGCAGCTTCGCGAGCCCGGCGTCCACGCGGACGCCGTCGAGCCCGTCGGGGACGGGGTAGGACCGGTGCTCCATCAGGACTCGCGCGCGAGCGGGAGTGCTGCGGACGAACTGAGGTCGCCGCCCTGGGCGCCCGATGCGGCCGGGCCGTCGGCCGAACCGTCGGCCGCCTCGGCGGCCGACTCGTCGGCGCGACCGGTGTTCCGGCTCCCGTCGAGGCCGACCCCGCGGATCGTGAGGATCATGAAGAGCACCATGCTCGACACGATGGCGATGTCGGCGACGTTGTAGATCGCGGGCAGCATCCACGGCGTCGAGATGAAGTCGACCACGTGCCCGACGCCGAACCCGGGTTCGCGCAGGAGCCGGTCGGTCAGGTTGCCCAGCACGCCGCCCAGCAGCAGGCCGAAGACCAGCGCCCACGCGACCGACTTGATGCGTCGCGCGAACCAGATGATGAAGGTGATGACCGAGGCCGCGAGGATCGTGAAGATCCAGGTCATGCCGCTCGCGAGCGAGAAGGCCGCCCCCGGGTTCCGGACGAACTGCCACACGAGCAGGTCGCCCAGGACGTGCACCGCCTCACCCTCGGTGAGGTTGGCGGAGACGAGCGCCTTGGTCGACTGGTCGATCGCATAGACGCTCAGCGCCGCGACGGCGAGGACGACGAGGGCGGTGAAGCCGGCGGCTCTCCCCCCGCGCTCAGCCGCCAAAGCCCTGGAAGGTCGGTGCCGGAGCCTCGCCCTGGCGCACCGGGGCGCCGACCGGGGCCGAGAAGCCCTGGTTGCCGGTCACCTGGACCGGTGCGGCGGTGTCGAGGTCGCGCAGCTGGCCCTCGATGTAGCTCTTCAGCTTCTGGCGGTAGTCGCGCTCGAACAGGCGCAGCTCGTCGACCCGCTTCTCGAGCGCGATGCGCTCCTGGTCGAGGATGCCGATCTGCTGGCGCTGCTTCGCTTCGGCCTCGGCGACGACGCGCGCGGCGGTCGCGTGGCCCTCGGCGATGAGCGCGTCGCGCTTCTCGACGCCCTCGCGAACGTGCTCCTCGTGGAGTCGGCGCGCGAGCTGGAGGAGATTGGTGGTCGACGTCTGCTCGTCGAGCTCCGACTGCGGGGTAGGGACCTGCGTCGGGACCGCGACGGTGGGCGGCGGCGCAGCCGGCTCCGCGTACGCGATGGGCTGCGGTGCGACGGGCGCGGCGGCGGCAGCCGACGCGGCCTCGGTGGCACGGGCCTCGGCGGCGGCGAGTCGCTGGCGCAGCTCCTCGTTCTCCTGGTTCAGCCGGCGGAGCTCGACCACGACCTCATCGAGGAAGTCGTCGACCTCATCCTGGTCATAGCCTTCCCGGAACTTCGTCGCCTGGAAGCGCTTGTTGACCACATCATCCGGAGTTAGCGCCATGGCTTGCCACCCTCAAATCTGTCGAACGGTTCGGATCACGTTCTCCTAACGCTAGCAGGGTCATCCGTCGCCATGCAGTGCCGATCGTCCCGGCGTGGCGTCTTGCAGGAGATCGTCAGGCAGCCAGCGCGGTCGCCGCGGAGAGGCCCGATACCACGGTCATGAGGATGATCACCAGGAGCATCGCGAGGCTCCATCCGAGGTCGATCGCGACCTGCCCCATGCGGATCGGCGGCACGAGTCGCCGGAAGAACCGCACGGGCGGATCGGTCACCGTGTACACGGCCTCGACCACCACGAGCCAGAAGGCGCGCGGCCGCCACGACCGGTTGAAGGTGCGCACCAGATCGACCACGAAGCGCGCCCACATGGTGAAGAAATAGATCAGCAGCAGCGTCGAGAGGATTGACCAGACGACGTCGAGTACTCCCACGCTGGGAGTCTACTGGTGGCTGAAGAAGGAGGCGTCGCCGTCGTGCTCCGCATCGCCGTTCTCGCCGGAGACGACGACGTGCGCGGGCGACAGCAGGAACACCTTGTTCGTGACCCGCTCGATCTTGCCGTAGAGGCCCTGCGACAGCCCGCTCGCGAAGTCGATGAGCCGGCGTGCGTCACCGTCCGACATCTGCGAGAGGTTGATGATCACCGGGACGCCCTCGCGGAACGATTCGGCGATCACCTGCGCGTCGCGGTACTGCCTCGGGTGGACGGTCAGGATCTCGTTCATCTCGGCCTGCGTGTTCGTCTGCTGGACTGTGGGCTTGGCTCGCAGCGGGGTCACCGCCGCGCCGCCGCCTCGGGGCGCCGGCGCCGCGTGCGCGACGGGCGCGGGGGCCGGTGCCGGAGCGCTCGGCGCCTCGGACTCCAGCTCCTCGTCGGCGAGGCCGAGGTAGACCATGGTCTTCTTGAGCGGGTTGGACATCGCTGCCTCCGTCGGTGATTCGGTCTCTGTCCGACGTTAGCCGCCGGTCGGGCGATTCCCCGTGATTGCCGTGCCGATCCGAAGGTGTGTCGCGCCTTCCGCGATGGCCTCGCGGAAGTCGTGGCTCATGCCCATCGACAGATCGGATGCCTCGGGCGCGAGCCGGCGGACCCGCTCGCCGTACTCGCGCACGCGCGCGAACTCGGTCCGCGGATCGACGTCGAGGCCCGCGACCGCCATGAGTCCGCGCAGGCGGAGCCCCGGCGTCGCGAGCACGCGTTCGACCAGCGCCTCGAGCTCGCCCGGCGCGACCCCGCCGCGGTTCGGATCGTCGGTGAGGTTGACCTGGACGAACGCGTCGACGACGGACTCCTCCGACCGCAGCGCGTCCACGAGCGACGGACGGTCGACGGAGTGGATCGCGGACGCGTAGGCACGCACCTGGCGCGCCTTCTTGCCCTGCAGCTGGCCGACGAAGTGCCAGCGCAAGCCGAGGTCGGCGAGCTCGGCCGCCTTCGCCTGCGCCTCCTGGTGTCGGTTCTCGCCGAGGTCGCGCACGCCGAGCGACGCGAGCTCGGCCACGAGCGCGGCCGGGTGGAACTTCGTGACGACGATGAGCGTGATCTCGCCCGGGTCGCGCCCGGCCTCGACCGCCGCTTCGGCGATGTCGGCCCGGACGCGATCGAGCCTCGCGCCGAGCCCGCTCACCACCGCGCTCCGGAGCGCGCGACGACGAGTGCGCCCGGGTCGGGCGCGCTCACTTCAGGAAGTCGGGGATGTCGAGGTCGTCGCCGTCGTCGTCGAACGCGGGGTCGCTCACGATCCGGTCCGCCGACCCGCGGTCGAGGTCGCCCCAGTTCGCGGACTCCACGAGCTCCTCGATGTCGATCTCGGCGATCGCGGGCTCCGTCTCGGAGGACGACGTCGACGAGGAGGACGAGGCGCCCACGGATGCCGCGAACCCGACGCCGACCGCGGCCGGCACCTGGCTCGGCCGCTTGAGCTCGGCGACGTCCTTCTGCTGCAGCGGCTCGCCGCCGTCGAAGCCGGCCGCGATGACGGTCACCCGCACCTCGTCGCCGAGCGTGTCGTCGATGACCGCGCCGAAGATGATGTTCGCCTCGGGGTGGACCGCCTCCTGCACGAGTCGCGCCGCGTCGTTGATCTCGAAGATGCCGAGGTTCGAACCGCCCTGGATCGACAGCAGCACGCCGTGCGCACCGTCGATCGAGGCTTCGAGCAGCGGGCTCGCGACCGCGAGTTCGGCGGCCTTGATCGCGCGGTCCGCGCCGCGCGACGAGCCGATGCCCATGAGCGCGGAGCCGGCGCCCTGCATGACCGACTTGACGTCGGCGAAGTCGAGGTTGATGAGGCCCGGCGTCGTGATGAGGTCGGTGATGCCCTGGACGCCGGCGAGGAGCACCTGGTCGGCCGTGGCGAACGCCTCGAGCATCGAGATGCCGCGGTCGCTGATCTCCAGCAGCCGGTCGTTCGGCACGACGATGAGCGTGTCGACCTCTTCCTTCAGGCGTGCGACGCCCTGCTCGGCCTGGCTCTGGCGCCGGCGGCCCTCGAAGCTGAACGGCTTGGTCACGACGCCGATGGTGAGCGCGCCGATGGACTTGGCGATCCGGGCGACGACGGGTGCGCCGCCGGTGCCGGTGCCGCCGCCCTCGCCTGCCGTCACGAACACCATGTCGGCGCCCGCGAGCGCCTCCTCGATCTCCTCGGCGTGGTCCTCCGCGGCGCGACGGCCCACCTCCGGGTCGGCGCCTGCACCGAGCCCGCGCGTGAGGTCGCGACCGACGTCGAGCTTCACGTCCGCGTCGGACATGAGCAGCGCCTGGGCGTCGGTATTGATCGCGATGAACTCGACGCCGCGCAGGCCGAGCTCGATCATGCGGTTGACGGCATTGACGCCGCCGCCGCCGATGCCGACGACCTTGATGACGGCGAGGTAGTTCTGGTTTGTCGACATATCCGGCCCTCCGTGCGAACTCTGAACCTTGAACCTCTAGTCGAAGGTTAATGTCTTGCCGAGTAAGCAATTCCTGACTCGAAGGTAGGTGCTCCCCCGCCGCCCGGGCGCCATGACACCCCGCGTGTCGCGAACCGCCCGCATCGACGAGGCATCCTCGGCCCTCCGAGGCGGGCGGATGCACCCGCCGAGGCGCTCAGCGCGTGACCGGGCTCCCCGGTGCGGAGACGTCGTACTCGGCGACCGCGCCGGGCGGCGCCGAGCGCATGAGCGCGTCGAGCACGTCCGCCTTGAACGCGGAGTCCTCGCGACTCCCCCAGACGATGGATGCCCCGCTCGCGAGCTGGAGCCGGACATCGTCGGCGGTCTCCGCCGACGCCGCCACGAGCTGGCCGCGCACCGCGGCCGGCAACGAACGGATCACCGCGGCCGCGGCGCGGAAGCCCTCCGACGCCGTCGGCCCGGCCGTGATCAGGGGTTCGCCGTCGGGTCGTTCGGCGGGCCGGTCGATCACCACGCCCGCGGCATCCACGAGCTCGAGGCCGTCCTCGCCCTCGACCACGCCGACGGGCGTGCGCTCGACGATGCGGACCACGAGCGTCGACGGCGGGATCGCCTCGGTCGAGTACGTCTCGATGAGGGGGAACCCGGCCAGGACGTGCTGCACGTCGGCGGAGGTCACGAGCGCGAGCGGCGTGCCGAGCTCGGGCGTGAACGCGTCCGCGATGTCGTCGGCCGGGATGCGCTGCGCGCCCTCGACGCGCACGTCCCTGAGTGCCATGAGCGGCGAGTACGCGACCGCCAGGGTGCCGCCGACCACGGCGAGCACGGCCGCGATCGCGACGATCCACGCGATCCGGCGCCGACGGCTCCGCTTCGTGAACCGCCGGATCTCCTGGCGCTCGAACCGGCGCCGCGCCGCCGCCGCGCGGGCCACCGCGCGGCGTGCGGCCCGTGCGCCCTTCGGGCTCGACGCGGCTTCGTCGCGTCCCGGATCGGGTCGTCCCGGATCGGGTCGTCCCGGATCCGACGTCGCACCCGATCCGCTCGAAGCCGGGCGACCCGGCTCGGCGGAGGGGACGACCGGAAGGTCCACCGGGGCGGTCGGCGTGCGATCCGCGACGGAGACGGCCGACCGTGGGGCATCCGAACCGCCGGCCGGCGGACGCGTCGACGACCCCGCCGACGACGCCGCGGCTGCAGCCGGGGCATCCGATCGGCCCGACCGGGCCGGACGCACGGGGGGCCGATCGAACCCCTGCGGGCGCCTCACGACCCGACCGCCGTCATCCGCGCTCCCGCTCCAGCGACCCGATCAGCTGCGGCACGATGCGGTAGACGTCGCCGCAGCCGAGGGTGATCACGAAGTCGCCCTCGCGGGCGATGCGGGCGGTGTGGTCGGCCGCCTCCTGCCAGTCCGCGATGAACGCCACGCGCGACGGGTCGGCGAACCGATCGCTCACGAGCGCGCCGGTCACGCCCGGCTCCGGGTCCTCGCGCGCGCCGTAGACGTCGAGCACGACCGTCTCGTCCGCGAACTCCTCGAGCACCTCGGCGAACTCCTTGGCGAACAGCCTGGTCCGGCTGTACAGGTGCGGCTGGTGCACCGCGATGATCCGGCCCGCGCCGACGACCGTGCGTGCCGCCGCGAGCGCGGCGGCCACCTCGGTCGGGTGGTGGGCGTAGTCGTCGTACACGCTCACGCCGCCGACCGTGCCGTGCAGTTCGAACCGGCGGCCCGTGCCCGCGAAGCGGGCGACGCCCGCGAGCGTCTCGGCCGGGTCGAAGCCCATGCCGACGAGCACGCCGAACGCGCCCGCCGCGTTGATCGCATTGTGGCGGCCGGGGATCCGCAGGCGCGCACGGTAGGTCCGCCCCGCATAGTCGATCGCGAATGCCACCGGGCCGTCGGTCTCGATGGAGTGGACGCGGACGGTCGCCCCCTCGGCCTCGCCGAAGGTGATCACGTTCGCGTGGGAGATCCGCTCGGCGACCCGGAGCGCGCCCGCATCGTCCGAGGAGATCACGACGAGCTCGCGCGCCCGGTCGGCGAAGTCGACGAACGCCTGCTCGAACGCCTCGAGCGAGCCGTAGTGGTCGAGGTGGTCCGGGTCGACGTTCGTGATGAGCGCGACCGACGTGTCGTAGAGCAGGAACGACCCGTCGGACTCGTCGGCCTCGACCACGAAGAGCTCGCCGTCGCCCGCGGCGCTCGAAGTGCCGAGCTCCTCGATCACGCCGCCGTTCACGAAGCTCGGATCGGCCGACTGGGCCAGCAGCGACGTGATGATCATGCCCGTGGAGGTCGTCTTCCCGTGCGCGCCGGCGACCGACACCAGCCGGCGGCCCGCGATGAGCGCCGCGAGCGCCTGCGAGCGGTGCAGGACGGGGATGCCGCGCGCCAGCGCGAGGCGGTACTCGGGGTTGTCCAGCCAGAGCGCGCCGGTCACGACCATCGTGTCGACGTCGTCGGGCACGTTGGCCGCGTCGTGCCCGATCGCGACGGTCGCACCCAGGTCCCGGAGCGCGCCGATGTTCGCGGAGTCGCGCACGTCCGAGCCCGTGACGCGATGCCCGTCGCCGAGCATCAGGCGCGCGATCCCGCTCATCCCCGAGCCGCCGATGCCGACGAAGTGGACGTTGCCCAGTTCGGCGGGGATGACGGCGTTCAGGTCGGGCTTGATGGTCACGGTGCGGTCTTCCTCGTGGTCGGATCGGGCGGGCTCGGCCCGCGGCGGGTGGCGGCAGGGCGCCCGGATGCAACGTTACGCGCCTTCGGCGCCGCCTCAGGCTCCCCCGCCGGATCGGGGGGATCCGGCGGCCAGCGCACGGTCGACCAGGGCGACCATGCGGTCGGTGCCGTCGAGGAGGCCGGCCGAGCGCGCGGACGCGGCCATCGCGCGCACGCGCTCGCGGTCGCCGAGGAGCGGCACGAGGTGCTCGCGCACCCACGCGGGCGTGAACTCCGCGTCGTCGACGAGGATGCCCCCGCCTGCGGCGACCACGCCGGCCGCGTTGAACCGTTGCTCGCCGTTGCCGACCGGGTACGGGACGTAGATCGCGGGAATGCCGAGCGCGGCCAGCTCGCTCACGGTCGCCGCTCCCGCGCGGGAGACCGCGAGGTCCGCGACCGCCAGGGCCAGGTCCATGCGGTTCGCGTACTCGACCATCGCGTAGCCGGGCAGTCCCGGATCCGCGACCTCGCTCGAGGCGCCCGTGACGTGCAGCACCTGCCAGCCGGTCTCGAGCACCGCGGCCGCGGCATCCACCATGGTCCGGTTGATCCGGCGCGCGCCGAGCGACCCGCCGGTCGCCAGCAGCACGGGCCGGTCCGGATCGAGCCCGAAGTGGGCGATCGCCTCGGCGCGCACGGCCGCGCGGTCGAGGGTCTCGATCTCGCGGCGGAGCGGCATGCCGACGACCTCGGCCCGCGGCAGGACCGTGCCCTCGAACGCCACGCCCGTGGCCGCGGCGAACCTCGCGCCCAGGCGGTTCGCGAGTCCGGGCCGCGCGTTCGCCTCGTGGATCGCGACCGGCACGCCGCGGCGGCGCGCGGCCAGGTAGGCGGGGGTCGACACGTACCCGCCGAAGCCGACGACGACGTCGACGTGCGCGTCGTCGATGATCTTCGCGACGTCGTCGATCGAGCGGCGGAACCGGCCTGGGAACCGCACGGCGTTCGCGTTCGGGCGACGCGGGAACGGCACCTTCGCGATGGTCAGCAGGTCGTATCCGCGATCGGGCACGAGCCGCGACTCCAGGCCCTCGGCCGTGCCGAGCACGAGCACGGTCGCGTCGGCGTGCCGCTCGCGAAGTCGGTCGGCGACGGCGAGCAGGGGGTTCACGTGGCCCGCGGTCCCGCCGCCGGCCAGCAGGAAGACGCTCATCGAGCCGTCTTCCCCGTTCGGCGCGAACCGCGGGTCGAACGTCCGGCGCCCGACGCCGCCAGCGCGGACTGCCGGGAGATCGACAGCGCGATGCCGATCGCGACGAGCGTGGTGAGCAGTGCGGTGCCGCCCGCCGACACGAGCGGGAGCGGCACGCCGAGGACCGGGAGGAGCTTCAGCACGACAGCGATATTGACACATGCCTGGCCGACGACCCACACGAGGACCGCGGCGGACGAGGCCCGGCCGAAGGGCGTGACGGCGTGGCGCAGCACGCGGGTCAGCGCGATCGCGAGCACGACGAACATCCCGATCACGACGATCGCCCCGATCAGCCCCAGTTCCTCGCCCACGATCGCGAAGATGAAGTCGTTGTCGGCGGCCGGGAGCCACGACCACTTCGCCGCCGAGTTGCCGAGGCCGACGCCGAAGACGCCGCCGTTGGCGAGCGCGAACATGCCGTGCTGGATCTGCCAGCAGCCGTCGACGTCGATGGTCGTGCACTGCTCGTTGAAGAACGACGTGATGCGCGTGAGCCGGCTCTCGCTCGAGACGCCGACCATCGCGAAGACGATCACGCCGACGACGACCGGGATGGCCAGCAGGCGGAGCCGCACGCCGATGAGGAACAGCGCGCCGAGGAGCATGGTCGACATGATCACGACCGTGCCGAGGTCGCCGCCGATGAGCACGAGCCCGATCGCGGTCCCGCCGACCAGGAGGATCGGCAGCAGGCCGTGCACGAAGTCGGTCAGCTGGTGCTGCTTGCGCGTGACGATCGTGCCGAGCCAGATGACGAGCGCGACCTTGATCATCTCCGACGGCTGGAACGGCGGGATCGGGCCGAGCGCGAGCCAGTTCGTGTTTCCGCCGACCTCGACGCCCATGGGCGTCGCGACGACGAGGAGCTGCAGGAACGACGAGAACGCGAGCATCGGCCACGCGACCAGTTCCCACGCGCGCTGCGGGAACCGGCTCGCGACGAGCATCATCGGGACGCCGATGAGCGCGTAGACGCCCTGCCGTCCGGCCTGCACGAGGAACCCGCCGTCCTCGAGCCGCGACTCGACGACGGACGACGACATGACCATCACGAGCCCGAAGACCGTGAGGAACAGGGTCGTCCCGAGCAGCAGGTAGTAGTCGGCCGACTCCGCACGGAACAGGCCGCCGAGCCGGATGCGCGACGCGGCGACGCCGCCCCGGGCGCCGTCAGGCTGGGCTGCCGGGCGTGCCGTCCTCGGCGGCGTCGTGGTCATCCGCCTCTCCTCCCAGCATCGCCCGGACCGCCTCGTGGAATCGCCGCCCTCGGTCGGCGTAGTCGGCGAACTGGTCCATCGAGGCGGCAGCCGGCGCGAGGAGGACGGTGTCGCCCTCCGCCGCGACGGAGGCCGCGAGCGCGACCGCCTCCGGCATCACCGTCTCAGTGTCATCCGCGACGACCTCGAAGAGAGGCAGTTCCGGCGCGTGTCGGCGGAATGCCGCGACGAGCGCCGTACGGTCGCGCCCGATGACGACGGCCGCCCGGAGCCGGCCGACGTGCGCGGCGACGAGTGCGTCCGCGTCGACCCCCTTGAGCAGGCCGCCGACGATCCACACGACCCGGTCGAAGGCGCGGAGCGACGCCTCGGCAGCGTGCGGGTTGGTCGCCTTGGAGTCGTCGATCCAGCGGATGCCGCCGGCCAGCGCGACCGCCTGGATCCGGTGCGCGTCGAGCCGGAAGTCGCCGAGCGCGTCGTGGATCACGCCGACCGGGACGCCGGCCGCACGCACCAGCGCCGAGGCGGCGAGGATGTTCTGCACGACGTGCGGCGCGGCGAGCCCGCGCGGTTCGAGTTCGGCGAGCGTCGTGATCTCGAGCGCCGCCGTCCGCCGTTCCTCGAGGAACGCGCGGTCGCACAGGATGCCCTCGACGACGCCGAAGTCGCTCGGCCCCGGCGTGTCCAGCCCGAAGCCGATCGCGCGCGCACCGTCCTCGACCTCGGCATCCTCGACCATCCCCCGGGTCGCCTCGTCCGCGCGGTTGTACACGCACGCGATCCGCGTGTTCGCGTACACCTTGGCCTTCGCCGCCGCGTACGCCTCTGGCGAGCCGTGCCAGTCGAGGTGGTCGTCGGCGAGGTTCAGGCACACGCTCGCGAGCGGATGCACCGCACCGGGCCCTGCCGTGGGCAGGTGGTGGAGCTGGTAGCTCGAGAGCTCGACGACGAGCACGTCGAAGCCGCCCGGGTCGCGCACGGCGTCGAGGACCGGGATGCCGATGTTCCCGCACGGCGCCGCGCGCAGCCCGTTCGCCGCGAGGAAGGTCGCCGCGAGCTGCACGGTCGTGGTCTTGCCGTTCGTCCCGGTGACGAGGATCCACTCGGCAGCGGCGACCTTGTCGCGCACGCGCCAGGCGAGCTCGATGTCGCCCCAGACCGGGACGCCGGATTCCGCGGCCCACTCCAGCACCGGATGGTCCGGGTGGAAGCCCGGCGAGGCGATGAGCACCTCGGGCTCGAACGACGCGAGCTCCTCGGGGACGACGTCGAGCGGATGCGTGAGGAGCCGCGCGCCGATGACGTCGAGGATGCGGGCGCGATCCTCGTCGGCGGCCGGAGCGAGCACGAGCACCTCCGCGCCGAGCTCGGTGAGCGTGTCGGCGACCGCGAACCCGGTCACGCCGAGGCCGAGCACCGCGACGCGGAGGCCGGACCAGTCGGCGTGCCAGCTCGTCAGCGCGGCGAGGCGATCGCGCGAGGCATCCGCCATCAGCTCTGGAGCCATTCGAAGTAGAACGCGCCCACGCCCGCGGCGGCGAGCAGGCCCGCGATGATCCAGAACCGGACCACGATCGTGACCTCGGCCCAGCCCTTGAGCTCGAAGTGGTGGTGGATCGGGCTCATCAGGAAGATCCGCTTGCCGCGCGTGACCTTGAAGTACGCGCGTTGCACGATCACCGATCCGGTCTCGATCACGAAGAGGCCGCCGATGAGCAGGAGCAGGAGCTCGGTGCGGCTGAGGATCGCGAGCGCTGCGAGCGCGCCGCCGAGCGCGAGCGACCCGGTGTCGCCCATGTAGATGTGCGCGGGGTTCGTGTTCCACCAGAGGAATCCGACGAGGCCGCCGACGATGGCGGTCGCGAGGATGGCGAGGTCCAGCGGATCGCGCACGTCGTAGCAGCGGTAGACGTCGCTCGGGTTCAGGTTGTCGCTGAAGCACGACTGGTTGAACTGCCAGAAGCCGATGATGATGAACGACCCGATCGCGAGGATCGAGGCGCCGCCCGCGAGTCCGTCGAGGCCGTCGGTGACGTTCACGCCGTTCGAGGCCGCCGCGCTGAGCAGGCAGATCCAGACGACGTAGAGGACGACCCCGACGATCGTGCCGAACACCATGAAGTCCAGCGGCAGGTCGCGGATGAACGAGATCTTCGTGGTCGCGGGCGTCGCGCCCTGCTGGTTGGGGAACTGCAGGGCGAGCAGCGCGAACACGCCCGCCACGACGACCTGGCCGACGACCTTCGCCCATCCGCCGAGCCCGAGGCTCTGCTTCTTGCGGGTCTTCAGGAAGTCGTCGACGAACCCGACGACGCCGAGCCCGACCATCATCAGCAGCACGAGCATCCCGGAGGCCGTGGGCGGTTCGTTGCTGATCAGCAGGGTCGCCGTGAAGTAGCCGAAGAGCGTCCCGAGGATGAAGATGATCCCGCCCATCGTGGGCGTCCCGCGCTTGACGTGGTGGCTCTGCGGCCCGTCGTCGCGGATGAACTGGCCCCACCCGAGCTTCACGAACAGCCGGATGAACAGCGGGGTCAGGAAGAGCGTGAAGGCGAGCGACAGCGCGCCTGCGCTCAGGAGTGCTCTCACGCGGCTTCTCCAAGTCGGTCGAGGTGGCTGGTGGTCGGCGCAGTCCCGCTGCTCACGCGAACCATTCTCCCAGTCGGTCGCCGAGGTGGCGGAGCCCCGCCGAGTTCGACGATTTCACGAGCACGGTGTCGCCGGGGCGCACCTTGGACACGACCAGGTCGAACGCCTCGTCCTGGGTCTCGACGAATTCGGACTCGCCGTCCCACGAGCCCTCGTTGATGGTCGAGATGTGCAGGCGCCGCGCGCCCGCGCCGACGACCACGAGCTGCGAGATGCCGAGCCGGACCGCCAGCAGGCCGATCCGGTCGTGCTCCTCGCCGGAGTACTCGCCGAGTTCGCTCATCTCGCCGAGCACCGCGATCGTGGCGCCGTCGCCGCGCACCTGCGCGAGCGTCTTGAGCGCGGCGGCCATCGAGTCGGGGCTCGCGTTGTAGGCGTCGTTGATCACGGTGACGCCGTCGCGCCCGCCCAGCAGTTCCATCCGCCAGCGTTCGGCCAGGGTGACGGTCTCGAGCGCGGCCCCGATCTCCTCGAGCGGCACGCCGAACTCGAGGGCGGCCGCGGTCGCGGCGAGCGCGTTCAGGACATGGTGCTCGCCGAGCACCCCGAACCGCACCCGCGTGGATGCCCCGCCCGCGGCCAGGGTGAAGTCGGTGCCGCGCGCGTGGACGACGACGTCGGTCGCCCGGACGTCGGCGTCCTCCCCCAGCCCGAATCGCACGACGCGGGCCTCCGTGACGGCGGCCATCGCCGCGACGCGCGGGTCGTCCGCGTTCAGGATCGCGACCTCGGTCGGCAGCAGGTCGGTGACCATCTCCGACTTCGCGCGCACGGTCTGCTCGATCCCGCCGAACTCGCCGGCATGCGCGAGGCCGACCTTCAGCACGATGCCGACGTCGGGGTGGGCCATCTTCACGAGTCGCGCGATCTCGCCGACCGCAGACGCGCCCATCTCGGCGACGAGGAACTCGGTCTCCTCGGTCAGCTCGAGCATCGTGATCGGGCCGCCGACCTCGTTGTTGAACGACTTGCGGGAGGCCACCGTCGATCCGACGCGCTCGAGGATGGTCCGCAGCAGGTTCTTGGTCGTGGTCTTGCCGTTCGAGCCGGTGACCGCGACGATGCGGAGCCGCCCGAGCTCGCGGACGCGTCGCACGACCTCGGTCGCGAGCGCGCCGAGCGCGTGGACCGTGTCGACGACGACGACCTGCGGAACCGGGAGGTCGAGCGGATGCTCCACCACGAGCAGCGCCGCGCCCCGCTCGACCGCGGCCGGGGCGAAGCGGTGGCCGTCGTCGAACTCGCCGCGCTTGGCGAAGAAGACGCCGCCCGGCTCGACCTCGCGCGAGTCGGTCGTCACCGCGCCGTCGACGATCGTGCCGGGCGCGGCATCCGTGCCGCCCGGGTGCAGCGTGCCGCCGGTGGCGGCGACGATGTCGGCGAGGGTCATCGCGATCATGCGGGCCATCCCGCCTCGCGCAGCGCCAGCCGCGCGTCGTCACGTGCAGAGTAGGGGATCTTCACGCCGTTCACCTCGTGGTAGTCCTCGTGTCCGGGTCCCGCGTACAGGATCGCGTCGCCCTCGCCCGCGAGCGAGAGCGCGAGTCGGAAGGCCGCCCGGGGATCGGCCTCCTCGTGGATCTCGCGGTCGGGCACCGCGGCCCTCGCGCCCTCGATGAGCGCGGCGCGGATCGCCGCCGGGTCCTCGGTGCGGGGATGGAAGTCCGTGATCACGACCACGTCCGAGCCGCGGGCGGCGATCGCGCCCATCTCGGCGCGCTTGGAGGTGTCGCGGTCGCCGTCGGCGCCGAACATCATGATGAGCCGACCGGGGACGAACGGGCGCAGGGCGCCGAGCGTCTGGAGGAACGCGTCCGGGCTGTGCCCGTAGTCGATGAGCACGAGCGGCCCGCGCTCACCCGACACCCGCTCGGCGCGGCCGGGGATGTAGGCACGGATGCCGCCGTCGCGCCCCAGCGCCTCGCCGATCCGCGCGAGCGGGATGCCGCCCTCGACGAGCATGACGATCGCGAGCGCCGCGTTCGCGGCCATGAACCAGCCGACCAGCGGGACGGTCGTCTCGAGTGCCTCGTCGCCGGGCCCCTCGAGCCGGAAGTGCGTCTCGGTCGCGGTCGCATCGAGCACGGACATCCGCCAGTCGGCGTCGACGTCGGCGAGCGTGGTGAGGGTCGCGACCGGCACCCCCGCCTCGGCGGCGAGTCGGCGGCCCCACTCGGAGTCGACCGTCACGACGGCGCGGCGGGCGCGGTCGGGCTGGAACAGCACGCGCTTGGCCTCGAAGTACTCCTCCATCGACGCGTAGTCGTCGAGGTGGTCGTGCGTGAGGTTGGTGAAGCCGGCCACGTCGAAGACGATGCCGTCGACGCGGTGGCGGCTGAGCGCCTGCGCCGAGACCTCGACGCCGAACCCGGTCGCGCCGAGCTCGCGGCCGCGGGCCAGGAGCGCGTGCAGGTCGCTCGCCTCCGGCGTGGTGAGCGAGCTCGTGACGGCCTCGTCGTCGATCCGGCGCTCGGCCGTCGACGTGAGTCCGGCGACGAGCCCGAGCTGGCGGAGCATCCCGAACAGCAGGTAGACGACGCTGGTCTTGCCGTTGGTGCCCGTCACGGCGTAGAGGGTCGCGTCGCCCTCCGCGGTGCGGTGGACCCACGCGGCGACGTCGCCGAGCCGGGCACGCGGCGCGTCGGCGACGACCACGGGCAGGCCGGGCGCGGCGGCGGCCGCCTTCGCGGCGCCGTCGGCGTCGGTGAGGATCGCGACCGCACCCCGCTCGCGGGCCTCGGCGGCGAAATCGGCGCCGTGCACCCGCAGGCCGGGCAGGCCGACGTAGAGGTCCCCCGGTCGCACCGCCCCGGAGGCGATGACGACGCCGCTCACGTCGATCCCCGCGAGGTCGCCGTGCACGTCGAAGCCGAACTCGTCGATCAGGTCGCGCAGCGGTCGGGGAATCGGATGCAACGGCCGGAGAGCCGACGGTGGCGATCCGGTCACGAACCCAACTTTCTCACCAAGTGGCTGGCAGCTCGGGCGCCGGAGCGCCGGATGGAATGGTCCGGAACTGCTTCAGCACCTGGCTCATCACGTCGCGGAAGACGGGGGCGGAAGCCGCGGACGAGTTCATCTTAACGGCATTCATGATGCTCACCGAAACCACGAACTGCGGGTCGTCCGCGGGCGCGTAGCCCGACACCGACACCAGGTACTCCTTGCGGTAGCCGCCCTGGCCGTCCGGAACCTGGGCCGTTCCGGTCTTCGCCGCGACCCGGTAGCCGGGGATCCTCCACGTCGCGTCGAGCCATCCGTGCAGGTAGACCTGCTCGAGCATCGCGGTGGTCTGGTCCGCCGCAGCGGCCGAGATGACCCGCTGCCCGTCGGTCGGCGGTTCCTCGGTCACGGTGCCGTCCGGGGCCGTGCATCCCTCGACCAGCGTGACCGGCATCCGGACCCCGTGGTTGGCGATCGCCTGGTACGCGCTGGTGATCTGGATCGAGGTGGTCGTGAGGCCCTGGCCGAACGTGGTCGTGTAGTAGGTCTGGTTGTCCCAGTCCGCCGGGTCGCCGTGCAGGTCGCCGGATGCCTCGCTCGGGAAGCCGACCTCGCTCTCGCGGCCGAGCCCGAAGTCGAGCATGTACTGGTACCGCTGCTCTGGGGTGAGCAGTTCGCCGAACTGGGACATGCCGGTGTTCGAGCTTTCGATGAGCACGCCCGTGAGCGTGAGGTTCTCGGCCTCGTGGAAGGCGCTGTCGTTGATGTTCGCGCCGTTCGGCGGGAGGTACTTGTAGTCCGCCACGACCCCGCTCGAGGGGCCCGCGACGCCCGCGTCGACCACCGACGCGGCCGTGAGCGCCTTGAACGTCGAGCCCGGCTCGAACGGCGCGGTGAACGCGCGCGATCCGCGGTTCACCGAGTCGGTCGAGGTGGGGTCGTTCGGGTCCACGGTCGGCACGTCGGCGACGGCCAGGAGCTTGCCCGTCTTGGCCTCCATGACCGTGACGACCGCCCATTCGGCCCCGACCGCCTGCACCTGCGCCTCGGCGATGCGCTGCACCGCGAACTGCAGGTCGCGGTCGATCGTGAGCTGGAGGGTCCCGCCGTCGCTCGCCTGCTTGCGCACGGTCTCGGTGCCGGGGATCTCGACCCAGTCCTCGAGGCTGCGCAGGGAGCTCACGAGCCCGTCCTCGCTCGCGAGGCATTCGTCCTCGCTGAGCTCGAGTCCCGCGAGCGCCTCGCCGTCGGTCCCGGTGAAGCCGATGAGGTTGCCGGCGACCGCGCCGTTCGGGTACCGGCGGCTCGGATGCACCCACGGCTCGACCCACGGGATGCCGAGTGCCTTCACCTTCTCGTACACGTCGGCGTCGACGAGCTTCGCGACGTAGGCGAAGTCCGAGTTCGGATCCTCCGCGAGGTGCGAGTCGATGATCGCGATGATGTCCGCCGGGCCCCGGCCGATGACGGCGCCGAGCTCCGCGGCCGCCTGCTCGAGCCCGACCTCCACGGTCGTGGTCTTCGACGGGTCGGCCGGGTCGGGGACCTCGCGCTCGAACGGCGCCTTCCGCGACTGCTTGGGCGACAGTGCGATGTCCCAGCGCATCACGCTGTCGGCCAGCACGACGCCGTTCCGGTCGACGATGTCGCCGCGCGAGCCGTAGACGGGCACGTCGCGCGACCGGATCGCCTCCGCCTCCTCGTTGAGCTCGGCCGCCCGCACGACCTGGATGTCGACGAGGCGGACGAGGAAGACGGCGACGAGCGCGACCAGCAGGAGCCCCGCGAGGGCGATACGCCAGAGCGGCCGACGGTTCGTGCGGTTCATCCGTTCGTGGGCCTCCGGGTCGGGTCGGATCTGGTGCGAGCTCGCTAGTGGGTGTCCGGGGTCGGAAGAGCGTCGACCTGCGGCGGCGGTGCCGCCTCCCCCGGCGCCGCGACGGCGCCGTCGTTCGGAGTCTGCCCGGTGTCGCCCTGCGTCACGAGCGGCACGCCGCCGAGGAGCGCATTCGGGACGAGCGGCCCCGACGCTGCCGCGCCGCCCGTGGCCGCCTGCGGCTGCCCCAGCACCGCGGCGTCGCTGAGCCGCAGGTACACCGGCGCGTTGTTCGGCACCATGCCGAGCGCCTCCGCGTTCATGGCGAGGTACTGCGGCGACTCCTTGCGATCGATGTCCTCGCGGAGCTTCTGCTGCTGGCGCGTGAGCTCGACGCGGCGGGTCTCGTACCGGTCCGCCTCGTAGGCGCCCTCCGTCATCGCGAGGCTGAGCAGCAGCTGTGCGCTGATGATCGCGAGGAGTCCGACGGTCGAGACGATCGCGTACGCGAGGCGCGGCCGGCGACCCGCGCCGGTCTCGGGTGCCGGCCGGAGGACGCGGCCCGGTGCGACCGGCTGCGCAGCGGGCTTGCGCTGCGGGCGCCCGGTGACGGGGACGGCGGTCACGACGGCCTCCGCACCCGCTCGGCCGCGCGGAGGCGAACGGGCTTGGCCCTGGGGTTCGCCTCCTGCTCGGCCTCGCTCGCCAGCTCGGCTCCGCGCACGAGCACCTTGAACTGCGGGCGGTGCTCGGGCAGTTCCATCGGCAGTCCGGGCGGGGCGGACGACGTCGACGCCGACTGGAGGCTTCGCTTGACGATGCGGTCCTCGAGCGACTGGTAGGCGAGCACGAGGATCCGCCCGCCGACGGCGATCGAGTCGAGCGCGGCGGGCATCGCGCGCTCGAGCACCGAGAGCTCCTCGTTGACCTCGATCCGCAGCGCCTGGAAGACGCGCTTGGCCGGATGCCCCTGCCGCTGGACCGCCACCGGTGTGGCGTCCGTGATGATCGAGACGAGTTCGGCGGATCGGGTGATCGGCCGCTCGGCGCGGGCGCGCACGATCGCCCGGGCGTACCGGGCGGACAGCTTCTCCTCGCCGTAGTCCTGGAAGATCCGCCTGAGCTCGTCCTCGCTCGCCTCGGCGATGACGTCCGCCGCGGTCCGGCCCCGCGTGGAGTCCATGCGCATGTCGAGCGGGGCGTCCTTCGAGTAGGCGAAGCCGCGCTCGGCCCGGTCGAGCTGGAGCGAGGAGACGCCGAGGTCGAAGAGCACGCCCTGCACCTCCGAGTAGCCCTCGGAGCGGATGGCCCGCGCGATGCCGTCGTACACGGTGTGCACGAAGCGCGCCCGGTCGCCGAAGGGGGCGAGCCGCTCTCGCGCGATTGCGAGGGCGTCGGTGTCGCGGTCGAGGCCGATCACCGTCAGTCCCGGGAACCGCTCGAGGAATGCGCGCGTGTGCCCGCCCATCCCGAGCGTCGCGTCGACGAGGACGGCGCCCGGCCGGTCGAGGGCGGGGGCGAGCAACTCGACCGTGCGGTCGAGCATCACCGGGGTGTGGATGCGTTCGATGTCCATGATGACGGGACTCCCTCCCGAGCTCCGATCCCCATCCGTTCGTCCTGACGCGGGGAAGTGCGCCAGGCCCGTACGGCTGGGAGTCGCAGCCCGGGTCAGAAGAGTCCGGGGATCACCTCCTCCGCCGTTTCCGCGAAGGCCGCCTCCTGCTCGGCGAGGTACGTCTGCCACGCCTCGGCCGCCCAGATCTCCACGCGGCTGCCCGCTCCGATGACCGCGAGGTCGCGGCCGAGGCCGGCGTACGCGCGAAGCGTCGCCGGAATGGTGACCCGGTGCTGCTTGTCGGGGGTCTCCGCGGATGCCCCCGAGAGGAAGACGCGCATGTAGTCGCGCGCCTGCTTGCTCGTCACGGGGGCCTGGCGGATCTTCTCGCTCATCTCCTCGAACTCCCTCGCGCTGAACACGTACACGCAGCGCTCCTGTCCGCGCGTCAGCACGAGTCCGTTCGAGAGTTCCTCCCGGAACTTGGCAGGAAGAATGATGCGGCCCTTCTCGTCGAGCTTCGGCTCGTACGTCCCGAGGAACACCGCACCACCCCCTTTCCTCCGGCCAGGATCCAGGTGGCTCCACCCTACTCCACTCTCCTCCACTTGGCAACGGAACTGGACCGCTCCGGCCGTTTCGGCATCGGGGTCACGGCCGGAGAACCGCGGAATCTCAGGCCGGAAGGCAGGTGGATGGGTGTGGAGGGATTCGGGGCACGCGGCGCGTCAGCGGGCGCGTCGGGGCGCGCGTCGACGCGCGCGTCCGCGCATCCGGCAGCCCGATTCCGCCCCGCACCCCTGGATCGCGCACCCATCCCCCCGGATGACGCGGAAACGGGCCGATCCGAAGACCGACCCGTTCGACGTGTGGTGGGAAGTGGAGGACTCGCTGTACGGCTAGTCGCCGCCCTCCTGACGACGGTCCCAGCGCTCGTTGAGGCGGTCCATGAATCCGCCGCCGGACGCACGGCGCGCGGGCTTGGCCGTCGGGTCGCCCGCGGTCGGCTTGGCCGCCCCGCGCCGCGACGGACTGATCGCGAGCAGCACGCCGGCGAACATCAATCCGAAGCCGACGACGCCGATGACGACCATCTGGAGGGCGACCCCCGCGATCAGGCCGCCGACGCCGACCAGCCCGAGCAGGATGCCGAGCACGATCGATCGGTAGTTGGGTCGTCCTCGACCACTGACCGCCGCAACGAAATCTGCATCATTGCGATACAGATTGCGCTCCATCTCCTCGAGAAGACGTTGCTCCTGCTCTGAAAGCGGCATCTCATTCCCCTCAGTCCGGGATCGACGCATCCGCGGCCAGTCTAGTCCCGCGGCCCGCCGGTAGGCTAGGCGCGTGGACCACGGTACCGGGCTCGTCGACCTTGTTCAGCATCGCATCGACGGGTTCCTCGCCGACCGTGAGTCGATTCTCCGCTCGATGAGCCCGGACACTGCCCCGTTGGGGGAATTCTCCAAGCGATTTCTCAGCGGCGGCAAGCGCTTCCGGGCGCGATTCTGCTATTGGGGCTGGGCATCGGCGGCGCGCACGGACGAGGACCCGGCGGCCGTGGTCGCAGCGTCCGCCGCGCTCGAACTGTTCCACGCCGCCGCGCTCGTCCACGACGACATCATCGACAACTCGGACACCCGCCGCGGCGAGCCGGCCGCGCACCGGAGATTCGAGGAACGCCATGCGGTCTCCGGCTGGGCCGGCGACGGCGCGGAGTTCGGCCGCGCGGGCGCGATCCTGCTCGGCGACCTCCTGCTCGGCTGGAGCGACGAACTGCTCGACGAGGGGCTCGCACTCGTCCCGGCCGACTCGGCCCGGCGCGCGCGCGCCGAATTCATGCGGATGCGCACCGAGGTGACGGCCGGCCAGTACCTCGACATCCTCGAGGAGCGCGCCTGGCTCGTGGCTCCCGAGTCGGACCAGCGCGCCCGCGCCGAACGCGTCATCGTCTACAAGTCGGCGAAGTACAGCATCGAGTCGCCGCTCGCGCTCGGCGCGACGATCGCGGGCGGCGACGGCGAGGTCGTCGAAGCGCTCCGCGGCTTCGGCCTGCCGCTCGGCATCGCCTTCCAACTGCGGGACGACCTGCTCGGCGTCTTCGGCGATCCCGCCGTGACGGGCAAGCCCGCCGGCGACGACCTGCGCGAGGGCAAGCGCACCATGCTCGTCGCGATCGCGCGCGAACGGCTCGGCCCCGACGCCCGGCGCAGGCTCGACGACCTCCTGGGCGACCCCGCGCTGACCGCCGAGCAGGTGTCTGCGCTCCAGGCCGAGATCATCGGCAGCGGCGCCGTCGACGAGGTCGAGACGATCATCGCCGAGCACCTCGGTCGCGCGGATGCCGCCCTTGCCGCCGCGCCGATCGGCGACGCGGCGCGGACCGAGCTCGGCGCGCTCGCCGAGGCGGTCGTGCGGCGCAGCGCCTAAGCGCTGGGCGATACCGGGCGAGACGCCTCAGGCGAGTGCCTGGGCGATCCGCCGCACCTCGGCCTTGCGACCGCTGCGCAGCGCCGCGATCGGCGAGGTGCCGAGGCTGTCCTCCTCCTCGAGGAACCAGCGCAGCGCCTCCTCGTCGGTGAACCCGGCGTCGGAGAGCACGATCGCCGTGCCGTGCAGTTCGGGCAGCGGAGCGTCGTCGCGCAGGAAGAGCGCCGGCACCTTCAGGACGCCGTTCACCTTGGCGCCCAGGAGGTGGCGTTCGTCGATCAGCCTGCGCACGCGGCTCGGCGTCAGCCCGGTCAGCTCGATCAGGTCGGGGACGGTCAGCCATTCGATCTCGGGGAGGTCGGTCACGAGTCAAGATTGCCATGCACAACCGACGTCGGGAAGCCGCGCCGACGCGCGGCGCGGTCGTTGACGAGCCTGCCGCCCTGTGCAACCGTGGCGATGGGGGCGCGGATGCGCGGCGAGGGGGGCCCATGACGCACGAGGAGCAGGGGTCCGACCCGATGCGCCGCGGCGACCGCACCCGGCGGCGCGGACCGTTCCTCCGCGTCCTCGCCGCCCCGGCCGCCATCGTCGGCACGGTCGCGATCTCCCTCGGCATCGTCGCTCCGGCGGACGCGTCGCCAGCGCCGTCGAAGCGCTCGCAGCGGCCGCCCGCGCAGGCCGCGGGATCACGGACCCTGGCCCGCCCGGCCTCCGTCCCGGCCGCGCCCTCCGAGTACACGGTGGTCGAGGGCGACACCGTGAGCGGCGTCGCCGAACGGTTCGGGCTCGCGACGGCGGAGGTGCTCGCGCTCAACGGGCTCAGCTGGTCGACGCTCATCTTCCCGGGGCAGCGCCTCAGGCTGCCGAGCGGCCCCGCCGCGCCCGCGCCCGCGCCGGTCGAGATCCGGCGGCACGTCGTGGTCGAGGGCGACACCGTGTCCGCGATCGCCGCGGCGAACGGACTCGACCTCGCGGCCGTCCTCAGCGCGAACGGACTCGGCCGGGCCAGCCTGATCTTCCCGGGCGAGCAGCTCGTGCTCCCCCCGGGCGGCGCGGTCGTCCCGCCGCCCGCGGAGGCCGAGGCCCCCACTGCACCCGAGGCATCCACGGCACCTTCGGCACCCGGGCCCGACGCATCCGGCGCCGACGCACCGGTGGAGGCCCAACTCACCGACGAGATGCGCGCGAACGCGCGCATCGTCGTCGACGTCGGCCGGTCGCTCGGCGTCCCGGAGCGGGCGATCCTGATCGCGCTCGTCGCCGCCGCGCAGGAGTCGGGCCTGCGCAACGCGCCGACGGGCGACCAGGACTCGCTCGGCCTGTTCCAGCAGCGGCCGAGCCAGGGCTGGGGCACGCCCGCGGAGGTCCTCGACCCCGTGCGGTCGGCGACCGCGTTCTACGGCGGCGACGCCAACCCGAACCCGGGACTCACCCGGGGAATCCTCGACATCCCCGACTGGGAGGCCCTGCCGGTCGGTGCCGCAGCGCAGGCCGTGCAGATCAGCGCGCACCCCGACGCGTACGCGAAATGGGAGGCGCCGGCAGCGGCGTGGCTCGCCGAACTCGGCTGAACCCCGCGGACGGGTCCGACCCGCGCGACACCCCTCGATCGCGGGTCACGATGCAATTTCGATCGACGGCCCGCCCGGCGTTTGTCGAGGCCGAGGCGTCGGTCCGTCCGTACACTCTTCTGGTGACCACCGCGCCGCCCGATCCGATCATCGGCCGTCTCATCGACGGTCGGTATCAGGTGCGCTCGCGGATCGCCCGCGGGGGCATGGCCACGGTGTACCTCGCGACCGACCTGCGCCTCGAGCGCCGCGTCGCGATCAAGGTGATGCACGGGCACCTCGCCGACGACAACACGTTCAAGACCCGTTTCGTCCAGGAGGCGCGCAGCGCCGCCCGGCTCGCCCACCCCAACGTCGTCAACGTGTTCGACCAGGGCCAGGACGACGACATGGCGTACCTCGTCATGGAGTACCTCCCGGGCATCACGCTGCGCGAGCTCCTGAAGGACTACCGCCGGCTCACGCCCGAGCAAGCGGTCGACATCATGGACGCCGTGCTCGCCGGCCTCGCGGCCGCGCACAAGGCCGGCATCGTGCACCGCGACCTCAAGCCAGAGAACGTCCTGCTCGCCGACGACGGCAGGATCAAGCTGGGCGACTTCGGCCTCGCCCGAGCCGTGACCGCGAACACCGCGACCGGCCAGGCGCTCCTCGGCACGATCGCCTACCTCTCCCCCGAACTCGTCACGCGCGGCGTCGCCGATGCGCGCAGCGACATCTACGCCGTCGGCATCATGCTCTACGAGATGCTGACCGGCGAGCAGCCCTACGTCGGCGAGGCGCCGATGCAGATCGCCTACCAGCACGCCAACGAGTCGGTGCCGGCGCCGAGCGCGAAGCAGCCGTCAGTCCCGGCCGAGCTCGACGAGATCGTCGCTTGGGCGACCGCACGGGATCCCGACGAACGCCCCGCCGACGCCCGCGTGCTGCTCGATCGGCTGCGCGAGGTCGAGCCCGTCGTCCGCGGCCTGCGGCCCTCGGCGGCGTGGACGAGCGCGCTCACGCAGGTCGCGGCCACGACGGCCGAGACCCGCGTCCTGCAGCCCGCGACCATGCCCGCGACCGCCGCGACCTTCACCGCGGTCGCAGGGCTCGACGCGATCGCCGACGAGGCCGCCCCGGGAGCCGACACCGCGAGGCTCGCGACGAGCGCCGCGCGCCGTCGCCGTCGCGGCTACTGGCTCCTGGCCCTCGTGCTGCTCCTCACCGGGGTCGCGGCCGGCACCGGCTGGTACTTCGGCGCCGGCCCGGGCGCCGTCGTCACGGTTCCCGACGTCGCGACCCTCGCCCCCGACGCCGCGACCGAGGCCCTCGAGGAACTCGGCCTCGAGGTCGCGCCCGCCGAGCGCAGCGACCCCGAGATCGCCGCCGGCCTGGTCTCGGGAACGGACCCGGACTCCGGCGCGCGGCTCGCGCGCGGATCGACCGTGACGCTGTTCGTCTCGACCGGCCCGCGGATCCTGCCGCTGCCCGACGTGATCGGCATGCCCGAGGGGGCCGCGCGCGACGCGCTCGCCGAGTTCGCGGTCGCCGACGGCGTCCAGCAGCAGTTCTCCGCCGACGTCGCCGAAGGTTCGGTCATCGCCGTGCTCGACGGCACCGGCGCGCCCGCGCCCGCGGAGGTCGCCGAGCGCTCACCGCTCGCGCTCGTCGTGTCCGCCGGACCGGTGCCGGATGTCACGGGCAAGCCGATCTCGGAGGCCGAATCGATCCTCACCGGCGCCGGCCTCGTCCCCCAGCGCGGCGACGACGAGTTCAGCGACTCCGTGGCCAAGGACACCGTCATCTCGCAGGCCGCCACGACCGACCCGGTGCGGCCCGGCGACGCGATCACCCTCATCGTCTCGAAGGGGCAGGACCTCGTCGAGGTGCCCAACGTGATCACGGGCCAGACGGTCGCCGCGGCCCGCGCGCAGCTCGAGGCGCTGGGCTTCACGGTGACGTCGAACGTGCCCGCGTTCCTCGAGGGCGCGGTCATCGCCTCCGTCCAGGATCCGGCGCCCGGCACGATGGCCAAGCGCGGCTCGGAGATCAGCGTCAACTTCCAGTGAGCCGCGGCGCGGGTCCGGTTCACGCGCCGGTCGCGGCCCGTGACCGGGAACCTCGCGAGACGACGACGGCTCGGGACATCCGATCGGATGCCCCGAGCCGTCGGCCGTTCAGCGGCTGCCGAGCTCCTCGGCGACCAGGAACGCGAGCTCGAGCGACTGCATGTGGTTCAGGCGCGGGTCGCACAGCGACTCGTACTTCGTCGCGAGCGTCGCCTCGTCGATCTGCTCCGACCCGCCGAGGCACTCGGTGACGTCGTCACCGGTCAGCTCGACGTGGATGCCGCCGGGGAACGTGCCGACCGCGCGATGCGCCTCGAAGAACCCGCGGACCTCGTCGACGACGTCGTCGAAGCGACGCGTCTTGTAGCCGTTCGGCGTCGTGATGCCGTTGCCGTGCATGGGGTCGGTGACCCACAGCGGCGTCGCATCGCTGCGCTTGATCGCCTCGAGCAGCGGCGGCAGCGCGTCGCGGATCTTCCCGGCGCCCATGCGCGTGATGAACGTGAGGCGGCCCGGCTCGCGGTTCGGGTCGAGCTTCTCGACGAGCTCGAGCATGGTCTCGGGCGTCGTGGTCGGTCCGAGCTTCACGCCGATCGGGTTGCGCACGCGCGACAGGAAGTCGACGTGCGCGCCGTCGAGCTCGCGGGTGCGCTCGCCGATCCAGATGAAGTGCGCCGAGGTGTTGTACGGCGTGCCGGTGCGCGAGTCGATGCGGGTCATCGGGCGCTCGTAGTCCATGAGCAGGCCCTCGTGGCCCGTGTAGAACTCGGTCCGCCGCATCTCCTCGAAGTCGGCACCGCACGCCTCCATGAAGCGGACGGCGCGATCGATCTCGCGGGCGAGCTTCTCGTAGCGCGCGTTCGCCGGGTTCTCGGCGAAGCCGCGGTTCCACTGGTGCACCTGGCGGAGGTCGGCGAAGCCGCCCTGCGTGAAGGCGCGGATCAGGTTCAGCGTGGAGGCCGCCGTGTGGTAGCCCTGCAGCAGCCGCCGGGGATCGGCGGTGCGCGACTCGGGGGTGAAGTCGTAGCCGTTCACGATGTCGCCGCGGTACGCGGGGAGCGTCACGTCGCCGCGCGTCTCCGAGTCGCTCGAGCGCGGCTTCGCGAACTGGCCGGCCATGCGGCCCATCTTCACGACGGGCATGGATGCCCCGTACGTGAGCACGACCGCCATCTGCAGCACCGTCTTCACGCGGTTGCGGATCTGGTCGGCGGTCGCACCCGCGAAGGTCTCGGCGCAGTCGCCGCCCTGGAGGAGGAACGCCTCGCCGCGGGATGCCGCCGCCAGCCGGTCGCGCAGCATGTCGACCTCGCCCGCGAACACCAGGGGCGGGAGCGTCGCGAGCTCGCGCGAGACGGCGTTCGTCGCCTCGGCGTCGGGCCAGTCCGGCTGCTGCTTGATCGGGAGCTCGCGCCAATAGTCGAGGCCCGCGATCACGGAGGGATCTGCGTTCACGAAGGGCTCGACGAGCTGTACCACTGGGCTGTCCTGGAGGTTCGGGCGCTGGTGCGCTGGATGGAGGGGCACCGATGCGATGCCCGACTTCCGAGCCTAGCGCGACTGCGGAGCGCGCTGCTCCTTCACCGAGCTCGCGTAGACGTCGACGTAGTCCTGATCGCTCAGTCCGCGCAGGTCGTGCACGAGTTCGTCGGTGACGCTCCGGAGGACGAAGCGGTCGCCCTCCATGCCCGCGAACCGCGAGAAGTCGATCGGCCGGCCCACGATGATGCCGACCCGGCGCACCTTCGGGAGCCTGGTCCCGATCGGCATGACCTTCTCGGTTCCGATCATGGCGACGGGCACGACCGGCGCGCCGGACTCGAGCACCATGCGCGCCACGCCCGTACGGCCGCGGTAGAGCCGCCCGTCGGGGCTGCGCGTGCCCTCGGGGTAGATGCCGAGCACTCGACCCTCCGAGAGCACCCGCAGGCCGGTGTTGAGGGATGCCTCGGACGCCTTGCCGCCCGATCGGTCGATCGGCAACTGCCCCGTCGACTGGAAGAAGAGGCGCGTCGCCCAGCCCTTCAGGCCCTTCCCGGTGAAGTACTCGCTCTTGGCGAGGAAGACGACGGGCCGCTCCACCACGAGCGGGAGGAAGATCGAGTCGATGAAGGAGAGGTGGTTCGACGCGAGGATCACCGGACCGGTCTTCGGGATGTTCTCGAGCCCCACGACCCACGGTCGGAAGATCGAGAGGACGATCGGCCCGACGACGATGTGCTTCATGATCCAGTAGAACACCGGGACTCCTTCCGCGACGCTGCGGCTACTCGGCGGATCCGCTGAGTTCGTGCTCGGCGACCCAGACGCGGGCGAGGTCGGCCGCGCCCACCACTCCCGCATCGTTCACGAGCTCGGCGATGACGAAGTCCGGCTCGGGGTGGTAGCCCCGGGCCGGGAGGTGCGAGAGGTAGGCCTCTCGGATCGGCGCGAGCAGGAGCTCGCCCGCGTCGGCGACGCCGCCGCCGAAGACGAAGCGCTGCGGGTCCAGCACGGCCGAGAGGCTCGCGCACGCCTCGCCGATCCACCTGCCGAGCTCGCGGAGTGCCGCGATCGCACCGGGATCGCCGTCCTGGATGAGCCCGCCGACGATCGCGCCGTCGAGCGAACCGTGCTCGCCGCGGGCCCGAGCGAGCGCCTGGCCGATCCCGCCGGCGTCGGCGATCTCGTTCGCCATGCGCATGAGCGCGCGACCCGAGCCGTACTGCTCGAGGCATCCGCGCTGCCCGCAGCCGCAGGGATACCCGTCCGGGACGAGTCGCAGGTGGCCGAGCTCGGCGCCCGCGCCGAACCCGCCGCGGAACAGGCGGTCGTTCGAGACGATCGCGCCGCCGACGCCCGTGCCGATGGTGAGCAGGCACATGTCGCTCACGAGTCGGCCGGCACCGAAGCGGAACTCCGCCCACCCGGCGGCGTTCGCGTCGTTCTCGATGACGACCGTGGTGCCGACGCGGGCCTCGAGCTTCTCGCGGAAGGGCTCGTTGCGCCAGTCGATGTTCGGCGCGTAGTACACCGTGGACTGGGCGGCGTCGATGAAGCCCGCGGCCGCCACGCCGACGGCCTCGATGGCGTGGTCCTCGCTGAGCGATCGGATCATCGCGACGACCGCGTCCTCGAGCGACGCGGTGTCCGACGGGGTGGGCACCCGGTCGGCGCGCAGGATCTCGCCGAACTCGTCGACGACGGCTCCCGCGATCTTCGTGCCGCCGATGTCGATGCCGATCGCGAGGGACACGCTGTCCGCCCTTCATTGTGCTGATGTGGTCTGCCGAGCGGCGATGCCCCCGGGTCCGGCGAGGGCCGGAGCCCCCGTGAGCACGCGGCCGCAACGACTAGAGTGTAGTCAACCCCAGACAGCGGTCGGCGGCTCCCGAACGCCACCGACCCACCCCGGTGCCGAAGGAGCTACCGTGATCGAATTCTCGCCTCCCCCGCTCGTCCAGCCCGACCCGGCGGCGAACACGACCGACCTGCTCGTCGATCGCGTCAAGGCGACGCCGGACTCGGTCCTCTTCTCGCTTCCCACCGCCGACGGCGGATGGTCCCCGGTCACCACGCGCGAGTTCCACGCGCAGGTCGTCGCACTCGCGAAGGGCCTCGTCGCCGCGGGCATCGAGCCCGGCGACAAGATCGGCCTCATGTGCAAGACCCGGTACGAGTGGACGCTCATCGACTTCGCCACGTGGTTCGCCGGCGCGGTCCTCGTGCCGATCTACGAGACCAGCTCGCCCGCCCAGGTCCGCTGGAACCTGGCCGACTCGGGCGCGGTCGCCGCGATCCTCGAGACGGCGGACCACTTCGCCCGGTTCGACGAGGTCCACCCCGACCTTCCGGCCGTGCAGAACGTGTGGCAGGTCGACCTCGGCGACCTCGACAAGCTCGCCGCGGCGGGCGCCGACGTCCCCGACGAGGAGATCGAGCGTCGCCGTCGACTCGCCGTCGGCGATGACCTCGCGACGATCATCTACACCTCCGGATCGACCGGGAAGCCCAAGGGCTGCGTGCTCACCCACTCGAACTTCGTGGAGCTCTCGCGCAACGCCGCGCTCGCGCTCCAGGAGGTCGTGCTGGACCCGAACGGCGCGTCGACCCTGCTGTTCATCACCACCGCGCACGTGTTCGCCCGCTTCATCTCGGTGCTCTGCGTGCACGCCGGCGTGCGCGTCGGCCACCAGGCGGACACCAAGCAGCTGCTGCCGTCCATGGCCAGCTTCAAGCCGACCTTCCTCCTCGCGGTCCCCCGCGTGTTCGAGAAGGTCTACAACGTGTCCGAGCAGAAGGCCGAGGCCGGCGGCAAGGGCAAGATCTTCCGCACCGCCGCCGACACGGCCGTCGCGTACTCGACGGCGCTCGAGGCCGGCTCGGTGCCGCTCGGCCTGAAGGTCCGGTTCAAGCTGTACGACGCCCTGGTCCTCAAGCGGCTCCGGGCGGCGATGGGCGGCAACGTCCGCTACGCCGTGTCCGGCTCCGCACCGCTCGGCACGCGCCTCGGCCACTTCTACCACGCGCTCGGCATCACGATCCTCGAGGGCTACGGCCTGACCGAGACCACGGCGCCGGCGACCGTGAACCTCGCCACGAAGTCGAAGATCGGCACCGTCGGACCCGCGCTGCCGGGCGTCTCGGTCCGCCTCGCCGACGACGGCGAGATCGAGGTCTCGGGCATCAACGTCTTCCGCGAGTACTGGAAGAACCCGGAGGCGACGGCCGCCGCGTTCGACGGGGAGTGGTTCAAGACCGGCGACATCGGCAGCTTCGACGCCGACGGATTCCTCACGATCACCGGCCGGAAGAAGGAGATCATCGTCACGGCCGGCGGCAAGAACGTCGCGCCGGCCGCGCTCGAGGACCCGATCCGGGCGAACCCGCTCGTCGGCCAGGTCGTCGTCGTCGGTGACAAGCGGCCGTTCATATCGGCGCTCGTGACCCTCGACCCCGAGATGCTCCCGGTCTGGTTGCAGAACAACGGCCACGACACGGCCCTGAGCCTCGAGGCGGCGGCGGCGCACCCGGCCGTCCGCGCCGAGGTCCAGCGTGCGATCGATGCCGCGAACGACCTCGTCTCGCGCGCCGAGTCGATCCGGAAGTTCACCATCCTCCCGATCGAGCTCACCGAGGCGAGCGGTCACCTGACGCCGAAGCTCAGCATCAAGCGGAACGTCATCCTCGAGGACTTCTCCGTCCACATCGAGGAGATCTACGCGGGCGCGCCGGCGACGGAGGGCCACTCGATCGTGGCCTGATCGGCATCCGATCCGGAACGGAGGGGCTCGGCGGTGCGATACCGCCGAGCCCCTCCGTCCGTTCGGGGCGGGTCGCTGCCCCGCCTGCCAGGTGCGATCAGAACCAGTCGGACTCGCGGACGCGCCGCATCGCGATCCGCCGCTCGTCCTTGTCGAGCCGGTCCAGGTAGAGCAGCCCGTCGAGGTGGTCGCATTCGTGCTGGAGCGCCTGCGCCATGAGGCCGGAGCCGCTCACCTCGATCTCGTTCCCGTCGAGGTCGATGCCGCGGACGCGCGCGAAGGAATGGCGCGGCGTCTTCTGCCAGAGCCCCGGCACCGAGAGGCAGCCCTCGTCGATCGTCTCGACCTCCCCCGCGAGCTCCACGATCACCGGGTTGATGACGTACCCGACGTCGCCGTCGATGTTGTAGCTGAACACGCGGAGGTTGACGCCGATCTGCGATGCGGCGACCCCGGCGCGCCCGGGAACGCGAACGCTGTCGAGCAGGTCCGCGACGAGACCGCGCACGCGGTCGTCGACCTGCTCGACGGGGGCTGAGACGGTCTTGAGGACAGGGTCGCCGAACAGGCGGATGGGGCGTTCCGGCACAGGATCTCCGAGGTCAGTGCCCGCGCTCGACGGGCATGCCCTCGACCACGAGGGCGGCGAGTTCGCGCGCGGCCTCCCGGGTGAGCTGGCGCAGTCCGCTCCAACGCACCACGGATCCGGCCGCGAGCTGGGGGTCGTAGGGGATGCGCACGATCTCGCGCACCCGGGAGGCGAAATGCGCCTCGATCTCGTCGACCTTCACGATGTGCGTACCCTGCGTCGCGAGGTTGATCGCGACGACCGCGTTGCGCACCAGGTCGCCGTAGCCGTTCGCCTCGAGCCACGTGAGCGTCTCCGACGCCAGTCGCGCTTCGTCGACGCTGCCGCCGGACACGATGACGATCGAGTCGGCCCGCTCGAGGGTCGCGCGCATGACCGAGTGCACGATGCCGGTGCCGCAGTCGGTGAGCACGAGTGAGTAGTACCGTGCCGCGAGCGCCGCGACGATGTTGTAGTCGTTCTCGTCGAACGCCTCCGACATGTGCGGGTCGGTGTCGGACGCGAGGATGTCGAGTCGCGTGGTGTCGCGCGAGACGAAGTCCGAGAAGTCGGTGTACCCGCCGATCGAGGCGGCCTTCGCGACGACGTCGCGGACGGTTTCGCGGGTCTGGCTGTCGACGCGCTCGGCGAGCGTGCCCCGGTCGGGATTCGCGTCGATGGCGATCACGCGGTCCTCGCGCGCGTCCGCGAGCGCCATGCCGAGCAGGGTCGTGATCGTCGTCTTGCCGACGCCGCCCTTCCGCGTCAGCACCGGCACGAATCGCGCCCCGCCCTCGAAATGGCGGCTGATGCGATCGTTCATCGCCTGGTGCGCGCGAACCTTCGCCGAGTCGCCGAGGTTGACGCCGTGGAAGGTCACCTCGTAGAGGAACCGGTTGAAGCCGCCGCGGGGAATCGGACGCGTCGTCCGGTTGCGCTCGATGAGCCGGTCGGGCGTCAACGTGTCGCTGGACTCCGGCAGGAGCTCGGCGGGCGGCTCGGTCGTCGGCACGACGATCGTCGGACCGGTGTCGGTGCGGACCCGGTCGCGACGCGGGACCGCCTCGGTCGAGATCGGCCCGGTCGAGGTCCCGTCGCGGCGATGCGAGCCGCGGTACCCTCCCCCGCTCGCGACCACCTCGATCGACCTCGTGGCCACGCCGCCCGCGGACCCGAGGTCACCCGGGTCGACGGCGACGTCGTCGATCGCGACCGCGACCTCGTCCTCGGGGAGTTGGTGTTCCGGCGTCGGCGGGAGATCGACCCTGACGCTGAGGCTCGTCTCGGGCTCCACCGACGCCGGATCGGCGCGCTTCGCAGTCGAGCCCGGATCCGTGACGCCTCGCCCGGTCGTACGGACCGTCGTGCCGTCTTCTCCCTGTTGTGCCACCGAGACCCCTCTCACCAGCGGACGATGGTTCAGCCTAGCGTGGTCGAACCACCACGAGGAGGTCACCGGCCTCGACCTGCTGGGTCTTCGGGATCGCGAGCCGCTCGACGACGCCGGCGACGGGCGTGGTGATCGCCGCCTCCATCTTCATCGCCTCGATCGACGCGACGGCCTGGCCGGCCTCGACCTGGTCGCCGACGGCGACCTGCAGCGTGACGACGCCGGAGAACGGCGCCGGGATGTTCCCCGGCTGCGCCTGGTCCGCCTTCTCGGCCGAACGGCCCTCGACGGCGACCGATCGGTCGCGCACGAACACCGGACGCAGCTGGCCGTTCAGCGTCGTCATGACGGTGCGCATGCCCTTCTCGTCGACCTCGCCGATCGCCTCGAGCCCCGCGTAGAGTCGCACGCCCCGGTCGATCTCGATGACGTGCTCGGCGCCCTGGCGCAGGCCGTACAGGTAGTCGATCGTGTCGACGACCGAGAGGTCGCCGAAGAGTTCGCGGATCTGCTCGTACTGGCGGGTCGGTGCGGGGAAGAGGAGCGAGTTCAGGGTCGCGCGCCTCGTGGCGCTGTCCCCCTCGAGCGCGGCGCGCTCCGCGTCGGTGAGCTCGTTCACGCCGCTGCGGACGCCGCGGCCGGCGAGCACCTTGGTGCGGAACGGCTCGGGCCATCCGCCGGGCAGGTCGCCGAGCTCGCCGGACATGAACCCGATGACCGAGTCGGGGATGTCGTACCGCTCGGGGTTGGCCTCGAAGTCGGCCGGGTCGGCCTTCACCGCGGCGAGGTGGAGCGCGAGGTCGCCGACGACCTTCGACGACGGCGTCACCTTCGGCACCCGGCCCAGGATCCGGTCGGCGGCGGCGTAGAGGTCCTCGATCAGCTCGAAGTCGTCGGCGAGGCCGAGCGCGATCGCCTGCTGGCGCAGGTTCGAGAGCTGTCCGCCCGGGATCTCGTGGTGGTAGACGCGACCGGTCGGGCCGGGCACGCCCGACTCGAACGGCCGGTACAGGCGCCGGACGGTCTCCCAGTAGGGCTCGAGGTCGGCCACGGCCTGCAGCGGGATCCCGGTGTCGCGCTCGGTGTGCGCGAGCGCCGCGACGAGCGCGGACGCCGACGGCTGGCTCGTCGTGCCGGCCATGGGCGCGGATGCCACGTCCACGGCGTCCACGCCCGCGCGAGCCGCCTCGAGCAGGGTCGCGAGCTGTCCGCCCGCGGTGTCGTGCGTGTGCAGGTGCACGGGCAGGTCGAACCGCTCCCGCAGGGCGGCCACCAGCCGGCCGGCCGCGGTCGGCCGGAGCAGGCCCGCCATGTCCTTGATCGCCAGCACGTGCGCGCCCGCCTCGACGATCTGGTCCGCGAGGCGCAGGTAGTAGTCGAGCGTGTAGAGGTCCTCGGCGGGGTCGAGCAGGTCGCCCGTGTAGCACAGGGCGACCTCGGCGACCGCGTGGCCGGTACCGAGCACGGCGTCGATCGCGGGCCGCATCTGCGACACGTCGTTGAGCGCGTCGAAGATGCGGAAGATGTCGACGCCGGTCGCGGCGGCCTCGCGGACGAACGCGTCGGTCACCTCGGTCGGGTACGGCGTGTAGCCGACCGTGTTCCGCCCGCGCAGGAGCATCTGGATGGCGATGTTCGGCAGCGCCTCGCGCAGCGACGCGAGCCGCTCCCACGGGTCCTCGCCGAGGAAGCGCAGCGCGACGTCGTACGTCGCCCCGCCCCACGCCTCGACCGACAGCAGCTGCGGCGTGAGCCGTGCGACGTAGGGCGCGACGGTGACGAGGTCCTTGGTCCGCACGCGCGTGGCGAGCAGCGACTGGTGCGCGTCGCGGAAGGTCGTGTCGGTCACCGCGACGGGCGTCTGCGCCCGGAGCGCCGCCGCGAAGCCGACCGGGCCGAGTTCGAGCAGCCGCTGCCGCGATCCGGACGGCGCAGGCGCCGACAGGTCGATCCGGGGCAGCTTCTCGGCGGGGCTCACGCCGATCGGCGCCACGCCGTTCGGCTGGTTCACCGACACGTCGGCCAGCCAGTTGAGGATCTTCGTGCCGCGGTCCTTCGAGACCCGGCCGCGCAGGAGGTGCGGCCGCTCCTCGATGAACGACGTGCTCAGGTCGCCCGCGACGAACGCCGGGTCGTCGAGCACGGCCTGGAGGAACGGGATGTTGGTCGAGACGCCGCGGATCCGGAACTCGGCCAGCGCCCGCTTCGCGCGCGCGACCGCGGCCACGTGGTCCCGCCCTCGGCACGTGAGCTTGGCGAGCATGGAGTCGAAGTGGGGGCTGATCTGCGCGCCGGGGTTGACGGTGCCGCCGTCGAGGCGGATCCCCGCGCCGCCGGGCGAACGGTAGGTCGTGATCTTGCCGGTGTCGGGGCGGAAGCCCGCGGTCGGGTCCTCGGTCGTGATGCGGCACTGCAGCGCGGCGCCGCGGAGCCGGATGTCGTCCTGTCCGAGCCCGAGGTCGGCGAGCGTCTCGCCCGCGGCGATGCGGATCTGCGAGACCACGAGGTCGACGTCCGTGACCTCCTCGGTCACGGTGTGCTCGACCTGGATGCGCGGGTTCATCTCGATGAACACGTGCTCCCCCGCGCGCTCCCCCGCGGTGTCGAGGAGGAACTCGACCGTGCCGGCGTTCACGTAGCCGATCGACTTCGCGAATGCGATCGCGTCGCGGTACAGCGACTGCCGGACCTCGTCCGACAGGTTCGGCGCCGGCGCGATCTCGATGACCTTCTGGTGGCGGCGCTGCACCGAGCAGTCGCGTTCGAACAGGTGCACCGTCTCGCCCGTGGCATCCGCGAGCACCTGGACCTCGATGTGCCGCGGCCGCAGCACGGCCTGCTCGAGGAACATCGTCGGGTCGCCGAAGGCGCTGCCGGCCTCGCGCATCGCCTCCTCGAGCGCCGGTCGGAGCTCCTCGAGCGAGTTCACGCGGCGCATGCCGCGACCGCCTCCGCCCGCGACCGCCTTCGCGAAGATCGGGAAGCCGATCTCGGGCGCCAGGGCGAGCAGTTCATCGATGTCGCGCGACGGGGGCGTCGATCGGAGCACGGGCACGCCGGCGGCGATGGCGTGCTCCTTCGCGGTGACCTTGTTGCCCGCCATCTCGAGGACGCGGCGCGGCGGACCGATGAAGGTGATGCCCGCGTCGGCCGCGGCCTGGGCGAGTTCGGGGTTCTCCGAGAGGAATCCGTAGCCGGGGTAGATCGCGTCGGCGCCCGACTCCGCGGCGACCCGGATGATCTCGGACACGTCGAGGTAGGCACGGACCGGATGCCCCGGCTCGCCGATCTGGTACGCCTCGTCCGCCTTCAGGCGGTGCAGCGAGTTCCGGTCCTCGTAGGGGTAGACGGCGACGGTCTTCGCGCCTACCTCGACGGCGGCCCGGAACGCCCGAATGGCGATCTCCCCGCGATTCGCAACCAGGATCTTCTCGAACATTGAGGCCTTTCGGGTTGGTCTCCGCCCAGCGAACATTTAGGTTTCGCCCGAGGTCTAAAGGTAACGTATCCGTTCGTGCACGTTCTCTCCGTCAGCAGCCTGAAGGGCGGCGTCGGCAAGACCACCGTGACGCTCGGACTGGCGTCGGCGGCCTTCGCCCGCGGCGTCCGGACCCTCGTGGTCGACCTCGACCCCCAATCCGATGTATCGACCGGCATGGACATCCAGGTCGCCGGCCACCTCAACGTCGCGGATGTCCTCGCGTCGCCGAAGGAGAAGATCGTCCGTTCGGCGATCGCTCCGAGCGGGTGGGCGCGGCAGAATCCGCAGTCCACGATCGACGTGATGATCGGCAGCCCCGCCGCGATCAACTTCGACGGGCCCCACCCGTCGATCCGCGACATCTGGAAGCTCGAGGAGGCCCTCGCCAACGTCGAGACCGACTACGAGCTCGTCCTCATCGACTGCGCGCCCTCGCTCAACGCCCTCACGCGGACCGCGTGGGCCGCGAGCGACCGCGTCGCCGTCGTCACCGAGCCCGGCCTCTTCTCGGTCGCGGCCGCCGACCGCGCGCTGCGCGCGATCGAGGAGATCCGCCGCGGCCTGTCGCCGCGCCTGCAGCCCCTCGGCATCATCGTGAACCGCGCCCGCGTGCAGTCGCTCGAGCACCAGTTCCGCATCAAGGAGCTCCGCGACATGTTCGGCCCGCTCGTGCTCTCACCGCAGCTGCCCGAGCGCACGTCGCTCCAGCAGGCGCAGGGCGCCGCGAAGCCGCTGCACATGTGGCCCGGCGAGAGCGCCGAGGAGATGTCGAACCACTTCGACCAGCTGCTCGAGCGGGTGCTGCGCACGGCGCGGATCGGCGAGTTCGCCGGTACCGGCGGCCAGCAGCCGTTCGAGATCGAGTCGCACGCGATCTGACCGGCGGCGCGTCCGCACGGGCTCGAGGGCGCGGCCCCGTCGGCGGCGCACGTCGCAGCGCTCGGCGGGAGCCGGCACGATCCGATCGGATCAGGAGATGCGGCGGACCTTCGACGTCCGCCGGACGGCGAGCTCGTCGACCGCGTCGACGGGCTGGCGGTCGAGCTCGACGAGCGTGGACTCGACCTCGCGGAGCACCTTGCCCACCGCGATGCCGAAGACGCCCTGTCCGCGGTTCACGAGGTCGATGACCTCGTCGTCGGAGGTGCAGAGGTACACGCTCGCCCCGTCGCTCATGAGCGTGGTCTGGGCGAGGTCCTCGATGCCGGCCTCGCGGAGCTGCGTGACCGCGGCCCGGATCTGCTGCAGCGAGATGCCCGTGTCGAGCAGGCGCTTCACGAGCTTCAGAACGAGGATGTCGCGGAAGCCGTAGAGCCGTTGCGACCCGCTGCCCGCGGCCCCGCGCACGGTCGGCTCGACCAGTTGCGTGCGGGCCCAGTAATCGAGTTGGCGGTAGCTGATCCCGGCCGCGCGGGCGGCGACCGCGCCGCGATACCCCGCGGCGTTGTCGTGCTCGGGAAGCCCGTCGGTGAAGAGGAAGCCGAGATCGTAGCTCGCGCGTTCGCTCCGCCCGGACTCTGTCATCGGATCGCCCCTCACTCCCGCGTCGACGTCGCCGACACGACTTCAACGGTACCCAGCCGGATGGTCGGCGCCAAGCACATCCGACCGAACGTCACGGCGTGTCGCGGTCAGCGCGCGATCTGCGACAGCGCCTGCCGCAGCGCCTCGCGGCGCACGGTCTCGAGATGGCGCGCGAGTTCGAGGGTCCGCTCGGCGGCCCGGGCCCGATCGGCGGCGTCGTGCCGACGCGACGGCGCGATCGCCTGGGCGACGAGCGCCGCCTCCCGCTCGGCCGCGACGCGGATGCTCCGCAGGTGCCGCGGCTCGATGCCGGCCTCGCGCAGCGCGGTGAGCGAGCGCAGCACGGCGACCGCGTCCTCGCCGTGCAGTTCGGCGGCGGGGATGAGCCCCGCGGAGATCGCCTCGTCGAGCAGCGCCGCGCTCGCGCCGGTCGACCGCAGCAGGTCGTCGCGCCGGAGGCGCACCGGCGGACGGACCTCGCGTGGCGCGGTCGCGCTCGGGAGCGCGGGCGTCTCCCCCGCGTCGATCGCGGCGAGGTGGGTGCGGATCACCTTGAGCGGCAGGTAGTGATCGCGCTGCGCGGCGAGGATGAACCGGATGCGATCGATGTCGGCGCCGGAGAACTTGCGGTACCCGGCCGGCGTCCGCGCGGGCGCGACGAGCCCCTGCTCCTCGAGGAATCGCAGCTTGGAGGGCGTCAGTTCGGGGAACTCGGGCTGGAGTGCGGCCAGCACCTGTCCGATCCCCGACAACCCCGGAGCAGCGGATGCCTCGTGCGCGGCGGAGCCCGCCACTAGCCGCCCGTCGGGGCGGCGAGATCGCGCCGGGACGCGTAGAACGTGAGGCGGTACTTGCCGATCTGGACTTCGGCGCCGTCCGACAGCAGCGCGGTCTCGATCCGCACGCCGTCGAAGTACGTGCCGTTCAGCGAGCTCAGGTCGCGCACCTCGAACGCGGTGCGGTGCCGGACGAACTCGGCGTGCTTGCGCGAGACGGTGACGTCGTCGAGGAAGATGTCGGCGTCCGGATGGCGCCCGACGCTCGTCGTGTCGGTGTCGAGCAGGAACCTCGCGCCGGTGTTCGGCCCGCGGCGCACGATCAGCAGTGCCGACCCGGAGGGCAGCGCGGCGATCGCCTCCTGCTCCTCGGCCGAGACATCCGACTCGACCGCGCTCAGGCTCGCCGCCGCCTCGCGGCTGAAGCCGATCGTCGTGTCGACCGGGGGCGTCTCGCCCTCGAACGGGGAGGTCTCGCCCCGCGTGCCCGCATCGCCGGCCGCCCCAGTGAATTCGGAGTCCGTCACGACTCACCTCCCGCTTTCCAGCGTATCGGATGTTCCGTCACCTTCCACAGGTGGAATGCGCACCGCGCGAGCCGTTTCGATCGCGTAGATGATGCCGGCCCACCAGTAGAGGAACGCACCCCAGATCGTGATCGCCCAGCCGATCGGCTCGCTGACCGGCTCGATCGCCGGGAACGCGAGCCCGAGCATGATCACCGGGAGCCCGAAGAACAGCGCGAAGGTCGCGACCTTGCCGAGCTGGTGCACCGGGAGCGGCCCGTAGCCGTGGTTCGCGAGGATCACGCCGAGCACGAGCAGGAAGACGTCGCGCAGGACGATCACGACGACGATCCACCACGGCACGAGGTCGCCCGCCGCGAGCCCGATGAGCGCGGCGAAGATGTACAGCCGGTCCGCCGCCGGGTCGAGGAGCTGGCCGAGGCGCGTGACCTGTCCGAGCCGGCGCGCGAGGAAGCCGTCGAGGAGGTCGGTCAGGCTCGCGACCACGAGCACGACGAGCGCGGCGACGTAGTCGCCGACCACGAGCAGGACGAGGAAGACCGGCACGAGCGCGAGGCGCAGCATGCTGAGCACGTTCGGGATGGTCCACACCTGGGGGCCCACCCCGTCACGGTCCGTCCCTCGCACGCGACGATCCTAGCCAGCCATAGAATGCCGCCCATGGACCCCCTGCTCGTGTGTCTCGCGCTGTGCGGCGCGATCACCGCCGCCACCTGGCTCGCCTCCGTCGTCACGCACGAGTACTCGTGGGTCGATCGCATCTGGTCGATCGCGCCGGTCGCCTACGTGTGGGTGTTCGCCGCCGCGGACCTCTCGCCGCGGCTCCTGCTCATGGCGACGCTCGTGACGCTGTGGGGCATCCGGCTCACCTTCAACTTCGCCCGGAAGGGCGGCTACCGCCCCGGCGGCGAGGACTACCGGTGGGCGGTCCTCCGGGAGCGGATGTCGCCGCGCGCGTTCGCCTGGTTCAACCTCGGGTTCATCTCGATCTACCAGAACGCGCTCATCCTCGCGTTCTGCCTGCCCGCCTTCACCGCCGCCGGCGGGACCGCGGCGCTCGGCGGCTGGGACCTCGCCCTCGCGGCGCTGTTCCTCGCGTTCCTGGTCGGCGAGACCGTCGCCGACCAGCAGCAGTGGCGGTTCCACCTCTGGAAGGCCGCCGAGCGCGAGGCCGGGCGGGTTCCGCGCCCCGGCTTCCTCCAGGAGGGCCTGTTCCGCATCTCGCGCCACCCGAACTTCTTCTTCGAGCAGGCGCAGTGGTGGGTGTTCGCCGGGTTCGCGGTCAGCGCGACCGGGGTCTGGCTGCACTGGACCCAGGTCGGCGCGCTGCTGCTCACCCTCCTGTTCCTCGGCTCGACCGCATTCACGGAGGGCATCTCGCGCTCGAGGTATCCGGAGTACGAGGCGTACCGTCGCCGCACGTCGGCGCTCGTGCCGTGGTTCCCGCGCCGCAGCCCGGCCGACGTCGAGGCCCACCAGCCCGTCTGACCCGGTCGCCGGCGCCGCGCGCTGGCGCCGGCGCCGGCGCGTCAGGACGCGGTGCGGATCCGCTCGAGCAGGCCGGGCAGCGACTCGGCGAACCGGGGATGCAGCGCCAGGTCGCCGACCTCCTCGAACGGGATCCAGCGCAGCTCGATGCTCTCGGCGTCGGCGATCACCGGCTCGAAGCGACGGGTCGCGTCGGCCACGACGGTCGTGTACGACCAGTAGCCGAGGTCGAGCACCGTGCTGAACCGCACCGCGAGCGCGTCGGCCGGGACACCGGCCTCCTCCTCCGCCTCGCGGACGGCCGCCTCGATCGCGCTCTCGTCCTCGTGCCGCGCGCCGCCGGGGATGCCCCAGGTGCCGCCGAAGTGACTCCATTCGGCGCGATGCTGCAGCAGGATCTCCCGGTCCGGGCTGATGGCGAGCAGGCCTGCCGCGCCGTACCTGCCCCAGTACCGTTGTCCGTCCGGACCCGCGACCCACCCGTCGCCGCTCGCACCGCTCACGCCTCCAGCATGACGCACGGCCGGCCGGCCGGCGAGGCGGATGACGCTCGGCGTCAGAAGGGCAGGAGCGGGTCGATGCCGACCGCGAGGAACAGGAGCGAGAGGTACACGATCGACCCGTGGAAGACGCGCATCGGCGAGACCTCCTCGTGGCGGATCGCGAGGGCGTAGAGCCGGTGCGTCTCGTAGATGAACCATCCGCCCGAGACGATCGCGACCGCCGTGTAGAGCAGCCCCATGTCGGCGACCGGGATGAGCAGCAGCGAGCACGCGACCGTCGCCCACGCGTAGAGGATGACCTGGAGGCCGACCTGCGCACGACCGCGCACGACCGCGAGCATCGGGACGTTGGCCGCCGCGTAGTCGTCCTTGTACTTCATCGAGAGCGGCCAGTAGTGCGGCGGCGTCCACAGGAAGATGATGAGGAACAGGATGACCGGCGCCCAGTCGAGGCTGCCGGTGACCGCGGCCCAGCCGATGAGCACGGGCATGCAGCCCGCGATGCCGCCCCACACGATGTTCTGCGCCGTCCGGCGCTTCAGGATGAGGCTGTAGAAGACGACGTAGAGCAGGATCGCGGCCAGCGACAGCGCGGCGGCGACCCAGTTGGTGAACACCCAGAGCCAGGCGATGGATGCCGCCCCGAGGGCCCAGGCGAACACGAGCGCCTCGCGGTCGGTGAGCTCGCCCGTCACGAGCGGCCGGTTCTTCGTGCGCTTCATCACGCGGTCGATGTCGCGGTCGATGTAGCAGTTGAACGCCCCGGCGGAGCCGGCGCTCATGGCGCCGCCGATCAGGGTCGCGACGACGAGCCAGAAGCCGGGGAGGCCGTTCGCGGCGAGGACCATGGTCGGCGCCGTGACGACGAGGAGGAGCTCGATGACGCGCGGCTTCGTGAGCGCGACGTAGGCCCGGGTCTTCCGCCGAAGGGTTGCGGCAGGGGATGCCTCACGAGTCTCTACGGTTGCCTGCATCGTTCCTCTTCCGGGGGCGCGCGGAACCATCGACCGCTGCGCGGAACCCCCATCGAGTCTAGGCCATCGGGCGGGCGGCTCTGCGGCGCCGCAGTCCCCTCCCCCGTCGACGGCGAACCTGATCCGCTGTTACATCCGTATGGCCGGATGCTCACCCGGGCGGCCGCTCCCGCGTGAGTCATTCCCCGTCACAGTCTCGGGTCCGCCGCTTCGTGGAGTTCCTATACTGGGAGGGCGCGCCAGGCGGCGCATGTTCGTGGTGCCATCCAAACGACGCCCACGAGCCGCTGCCGGCTCCACCGCGCATCCGAGGTCGGGGGCAGAAGGTCCCCGGCCAATCGCCATGACCGGAAGGAACGACAACCTCGTGGTGACTCTGCAGTGGGAACCGATCGACGATCGTGCGGTGGACACGGCCCGAATCCTGGCCGCGGATGCGGTCGAGAAGGTCGGCAACGGCCACCCCGGCACGGCGATGAGCCTCGCTCCGGCCGCGTACCTGCTCTTCCAGAAGGTGATGCGCCGCAACCCCGGCGACCACGCCTGGCTCGGGCGCGACCGGTTCATCCTCTCGGCCGGGCACTCGTCGCTCACCCAGTACGTGCAGCTGTACCTGGAAGGGTCGGGCCTCGAGCTCGACGACCTGAAGGCGCTGCGCACGTGGGGATCGAAGACCCCCGGTCACCCCGAGTACGGCCACACGGCCGGCGTCGAGATCACCACGGGCCCGCTCGGGCAGGGCCTCGCATCGGCGGTCGGCTTCGCCTACGCGTCGCGCTTCGAGCGCGGCCTGTTCGACCCGGATGCCCCGGCCGGCGAGAGCCCGTTCGACCACTTCGTCTACGTCGTCGCGGGCGACGGCGACCTCCAGGAGGGCGTGACGAGCGAGGCATCCTCGCTCGCCGGCCACCAGCAGCTCGGCAACCTCGTCGTGATCTACGACTCGAACCAGATCTCGATCGAGGACGACACGAACATCGCGTTCACCGAGAACGTCGCCGAGCGGTACGCCGCGTACGGCTGGGACGTGCAGACCGTCGACTGGAAGCGGACCGGCGAGTACGTCGAGGACGTCGCCGAGCTCCACGCCGCGATCGAGCGCGCCAAGGGCGAGACCTCGAAGCCCTCGATCATCATCCTGAAGACGATCATCGGCTGGCCGTCGCCCGGCAAGCAGAACTCCGGCAAGATCCACGGTTCCGCGCTGGGCGCGGCCGAGCTCGCCGCGACCAAGGAGGTGCTCGGCTTCGACCCGGAGCAGTCCTTCGTCGTCGCCGAGGACGTCATCGCCCACACCCGCGGCGCGCTCGAGCGCGGTGCGGCGGCCCAGGCCGAGTGGCAGTCGTCGTTCGACGCGTGGGCCGCGGCGAACCCCGAGCGCAAGGCCCTGCTCGACCGCCTGCTCGCGGGCGAGCTGCCCGCCGACATCGAGGCGGCCCTGCCGGTCTTCGACGGCGGCACCGAGGTGTCGACGCGCGCGGCGTCCGGCAAGGTCATCAACGCCCTGGCCGGCGTCCTCCCCGAGTTCTGGGGCGGCTCGGCCGACCTCGCCGAGTCGAACCTGACCACGATCAACGGCGCGGCCTCCTTCATCCCCGAGCAGTGGTCGACGCACGAGTTCAGCGGCAACCCGTCCGGTCGCGTCCTCCACTTCGGCATCCGCGAGCACGCCATGGCCGCGATCCTCAACGGCATCGCCCTCCACGGCCCGACCCGCCCGTTCGGCGGCACGTTCCTCATCTTCAGCGACTACATGCGACCGGCCGTCCGGCTCGCCGCCCTCATGAAGGTGCCGAGCGTCTTCGTCTGGACGCACGACTCGGTCGCCCTCGGCGAGGACGGACCGACCCACCAGCCGATCGAGCAGCTGTCGACGCTCCGGGCCATCCCGGGCCTCACCGTCGTCCGCCCCGCGGACGCGAACGAGGTCTCCCACGCCTGGCTCGAGATCCTCAAGCGGCGCCACGAGCCGGCCGGCATCGCGCTGACCCGCCAGAACATCCCGGTGTTCGAGCGCGGCGAGGGCGAGGCATCCGGCGACACGCTCGCGGCCGCGTCGAACGTCTCGAAGGGCGCCTACGTGCTCGCCGAGGCGGCGTCGGGCCGGCCCGACGTGATCCTCATCGCGACCGGCTCGGAGGTGCAGCTGGCCCTGGCCGCCCGCGAGCAGCTCGCAGCCGAGGGCGTGCACGCCCGTGTCGTGTCGGCTCCGAGCCTCGAGTGGTTCGAGGAGCAGGACGCCGCCTACCGCGAGTCGGTCCTCCCGGCCGCGGTCACCGCGCGCGTCTCGGTCGAGGCGGGCCTCGGGCTCACCTGGTACCGCTACCTCGGCACGCGCGGCCGTGCGGTGTCGATCGAGCACTTCGGCGCCTCCGCCGACTACAAGACCCTGTTCCGCGAGTTCGGCATCACGGCCGAGGCCGTCGTCGCCGCCGCGAAGGAATCGCTCGCCGCCTAGTCCCAGGCGAGCAGAAGGAGATCCACGAACATGTCCAGCACCACCAGCACCGCATCGACCACCCCCACCGCCGCACTGTCGGCCGCGGGCGTGAGCATCTGGCTCGACGACCTGTCCCGTGAGCGCATCCGCAGCGGCGGACTCGAGCGCCTGATCGCCGACCGCGACGTCGTCGGCGTGACCACCAACCCGACGATCTTCGCCGGCGCACTGTCGAACGGCGAGTCGTACCGCGACCAGGTCCACGAACTCGCCGCCGCCGGCGCGAGCGTCGACGAGGCCGTCTTCACGATCACGACCGACGACGTCCGCGCGGCGTCCGACGTCTTCCGTCCGGTCTTCGACCGCAGCGGCGGACTCGACGGCCGCGTGTCGATCGAGGTCGCGCCCGACCTGGCGCACGACGCCGCGGGCACGATCGAGTCGGCCAAGGCCCTCTGGGCGACCGTCGACCGCCCGAACGCGATGATCAAGATCCCCGCGACGGTCGAGGGCCTCGACGCGATCCGCGAGGTCATCGGCGCCGGCATCAGCGTGAACGTGACGCTGATCTTCAGCCTCGAGCGCTACCGCCAGGTCATCGAGGCCTACCTCGCCGGCCTCGAGCAGGCGAAGGCCGCCGGCATCGACCTGTCGACGATCCACTCGGTCGCCTCGTTCTTCGTGTCGCGCGTCGACACCGAGATCGACAAGCGCCTCGAGGCGATCGGCACCGACGAGGCCATCGCGCTGAAGTCGAAGGCCGGCGTCGCGAACGCGCGTCTCGCGTACGAGCTCTTCGAGCAGCAGTTCGCGGGCGAGCGCGCGCAGGCCCTGCTCGCGGCCGGTGCGAACCGCCAGCGTCCGCTCTGGGCCTCGACCGGCGTCAAGGACCCGTCGCTGCCCGACACGCTCTACGTGACCGAGCTCGTCGCGGCCGGCATCGTCAACACGATGCCCGAGAAGACGCTCGAGGCGACGTTCGACCACGGCGTCGTCGAGGGTGACACCGTGACCGGCAACTACGCGGATGCGGGCGCGGTCCTCGACGCCCTGGCCGGCCTCGGCGTGGACTACGACGACGTGACCGCGCTGCTCGAGCGCGAGGGCGTCGAGAAGTTCATCGTCTCGTGGCACGAGCTGCTCGACACCGTCCGTACGGCGCTGGAGTCGGCGCGATGAGCTTCCGCGTCTCCGTCAGCGGCGACGCCGCCGACGCGGTCCGTCGCGTCCTCCCGACGCTCGTCGCCGACCGCGTCGCCTCCGGGATCACCGCGCTCGACCCGGCCCTGTGGGGGCCCGCGGCCGAGGACGAGGCGTCCAAGCGCCTCGGCTGGACCGAGGCCGTGTCGGTCTCGCGTCCGCTCGTCCCCGAGATCCTCGCGCTGCGCGACGAGCTCCGCGCCGCCGGCGTCACGCACGTCGTGCTCGGCGGCATGGGCGGCTCGTCGCTCGCGCCCGAGGTCATCACCGGCACCAGCGGCATCGAGCTGACCGTGCTCGACTCGACCGACCCGGGCCAGGTCCGGGCCGCGCTCGAGGACCGGATCGCCGAGACCGTGCTCGTCGTGTCGTCGAAGTCGGGCTCGACCGTCGAGACCGACAGCCAGCGCCGCGCGTACGAGGCGGCGTTCCGCGCCGCCGGCATCGACCCGCGCGAGCGCATCGTCGTCGTCACCGACCCGGGCTCGCCGCTCGACCAGTCGGCGCGCGAGGCGGGCTACCGGGTATTCAACGCCGACCCGAACGTGGGCGGCCGCTACTCGGCGCTCACCGCGTTCGGCCTCGTGCCGTCCGGCCTCGCGGGTGTCGACATCGCCGAGATCCTCGACGAGGCCGAGGCGGTCTCGCTCCTGCTCGCGATCGACGACGAGACGAACCCGGGCCTCGTGCTCGGTGCCGCCATCGCCGCGACGACGCCGCTGCGCGACAAGCTCGCGATCGTCGCGGACGGGACGCACCTCGTCGGCTTCGCCGACTGGGCCGAACAGCTCATCGCCGAGTCGACCGGCAAGGAGGGGACCGGGCTCCTGCCCGTCGTCCTCGACGCCGACTCCCCCGAGGTCTCCGCGGGCCTCGCCGACGTCCAGGTCGTCCGTCTCGTCGACGACGCGGGCGAGCACGTCTACGCCCGTCATGGGTCCGGCGAGATCCACGTCTCCGGCTCCCTCGGCGCGCAGCTGCTCGGCTGGGAGTACGCGACCGCGGTCGCGGGCCGACTCCTCGGGATCAACCCGTTCGACCAGCCCGACGTCGAGTCCGCCAAGATCGCCGCGCGCGGCCTCCTCGACGCGCGCCCCGAGCCCGAGCCCGCCGCGTTCGTCGCGGACGGCATCGAGGTCCGCGGCACGCCCGAGGTCATCGGCGCGTCGAGCGACCTCGCCTCGGCGATCGAGGTGCTCCTGGAGGAGCTCCCCGCGAACGGGTACCTGTCGATCCAGGCCTACGTCGACCGCGTCGCGCACCCGGGCTTCGCCGAGCTGCGCGACCTGCTCGCGGCCCGCTCGGGTCGGCCGGTGACGTTCGGCTGGGGTCCGCGCTTCCTGCACTCGACCGGCCAGTTCCACAAGGGCGGCCCCGCCGTCGGCGTGTTCCTGCAGCTCGTCGCGAAGTCGGACGCCGACCTCGAGATCCCCGAACGGCCGTTCACGTTCGGCCAGCTGATCGCGGCACAGGCTTCCGGCGACGCGAGCGTGCTCGCCGAGCACGGCCGCCCGGTCCTGACGCTGACGCTCACCGATCCGGGCGCGCAGCTCGCGACCGTCGTCGAAGCGATCGGCTGAGGCGCGGCCCGCGTATGCCTGCAGAGATCAGTGCGGGGAACAATCCCCTCAGGTCATCCAAGGACTACCGCCTCAATCGCATCGCCGGCCCGTCGAGCCTCATCCTCTTCGGCGTCACCGGCGACCTCTCGCGGAAGAAGCTCATGCCCGCGGTCTACGACCTCGCGAACCGGGGGCTCCTGCCCCCGGGGTTCGCGCTGGTCGGCTTCGCCCGGCGCGACTGGGAGGACGAGGACTTCGCGAGGGTCGTCCACGACTCCGTCAAGCAGTACGCCCGGACCGAGTTCCGCGAGGACGTCTGGAAGCAGCTCGCACAGGGCATCCGGTTCGTCTCGGGCACGTTCGACGATCCCGCGGCCTTCGACCAGCTCCGAGAGACGGTCGAGCGGCTCGACGTCGAGCGCGGGACGATGGGCAACCACGCGTTCTACCTGTCGATCCCGCCGAAGTCGTTCCCGGAGGTCGTGTCGCAGCTGAAGCGCTCGGGGCTCACCGAGCAGCCCGAGGGCCAGTGGCGACGCGTGGTCATCGAGAAGCCGTTCGGCAGCGACCTCAAGACCGCGCGCGAGCTGAACGACGTCGTCGCGTCGGTGTTCCCGCCGGACTCGGTGTTCCGCATCGACCACTACCTCGGCAAGGAGACGGTCCAGAACATCCTGGCGCTCCGGTTCGCCAACCAGCTCTACGAGCCCATCTGGAATGCGAACCACGTCGACCACGTGCAGATCACCATGGCCGAGGACATCGGCGTGGGCGGCCGTGCCGGCTACTACGACGGCATCGGCGCGGCACGCGACGTCATCCAGAACCACCTGCTGCAGCTGCTCGCGCTCACCGCGATGGAGGAGCCGATCTCCTTCGACGCCGCGGCGCTCCGCGCCGAGAAGGAGAAGATCCTCGCCGCGGTGCGGCTTCCCGAGGACCTCGCCGCGAGCACCGCGCGCGGGCAGTACTCGGGCGGCTGGCAGGGAGGCGAGAAGGTCGTCGGATTCCTCGACGAGGACGGGATGAACCCCCAGTCCACGACCGAGACGTACGCCGCGCTGAAGCTCGAGATCGGCACCCGCCGATGGGCGGGCGTGCCGTTCTACCTGCGCGCCGGCAAGCGCCTGGGGCGTCGCGTGACCGAGATCGCGGTCGTGTTCAAGCGCGCGCCGCAGCAGCTCTTCGAGGACAGCCACACGCAGCAGCTCGGGCAGAACGCCCTCGTGATCCGCGTCCAGCCCGACGAGGGCGTGACCATCCGCTTCGGCTCGAAGGTCCCGGGTGCGGGCATGCAGGTGCGCGACGTCACGATGGACTTCGGCTACGGCCACGCGTTCACCGAGGCGAGCCCCGAGGCGTACGAGCGACTCATCCTCGACGTCCTGCTCGGCGACCCGCCCCTCTTCCCCCGCCAGGAGGAAGTCGAGCTCAGCTGGAAGATCCTCGACCCGATCGAGGAGTTCTGGGAGACGCAGGGCGCGCCCGAGCAGTACCGGCCCGGCACCTGGGGCCCGGCATCCGCCGATGAACTCCTCGCCCGCGACGGACGCAGTTGGAGGCGCCCATGATCGTCGACCTGCCCGACACCACCATCAGCCAGGTGTCCAAGGCCCTCGTCAAGATCCGTGAAGAGGGCGGTGCGGTCGCCCTCGGGCGCGTGCTCACGCTCATCATCGCGACCGAGACCGGCCAGGAGGAGGAGGCGATCGAGGCCGCGAACGACGCCTCCCGCGAGCACCCGATGCGGGTGATCGTCGTCGCCACCGAGCCCGAGCAGGGCGACCTCGAGGCGCGCGTCGACGCGCAGATCCGCGTCGGCGGCGACGCCGGCGCGAGCGAGGTCATCCTCCTTCGCGCCTACGGCGCGGCGGCCGTCGACGAGGAATCCCTCGTCATGGGCCTGCTCCTGCCGGATGCGCCGGTGGTCACCTGGTGGCCGCGCACCGCTCCCGCGGTTCCCGGACGATCGCCCCTCGGCCGCCTCGCGCAGCGACGGATCACGGATGCCTCGGCGCAGCCGGACCCGCAGGCCGCGATCCACGCCCTCGCGGACTCCTATCTCCCCGGGGACGCCGACTTCGCCTGGACGCGGCTCACGCTGTGGCGTGCGCAGCTGGCCGCGGTGCTCGACCAGCCGCCGTACGCACCCGTGACGGGCGTGCGCGTGTCGGGAGCGATCGACTCGCCGTCGACCACGCTCCTCGCCGCATGGCTGCACATGCAGCTCGGCGCGGCGACCCACTGCGGGCTGAACCCGATCGAGCTGGGCTCGAACGGGATCCACGGCGTCGAGCTCGACCGCGAACCCGGCACGATCCGCCTCATCCGCGACGTGCCGGGCGTGGCGACGCTCACCCAGCCGGGGCAGCCCGTGCACGACCTGGCGCTGCCGCGCCGGAACCTGCGCGACTGCCTGGCGGACGAGCTGCGTCGACTCGACCCGGACGAGCTGTACGGTGAGGTCATCACGAAGGGCCTCGCGGCCCTGGCGACGTCGGCGTCGGAGGGCGCGGGACGATGACGAACGAGCGGCGCGTGCTGGTGCATCCCGACAAGGCCGGCCTCGCGGGGGCGGTCGCGGCGCGATTCCTCACGAAGACGCTCGACCTCCTCGACGACCAGCCGATCGTGCACGTCGCCCTCACGGGCGGGAGCATGGGGTCCGCGGTCCTCGAAGCCGTCGCCGCCTCGCCGGCGCGCACCTCCCTCGACTGGAGCCGCGTGCACTTCTGGTGGGGCGACGAACGGTGGGTTCCCGCGGGCCACGAGGATCGGAACGATCGCCTGTCGCACGACGCGCTGCTCGACGACCTCGACCTGCCCGACGCGAACCTCCACCCGTTCCCGGCAGCGGACGGCGACCTCGATCTCGACGAGGCCGCCGTCCGCTACGCGGCGGAACTGGCGGAGTGGGGCACGGACGGCCAGGCGCACCCGAGCTTCGACATCACGTTCCTCGGGGTCGGGCCGGACGGGCACATCGCGTCCCTCTTCCCGCACCGCGCGGGCATCGAGGTCGTCGACCGGACGGTCATCGCCGTCCGGAACTCCCCGAAGCCGCCGCCCGAGCGGCTCAGCCTCACCCGGCCGGTGCTGAACGCGTCGCAGCGCGTCTGGTTCGTGCTCGCGGGCGCCGACAAGGCATCCGCGCTCGGGCTGGCCCTCGCGGGCGCCAGTCGGGAGGAAGTCCCCGTCGCCGGGATCAAGGGGCGCAAGCGCACGGTCTTCTTCGTCGACCGGGACGCCGCGGCCGAGGTGCCGGCCGCGCTCATCGATCCCGACTACTGACCCGGGCGGTGGCGGACCGGCCACGCAGGCAACGCGAAGAGGGGCCGATCGGTGTTCACCGATCGGCCCCTCTTCGCATACGTGCGACGGACGCCTACTCCGAGGGCGTCGCGGTGCCGCGGCGGGCGCGCAGCTGCTGGATCGCCTCGTCGAGGAGCGTCTCCGCTTCCTCCTCGGTCCGCCGCTCCTTCACGTACGCCAGGTGCGTCTTGTACGGCTCGGTCTTCGCGACCGACGGCGGGTTCTCGCGGTCGCGACCGGCCGGCAGGCCGGTCGACGGGCTGTCGATGACGTCGGGGATCTCGTCCTCCGGGAGGTTCGCCGCGAAGTAGCGGATCGTCTCGTTCCCCTTGGCGTCCCAGTAGCTCACGGCGACGCGGTCGGCATGGACCCCGCGGTCCTGCTCCCCCATCGGCCCGGCGCCCACTCGGGAGCCGCGGATCGCGCTGTTGCCAGAGACCATGCTCCGTGTCCCCTCGTCAGATTCCGGCGTCGAACTTCGTGATCAGGCCGAGTGCGACGATGCACCCGATCCACACGAGCCCGAGGATGATGGTGATGCGATTCAGGTTTCGCTCGGCCACGCCGGATGCCCCGAGGCTCGACGTCATACCGCCGCCGAACATGTCCGACAGGCCGCCGCCGCGGCCCTTGTGCAGCAGGATGAGCAGCGTCAGCAGGAGGCTCGTGAGGCCGAGCAGCACCTGCAGGATGACCTGGAGAATATCCACGGTGAACCTTTCCGGGCACGGCGGAGTACCGTGCCGACTTTCGAGTATAGCCAAGAGGCGGGGCCCCGGCCGTCAGGCCGGGACCCCGCAGGTCACGTCACGGAGCCCGTCGGGCTCCGGAGCGCGTCAGGCTCCGACGTGCTTCTTGAACCGCACGATCGCCGAGAACTCGTCGACGTCGAGGCTCGCCCCGCCGACCAACGCACCGTCGACATCCGGCTCGCGCAGGAACGACGCGATGTTGGAGGACTTCACGGATCCGCCGTAGAGGATGCGCGTCGACGCTGCCACGTCGGGTCCGAGCACCTCGGCCAGGACCGCGCGGAGCGCCGCCCCGACCTGCTGCGCCTGTTCGGGCGTCGCGGCCTGGCCCGAGCCGATGGCCCAGACCGGCTCGTAGGCGACGACGATCTCCTTGGCCGGGTCGACGCCCTCGAGCGCCCGCCGGAGCTGGGCCACCGGCACGGCGCTCGCGCCGTGCGCCTCGAGGTCCTCCGCGGTCTCTCCGACGCACAGCACGGGGACGATCCCGTGCTTCTGCGCCGCGAGCACCTTGGCGTTCACGAGCTCGTCGGACTCGGCGTGCAGCGTGCGCCGCTCGGAGTGCCCGATGATGACGTACCGGGCGCCGAGCTTCGCGAGGAACGCCCCCGAGATCTCGCCCGTGTACGCGCCCGAGTCGTGCGACGAGACATCCTGGCCGCCGTAGGCGATCGGGAGCCGGTCGGCGTCCACGAGCGTCTGCACGCTGCGGAGGTCGGTGAAGGGCGGGAACACGGCCACCTCGGCGTCGGCGGGGTCGTGCTTGGCCTCGGCCAGCGCGAACGCCAGCTTCTGCACGAGCGCGATCGCCTGCAGGTGGTCGAGGTTCATCTTCCAGTTCCCCGCGATGAACGGGGTGCGATTCACTGCCATCCGAGGACCTCCAGGCCGGGGAGCTTCTTGCCCTCGAGGAACTCGAGGCTCGCGCCGCCGCCCGTCGAGATGTGCCCGAAGGCGTCGTCTGCGAAGCCGAGCTGGCGCACGGCCGCCGCGGAGTCGCCCCCGCCCACGACGCTCAGGCCCTCCGTCTCGGTGAGGGCCCCGGCGATCGCGCGCGTGCCCGCTGCGAAGGGAGCCAGCTCGAACACGCCCATCGGGCCGTTCCAGAAGACGGTCTTCGACCCGCGGATCCGCTCGGCGAACGCCGCCGCCGTCTCCGGACCGATGTCGAGGCCGAGGCCGGATGCGCCGAACGGCGTCTCCTCGATGGCCTCCGCCGTGGTCACGACGTGCTCGGCGTCGGCCGAGAACGACGCGGCAACCACGATGTCCGTGGGCAGCACGATGTCGACCCCGAGCTCCTCCGCCTTCGCGAGGTAGCCCCGAACGGTCTCGATCTGGTCGGCCTCGAGCAGGCTCGAGCCGACCGGGTGCCCCTTCGCGGCGAGGAACGTGAACAGCATCCCACCGCCGATCAGGAGCGTGTCGACCCGCGGCAGCAGGTGCGCGATCACGCCGAGCTTGTCGGACACCTTGGAGCCGCCGAGCACCACCGCGTACGGCCGCTCGGGCGACTCGGTCAGGCGGTCGAGCACGTCGAGCTCAGCGGCGATGAGCAGGCCCGCGGCGCTCGGCCGGAGCTGCTCGAGGTCCCACACGCTCGCCTGCTTGCGGTGCACGACGCCGAAGCCGTCGGAGACGACCGCATCGGCGAACGCCGCGAGCTGCTCGGCGAACGCACGACGCTCCGCCCCGTCCTTGCTGGTCTCGCCCGGGTTGAAGCGCAGGTTCTCGAGGACGAGCACCTCGCCGTCCCCGAGCGCCGCCACCTTCGCCTCGGCGTCCGGACCCACCGTGTCCGACGCGAGCGCGACCGGGGCCTCCAGCAGTTCGCCGAGCCGCACGGCGGCCGGCGCGAGGCTGTACTTCGGGTCCGGCGCGCCCTCGGGACGCCCGAGGTGCGAGACCACGATCACGCGCGCACCCTGCGACGTGAGGGCCCGGATGGTGGGGATGGATGCCCGCACGCGCCCGTCGTCCGTGATGACCCCGTCCTTGAGAGGAACGTTGAGGTCGCATCGGACGACGACGCGCTTGCCGGCGAGCGGACCGAGTGAATCGATCGTTCGCAGTGTCACTGATTCTCCATTTCAGAGGCGCTCGGCCACGAACTCCGTGAGGTCCACGAGTCGGCACGAGTAGCCCCACTCATTGTCGTACCACGAGGTGATCTTGACCTGGTCGCCGAGCACCTTCACGAGGCCCGCGTCGAAGATCGACGAGTAGGAGTCGGTGACGATGTCGGCCGACACGATCGGGTCCTCGGTGTACTTCAGGTAGCCCTTCAGGGGGCCTTCCTCGGCCGCCGCCTTGTAGGCGGCCTTGATCTCGTCGACCGTCGGCACGCGGGTCGGGATCACCGTGAGGTCGGTGATCGACCCCGTCGGCACCGGCACGCGCAGCGCGAAGCCGTCGAGCTTGCCCTGCAGCTCGGGGATGACCAGGCCGATCGCCTTCGCGGCGCCGGTCGAGGTCGGGATGATGCTGAGCGCGGCCGCCCGCGCACGACGGAGGTCGCTGTGCGGGGCATCCTGCAGGTTCTGGTCCGCGGTGTACGCGTGCACCGTGGTCATGAGACCGCTCTCGATGCCGAACGCGTCGTTGAACACCTTCGCCAGCGGCGCGAGGCAGTTCGTCGTGCAGGACGCGTTCGAGATGATGTGCTGGGTCGCCGGGTCGTACGTGTCCTCGTTCACGCCGAGGACGAACGTGCCGTCGATGTCCGTGCCCGGCGCCGAGATCAGCACCTTCTTCGCACCCGCCGCGATGTGCTTGCGCGCATCGGGACCCTTGGTGAACCGACCCGTCGACTCGATCACGATGTCGACGCCGAGCTCGGCCCAGGGCAGCTCGGCCGGGTCGCGCACCTCGAGGGCGCGGATCTTGTGCCCGTCGACGATGAGGTTCTCGTCGTCGTACTCGACGGTCGCGTCGAGGCGGCCGACGATCGAGTCGTACTTGAGCAGGTGCGCGAGGGTCTTGTTGTCGGTGAGGTCGTTCACGGCGACGACCTCGATGTCCGCGCCCTGGGCGAGTGCGGCGCGGAAGTAGTTTCGGCCGATTCGGCCGAACCCGTTGATACCGATCTTTACGGACACGGAGTCTCCAATGCGACGGCGCGCGTCAGCGCGGTGAAGCGATGAACACGGGCGATGGCGCCGCGAGCGGCGCGCGCACGCGGCGCCAGTCCCCCGGTTACGACAGTAGCAGCAGGCCCGCCGTCTTCACTCGGGCGGTTTCGAGCCGCTGCTGGACGTTCGCCCAGTCGACGATCGTCCAGAACGCCTTCACGTAGTCGGCGCGCACGTTCTTGTAGTCGAGGTAGTACGCGTGCTCCCACACGTCGAGCAGGAGCAGCGGCACGATGCCCGCGGGCAGGTTGCCCTGCTGGTCGAAGAACTGGAACACGAGCACGCGCTCGCCGATCGAGTCCCAGGCGAGCACCGCCCACCCGGAGCCCTGCACGCCGAGCGCCGCCGCCGTGAAGTGGGCCTGGAACGCGTCGAACGAGCCGAACTGGTCGTCGATCGCGGCAGCCAGTTCGCCGGTCGGCTTGTCGCCGCCGTCCGGTGAGAGGTTGGTCCAGAAGATCGAGTGGTTCACGTGTCCGCCGAGGTTGAACGCGAGGTCCTTCTCGAGCTTGTTGACGTTCGCGAGGTTGCCGGTCTCGCGGGCCTCTGCGAGCTGTGCGAGGGCGGTGTTGGCGCCCGTCACGTAGGCCTGGTGGTGCTTCGAGTGGTGCAGCTCCATGATCGTGCCGCTGATCGCCGGCTCGAGGGCCGAGTAATCGTAGGCGAGCTCAGGGAGGGTGTAGTCAGCCATTCCTTCTCCTTCGTGGATGCCCCCGGGAGCCGGCGGACGCCGGCCCGCACCGAGGCCGTCTCCGAGTCTATGCCCGTACCCCGGCCGGGTCGCCGGAGAACGTCACGCCGTCGTCACACGTCGAGATCGGCAGGCAGGTTCGATTCGGTGCCGGGCACGTCGAGCTCGGCTGCCCGCTTGTCGGCCATCGCGAGGAGTCGGCGGATGCGCCCGGCGACGGCGTCCTTCGTCATGGGCGGATCCGCGTGGTGCCCGAGCTCGTCGAGGCTCGCGTCGCGATGCGCCAGGCGCAGTTCGCCCGCGTAGCGGAGGTGCGTGGGGATGTCGTCGCCGAGGATCTCCATCGCGCGCTCGACGCGCGCGCAGGCCGCGACCGCCGCCTGCGCACTGCGGCGGAGGTTCGCGTCGTCGAAGTTCACGAGCCGGTTCGCCGTCGCGCGCACCTCGCGCCGCTGCCGGAGTTCCTCCCAGCTGCGGACCGTCGCGGTCGCGCCCATGCGCGCGAGCATCGCGCTGATCGCCTCGCCGTCCCGGATGACGACGCGGTGCACCCCGCGGACCTCGCGCGCCTTCGCCGACACCCCCAGCCGACCGGCCGCGCCGACGAGCGCCATCGCGGTCTCGTTGCCGGGGCAGGTCACCTCGAGCGCAGCCGAGCGACCAGGGTCGGTCAGGCCGCCGTGCGCGAGGAACGCCCCGCGCCAGACGGCTGCGATCTCCGCGATCGAACCCGTCGTCAGCTTGTTCGGCAGACCCCGCACGGGTCGTCGGTGCCCGTCGAGCAGGCCCGTCTGGCGCGCGAGCGTCTCGCCGCCGTCGAGCACCCGGATGAGGAACTGGTTCTGGCGCCGCAGGCCCGCGGCCGGCACGACCGAGACGTCCGGTCGCACGCCGTAGAGTTCGCCGAGGTCGCGCGTCACGCGCTTGGCGATCGTGGGCGAATCGAGCTCCGCCTCGATCGCGATGCGTCCGGAGATGATGTGCAGTCCGCCGGCGAACCGGAGGATCGAGGCGAGTTCGGCTGCCCGGACGCTCGTCTTCGAGACCTCGACTCGGGCGAGCTCTTCCTTCACATCGGCGGTCAATGCCACGTGGTCGTTCCCATCTGTTTCCTTGCCTGCAATGTCGACCGGCAGCCCGAAGCGCGGGCGGCCGGCCGAGTCGTCACTCGCGACCGAGGTCGCGGTCCTTCACGCTCACCCCGACGCCCGGCAGTTCGCCGAGGCGGCGGGCGAGCTCGCGCGCGATCGCGACCGAGCGGTGCTTGCCACCGGTGCATCCGACCGCGATCGTCGCGTGCCGCTTGTTCTCGCGCTGGTACCCCGCGAGCACGGGCGCGAGCGCGGCCGAGTAGGCCGCGATGAACTCGGATGCCCCGGGCTGCGCGAGCACGTAGTCGGCGACGCTCGGGTCCTCCCCCGTGAGCTGGCGCAACTCGGGGATCCAGAACGGGTTCGGCAGGAACCGCGCGTCCACGACGAGGTCGGCGTCCGGCGGGAGCCCGTACTTGAAGCCGAAGCTGAGCACCGTGACGCGCACCCCCGTGTGCCCCGCCTCAGCGAAGGAGTCGGTGACGAGGGTCGCGAGCTGGTGGATGTTCAGCTCCGACGTGTCGACGATGATGTCGCTCGTCTCGCGGATGGCAGCGAGCCTGGTCCGCTCGGCGACGATGCCGTCGAGGATCGTCCCGTCGCCCTGGAGCGGGTGCGGCCGACGCACCGATTCGAACCGGCGGACGAGGACGGCGTCGGATGCGTCGAGGAACATGACCCGCACGTTCACGCCGCTCCGCAGCGCCTGCACGATGTCCTGGATCTCGGCGAAGAAGTCACCACCGCGGATGTCGACGACGGCCGCGATCCGGGGCAGCGTCGCGCCGGCGCGTTCGACGAGCTCGACGAGCGGGCGGAGCATCTGCGGCGGCAGGTTGTCGACGACGTACCAGCCGAGGTCCTCGAGCGCGTCGGCCGCGGTGGAGCGACCCGCACCCGACATGCCGGTGACGATGAGCATCTCCTGTGCGTCGTCATCACCCATCGGTCGAGCCCCTTTCCGCGATCCTCAGCCTACCCGGGCCTCCGTCTTCGTGCTCAGGCGTGCGTGGATCGCCGCGGCGAGCGTCGGGCCGATCCCCTTGACCTCCGCGATCTCCTCGACGCCGGCCGCGCGGAGCTTCGTCACCGACCCGAAGTGCCGGAGCAACTCCTTCACGCGGGCCGGGCCGAGGCCCGGGATCTCGCCGAGCATCGAGCCGATGTCGCGCTTGCGCCGTTGGCGCTGGTGGGTGATCGCGAACCGGTGCGCCTCGTCCCGGACGCGCTGGAAGAGGAAGAGGGCGTCCGAGTTGCGCGGGAGGATGACCGGGAAGTCCGACTCCGGCGTCCAGATCTCCTCGAGGCGCTTCGCGATGCCGCAGAGCGAGATCCCCTGCACGCCCGATTCGCGCAGTGCCCGCCAGGCCGCCTCGACCTGAGGCCGGCCGCCGTCGACGACGAGCAGGTTCGGGCGGTACGCGAACTTCGCGCGCGCGGCGGGCCCGGACTGCGGCTCGGCCGGATCGGGTTCGGGTTCGGCGGCCGGCGCGTTCGCGAGGTAGGCCAGCCGCCTGGTGAGGACCTGGTGCAGCGAGTCGGTGTCGTCGGTCGACGACGCGATCGTGAACCGCCGGTACTCGTCCTTCCGGGGCAGCCCGTCCTCGAACACGACCATCGAGGCGACGATGTTGGTCCCGGACAGGTGGGACACGTCGAAGCACTCGATGCGCAGCGGGGCATCCGGCATGCCGAGCGCTTCCTGGATGTCCTCGAGGGCGCGCGAGCGGGTCGTGAAGTCGGCGCTGCGCCGGGTCTTGGCGAGCATCAGCTCCTGCTTGGCGTTCTGGTGCGCCGTCTCGAGCAGCGCGGCCTTGTCGCCGCGCTGCGCGACGCGCAGCCGCACCTTGCGTCCGGCGAGCCCGCCGAGCCACCCCTCGACCGCCTCGGCGTCGTCGGGCAGCTCGGGCACGACGACCTCGCCGGGCGGACGGATGCCGTCGGTGTAGGCGTTCTGCAGGACCGAGTCGACGAGCTCGCCCAGCGGGACGTCGAGCTCCTTGTCGACGGTCCAGCTCCGCACGCCTCGGACGCGGCCGCCGCGAACGACGAAGAGGTGGACCGCCGCCGCCAGCTCGTCGTGGTCGATCCCGAAGACGTCGAGGTCGACGTGCTCGCCGAGCACCATCGCACTCTTCTCGAAGAACGCCGTCGCCGCCTGCAGCTGGTCGCGCCGCCGGGCGGCGGTTTCGTAATCCTGCACCGCGGCGGCCGCGCGCATCTCGCGCTCGAGGTCGGCGATGATCCGGCGGTCCTGGTTCTGCATGAACGCCACGAAGCGGTCGACGTTCTCGCGGTGCTCCTCGATGCTCACGCGCCCGGAGCACGGGCCGAAGCAGCGACCGATCTGGCCTGCGAAGCAGGGCTTGCCGGTCGCCATCGCGCGCCGGTAGTCGCTGTCCTTGCAGGTGCGGATCGGGAACAGCTTCAACATCGTCTCGAGCGTGTCGTTCACCGCCCACACCTTCGGGTACGGGCCGAAGTACCGGGCGCCGCGGATGCCTCGCTTGCGCGACACCATCGCGCGCGGCGCCTCCTCCGCGAGCGTGACGACGAGGTACGGGTACGACTTGTCGTCCTTGAAGCGCACGTTGAACGGCGGCTTGAGGTCGTTGATCCACGTGATCTCGAGCTGGAGCGCCTCGACGTCGTTCGCGACGACCGTCCACTCGACGGACGCGGCGCTCGTCACCATGCGCCGCGTGCGCTCGTGGAGCGTGTGGAGCGGTGCGAAGTAGTTCGAGAGCCGCGCGCGCAGGTTCTTCGCCTTGCCGACGTAGAGCACGCGGCGGTCGGCGTCGCGGAAGCGGTAGACGCCGGGCGCGGTCGGGATCTCGCCCGCCTTCGGACGATAGGGGACGGTGTCGGCCATCGTCAGCTGGCGACCTCGGCGCGGGCCTCGCCCCCGTCGAAGATCTCTCGGAGGAAGTATCCCGTGTGGCTGTCGTGGTTGCGGGCGACCTGCTCGGGCGTGCCTGTCGCGACGATCGTGCCGCCTCCGGAGCCGCCCTCGGGCCCCAGGTCGATGAGCCAGTCGGCGGACTTGATCACGTCGAGGTTGTGCTCGATGACGATGACCGTGTTGCCCTTGTCGACGAGCTTGCCGAGCACCTTGAGGAGCTTGCGCACGTCCTCGAAGTGGAGTCCGGTCGTCGGCTCGTCGAGCACGTAGACGCTCCGGCCGTTCGAGCGCCGCTGGAGCTCGGTCGCCAGTTTCACGCGCTGCGCCTCGCCGCCCGAGAGGGTCGTGGCGCTCTGCCCGAGCTGCACGTAGCCCAGCCCGACGTCGACGAGCGTCTTCAGGTAGCGGTGGATCGCGGAGATCGGCTCGAAGAACTCGGCGGCCTCGCTGATCGGCATCTCGAGGACCTCGGCGATGTTCTTGCCCTTGTAGTGGACCTGCAGGGTCTCGCGGTTGTACCGCTGGCCGCCGCACACCTCACAGGCGACGTACACGTCGGGCAGGAAGTTCATCTCGATCTTGATCGTGCCGTCGCCCGCGCACGCCTCGCAGCGACCGCCCTTGACGTTGAAGCTGAACCGGCCGGGCAGGTAGCCGCGCGCCTTCGCCTCCACCGTCTCGGAGAACAGCGTGCGGATGCGGTCGAAGACGCCCGTGTAGGTCGCGGGGTTCGATCGCGGCGTGCGCCCGATCGGCGCCTGGTCGACGTGCACGACCTTGTCGAGCAGGTCGAGCCCGGTCACGCGCAGGTGCCGGCCGGGCACCTTGCGGGCGCCGTTCAGCCGGTTGGCGAGTACGCGGTACAGGATGTCGTTCACGAGCGACGACTTGCCCGAGCCGCTCACGCCGGTGACGGCCGTGAACGTGCCGAGCGGGAACTCCGCGTCGACGTGCTTGAGGTTGTTCGCCGCCGCCCCCTCGACGCGGATGATCCGGTCGGCGTCGACCGGTCGTCGCGTCGCCGGGATCGCGATCTCGCGTCGACCGGCGAGGTAGTCGCCCGTGAGCGAGTGCGCGTTCTTCAGCAGGTCGGCGTAGCTGCCCGAGTGGACGACGGTCCCGCCGTTCACGCCCGCACCCGGGCCGATGTCGACGATCCAGTCCGCGGTCCGGATGGTGTCCTCGTCGTGCTCGACGACGATGAGGGTGTTGCCGAGGTCGCGCAGCGCGACGAGCGTGTCGATCAGGCGCCGGTTGTCTCGCTGGTGGAGGCCGATGCTCGGCTCGTCGAGCACGTAGAGCACGCCGGTCAGGCCGGAGCCGATCTGCGTCGCGAGCCGGATCCGCTGCGCCTCGCCGCCCGAGAGCGTGCCGGCTGCGCGCGCGAGATCGAGGTAGCTCAGGCCGACCCGAATCAGGAAGTCGAGTCGGAGCTTGATCTCGCGGAGCACCTGCGCGGCGATCGCCTGCTCGCGGTCGGTGAGCTGGAGTCGGTCCATGAACGAACGGGCATCGGTGAGGCTCAGCAGCCCGACGTCCGCGATGCTGTGCTCGTGGATGAGGACCGAGAGCACCTCGGGCTTCAGCCGCTTGCCCTCGCAGACCGGGCACGGCACCTCGCGCAGGTACTCGGCCCACCGCGCGCGCTGCACGTCGGTCTCAGCCTGCGCGTACTGGCGTTCGATGTACGGCACGACGCCCTCGAAGCCGGAGGTGTAGCTCATCTCGCGCCCGTAGCGGTTGCGCCAGCGGACCTTGACCTCGAAGTTCTCGCCGTGGAGCACGGCCTGGCGCGCCTTCGGCGGCAGGTCGCGCCACGGGGTGTCGAGCGAGAACCCGAGGTCGCGCGAGAGGCCGTCGAGCAGCTTCTCGTAGTAGTTGTAGAGGCTCTTGCCCTGACTGGTCCACGGGATGATGACGCCGCCGGTGATGCTCGCCATCGGGTCGCCGATCAGGAGGTCCTCGTCGACGGACATGCGGGTGCCCAGGCCCGAGCACTCCGGGCAGGCGCCGAACGGCGCGTTGAACGAGAAGGTCCGCGGCTCGATCTCGGTGAGCGCGATGGGATGCCGGTTGGGGCACGACAGCTTCTCGGAGAACGTCTGCCACGCGTCGTCGCCCTCGCGGTCGACGTAGTTGACGAGCACCAGCCCGTCGGTGAGCCGCAACGCGGTCTCGAGCGAGTCGGTGAGGCGGCCGAGGAGGTCGGCGGATGCCACGAGCCGGTCGATCACGATCGAGATGTCGTGCTTCACCTGCTTCTTCAGGGTCGGCGGCTCGTCGAGGCGGACCAGCTCGCCGTCGACCACGGCCCGCGTGTACCCCTGCGCCGCGAGGTCGCGGAAGAGGTCGACGAACTCGCCCTTCTTCTGCGAGACGACGGGACCGAGCACCTGGTAGCGGGTGCCCTCGGGCAGTTCCATCAGGTGGTCCGCGATCTGCTGCACGGTCTGGCGCTGGATCTTCTCGCCGCACTCGGGGCAGTGCGGGACGCCGATCCTCGCCCAGAGCAGGCGCATGTAGTCGTAGATCTCGGTGATGGTGCCGACCGTCGAGCGAGGGTTGCGGTTCGTCGACTTCTGGTCGATCGAGACCGCGGGGCTCAGGCCCTCGATGAAGTCGACGTCGGGGCGGTCGACCTGGCCGAGGAACTGCCGGGCGTACGCGGACAGCGACTCGACGTACCGGCGCTGGCCCTCGGCGAAGATCGTGTCGAACGCGAGGGACGACTTGCCGGACCCGCTCAGGCCGGTGAACACCACCATCGCGTCACGCGGGACCTCGACGTCGACGTTGCGCAGGTTGTGCACCCGCGCCCCGCGGACGCTCAGGCGCGAGTGGGCATCGAGACGTGAGATCGGCACCATACGAGTCTACGAACCCCGTCCGACATCGGGGCCCACCCCCGACATGCCGAGAGCGAACGGATGTTCGAATCGCCGGGTGCGGGTCACCCCAGGTGCCCGGCCTTCTCCATCTGCCGCAGTTCCCGCTTGAGCTCCGACACCTCGTCGCGGAGCCGTGCGGCGAGCTCGAACTTCAGCTCCCCCGCGGCCTCGAGCATCTGGTCGTTGAGGTCGCGGATGAGCTCCTCCAGGTCGTTCGCGCCCTCGGCCGCGATCCCCTGACGTGACCCGATCGGTACGGGCGTGCGCTGGCGCGCGTCGCGCCCGGCGAGGAGTTCGGCCGTGTCGGCCTCCTCCCGCGCGAGCACCGCGGTGATGTCGGCGATGCGCTTGCGCAGCGGCTGCGGGTCGATGCCGTTCACGCGGTTGTACTCGACCTGCATCTCGCGGCGGCGATTCGTCTCGTCGATCGCGCTCGCCATCGAGTCCGTCATCACGTCGGCGTACATGTGCACCTGTCCGGAGACGTTGCGCGCCGCGCGGCCGATCGTCTGGATTAGCGAGGTCGAGGACCGGAGGAACCCTTCCTTGTCGGCGTCGAGGATCGCCACGAGCGACACCTCGGGCAGGTCGAGTCCCTCCCGGAGCAGGTTGATGCCGACCAGGACGTCGTAGACGCCCGCGCGCAACTCGGTGAGCAGCTCGACCCGGCGAAGCGTGTCGACGTCCGAGTGCAGGTATCGCACGCGGACCCCGGCCTCGGTCAGGAACGCGGTGAGCTCCTCCGCCATCTTCTTCGTGAGCGTGGTCACGAGCACGCGCTCGTCGCGCTCCGCGCGGAGCCGGATCTCCTCCAGGAGGTCGTCGATCTGCCCCTTCGACGGCTTCACCACGATCTCGGGGTCGACCAGGCCCGTCGGGCGGATGATCTGCTCGACGATGCCGTCGGCGACGCCCATCTCGTACCGGCCCGGCGTCGCCGAGAGGTAGACCGTCTGCCCCACCCGGGCCTTGAACTCGTCCCACTTCAGCGGGCGGTTGTCGAGCGCGCTCGGCAGCCGGAACCCGTGGTCGACGAGCGTGCGCTTGCGCGACGAGTCGCCCTCGTACATCGACCCGATCTGCGGGACCGTGACGTGCGACTCGTCGATGACGACGAGGAAGTCGTCCGGGAAGTAGTCGAGCAGGCAGTGCGGCGGCTCCCCCGCTTCGCGCCGATCGATGTGCCGCGAGTAGTTCTCGATGCCCGAGCAGAACCCGATCTGCTCCATCATCTCGAGATCGAAGGTCGTGCGCATCCGCAGGCGCTGCGCCTCGAGCAGCTTGCCCTCGCGCTCGAGCTCGCGCAGGCGCTCGTCGAGCTCGTCGCGGATGGTGCCGATCGCGCGCTGCATCACGTCGGTCGACGCGACGTAGTGCGACCCCGGGAACACGGGCACCGCGTCGAGCTTCTCGATGACCTGGCCGGTCAGCGGATGCAGGCTGTAGAGCGCCTCGACCTCGTCGCCGAACATCTCGATCCGGATCGCGCGCTCCTCGTAGACCGGGATGATCTCGATCGTGTCGCCGCGCACGCGGAAGTTCCCGCGCGAGAAGTCCACGTCGTTGCGCTGGTACTGCATCGAGACGAACTTGCGGATGAGCCAGTCGCGATCCACCCGCTGGCCGACCTGCAGCGGCATCATCGCCGACAGGTACTCCTCTGGCGTGCCGAGGCCGTAGATGCACGACACCGTCGAGACCACCACGACGTCGCGGCGGCTCAGCAGCGAGTTCGTCGTCGAGTGCCGGAGCCGCTCGACCTCGGCGTTCACCGACGAATCCTTCTCGATGAAGGTGTCCGTCTGCGGAACGTACGCCTCGGGCTGGTAGTAGTCGTAGTAGGAGACGAAGTACTCGACCGCGTTGTTCGGCATGAGTTCGCGGAACTCGGTGGCCAGCTGCGCGGCGAGCGTCTTGTTGTGGGCCAGCACCAGCGTCGGACGCTGGACCTGCTCGATCAGCCACGCCGTCGTCGCGGACTTGCCGGTGCCGGTCGCGCCGAGCAGCACGACGTCGGTTTCTCCGGCGTTGATGCGCCCCGCGAGCTCCCCGATCGCCTGCGGCTGGTCACCACTCGGCCGGTACTCGCTGACGACCTCGAACGGGCGGACGGAACGGGTCGAATCCATCGTTCCAGTCTAGGTTCGCCCTCCGACACGCCGCCCGGCGGGGCATCCTCAGTCGGCGGCGCGGGTCTTCGCGACGATGTCCGCCCAGAGCGCGTCGGCCTGGCTCATGGTGTGCGCGAGCGAGCCGCCGGTGTCGATCACCACGTCGGCGATCGCGCGTCGCTCCTCGGGGTCCGCCTGCGCGTCCACGCGCGCCTCCGCCTGCGCGGGCTCGAGGCCGCGCTGGTCGACGAGACGCGCGAGCTGCGCACGCCGCGGGGCATCCGTGACCACGATCAGGTCGAACGGATGCTCCACCCGGGCTTCGACGAGCAGCGGCACGTCGTACACGACGACCGCGTCGGGGTCCGCGGCCCCCGCCTCGGCGATGAGCCGGCCGGAGAGCGCGCGGACCGCGGGATGCACGATCGCGTTGAGCCGCTCGCGCGCCTCGGGATCGCCGAATGCGAGTGCGCCGAGCTTCTCCCGGTCGAGCGTGCCGTCGGCGCGGAGGATCTCCGGGCCGAACGCCTCGACGACCGCGGCGAGGCCCGGCGTGCCGGGCTCGACCACGCGCCGCGCGAGCTGGTCCGCGTCGATGTGGATCGCACCGTGCTCGAAGAGTCGGCGGGCGACGGTTGACTTGCCGGACGCGATGCCGCCGGTGAGGCCGATCAGGTACACGCCGCCAGCCTATCGCCGCGTCGTGGGAGGATCGGGCGAGGAGGAGGGATCCCGATGCTCGAACTGCTCACCGGGACCGGGCTCGCGCTCGCGGCCGGCCTGAACGCGTGGATCCCGCTCGTGATCCTCGGCGCGCTCGACCGGTTCACCGGGTGGGTCGAGCTCCCGGCCGCCTGGGCCTGGCTCGCGAACGAATGGGTCCTGCTCGTGCTCGTCGTGCTGCTGGTGCTCGAGGTCGTCGCCGACAAGGTGCCCGGCCTCGACAGCGTCAACGACGTCGTCCAGACCATCGTGCGCCCGACGTCCGGCGGCATCGCGTTCGGCTCCGGCACCTCCGCGACGACCGTCGCCGTCACCGACCCGGAGGCCTTCCTCTCGTCGGGCCAGTGGGTGCCCGTCGCGATCGGCGCCGGGATCGCGCTCGCGGTCCACCTGGTCAAGGCGCTCGCGCGGCCCGTCCTCAACGCGGCGACCGGCGGGATCGCCGCGCCGATCACGAGCACGATCGAGGACCTCGGCTCCGCCGCGTTGTCGTTCGCCGCGATCATCATTCCCGCGCTCGTCCTCATCGGGATCGTCGCGCTCGTGGTCCTCGTCGTCGTGCTCGTCCGGCGCCGCCGGCGGAACCGTGCCGCGCCCGGCGGGGCGCCGGGCCGCGAGGCGCCCGCCGGCGAGGCACCGTCCGGCTGAGACGCCGGCCGAAGGGATCCGCGCGCTCGAGAGGCATCCTCGGGCCGGAACGCCGGAAGGCCGGCCCCCGAGCGGGGACCGGCCTTCCGTTGATCACGAAGCGATCAGTTGTTGCTCGAGAGCTTCTCGCGCAGCGCCGCGAGCGACGCGTCGTCGGCGAGGGTGCCGCTCGAAGCGGAGTCGCTCGAGTACGACGCCGAACCCGCGAACGAGTCGTCGGCGGCCTGGGCGACCAGCGACGCGGCGACCTGCTTCTTGTGCGCCTCCCAGCGAGCCTGGGCGGCAGCGTAGTCCTGCTCCCACTTCTCGCGCTCGGCGTCGAAGCCCTCGCGCCACTCGTTCGTCTCCGAGTCGAAGCCCTCGGGGAACTTGTAGTTGCCCTGCTCGTCGTACTCGGTGAGCATGCCGTAGAGCGCCGGGTCGAACTCGGTGCCCTCGGGGTCGACCCCGTCGTTGGCCTGCTTGAGCGACAGCGAGATGCGGCGACGGTCGAGGTCGATGTCGATGACCTTGACGAACACCTCCTCGCCGACCGAGACGACCTGCTCGGCCAGCTCGACGTGCTTGCCCGACAGCTCCGAGATGTGCACGAGGCCCTCGATGCCGTCCGCGACGCGAACGAACGCGCCGAACGGAACGAGCTTGGTGACCTTGCCCGGTGCGACCTGGCCGATCGCGTGGGTCCGGGCGAAGACCTGCCACGGGTCCTCCTGCGTCGCCTTGAGCGACAGGGAGACGCGCTCGCGGTCGAGCTCGACGGAGAGCACCTCGACGGTGACCTCCTGGCCGACCTCGACGACCTCGCTGGCGTGCTCGATGTGCTTCCACGAGAGCTCGGAGACGTGCACGAGGCCGTCCACGCCGCCGAGGTCGACGAACGCACCGAAGTTGACGATCGAGGAGATGACACCCTTGCGGATCTGGCCCGGGTGCAGGTTCGCGAGGAACGTCGAACGCGACTCGGACTGCGTCTGCTCGAGGAGCGCGCGGCGCGAGAGGACGACGTTGTTGCGGTTCTTGTCCAGCTCGAGGATCTTCGCCTCGAGCTCCTGGCCGAGGTACGGCGTGAGGTCGCGGACGCGACGCAGCTCGATGAGCGAGGCCGGAAGGAAGCCGCGGAGGCCGATGTCGACGATGAGGCCGCCCTTGACGACCTCGATGACCGAACCGGTCACGACGCCGTCGTTCTCCTTGATCTTCTCGACATCGCCCCAGGCGCGCTCGTACTGCGCCCGCTTCTTCGAGAGGATCAGACGGCCTTCCTTGTCCTCCTTCTGGAGAACGAGGGCCTCGACGGTGTCGCCGACCTCGACGACCTCGGACGGGTCGACGTCGTGCTTGATGGAGAGCTCGCGCGAGGGGATGACACCCTCGGTCTTGTAGCCGACGTCGAGGAGGACCTCGTCGCGGTCGATCTTCACGACAGTGCCCTCGATCAGGTCGCCGTCGTTGAAGAACTTGAGGGTCTTCTCGACCGCGGCGAGGAAGTCGTCAGCAGAGCCGATGTCGTTGATCGCGACCTGCTTGGGCGCCTTGGTCGTTACGGTGGTCATGTAGTGGATGCTCCGTTAATGGACATGATCGGGCCTTCGCGTGCGTTGAGTGCTTGGTCTCCGCGAAGGCATGCGGATATGAATGTCACAAGCGTGACATTCAATCCTAACGGATGCACCGCGTGCGCGGCAACCGTCCGCGTCAGCCGAGCAGGGTCGTCCGAAGCGTGTCGAGCCCGACCCCGCCGAGGTCGAGCGCGCGTCGATGGAAGTCCCGGATGTCGAAGGATGCTCCCTCGCGCGCCCGGACCTCGTCGCGCACCTGCTCCCAGATCCGCTGGCCGACCTTGTACGACGGCGCCTGGCCGGGCCATCCGAGGTAGCGGTTCACCTCGAAGCGGATGAACGCATCGTCCATCTGGACGTTCCGGCGCATGAACTCGAGCGCGTAGTCGGCCGACCACTCCCCCTCGCCGTCTGGACGCGACTTGCCCAGGTGCACGCCGAGGTCGAGGACGACGCGCGCCGCGCGCATGCGCTGGCCGTCGAGCATGCCGAGCCGATCGGCGGGATCCTCGAGGTAGCCGAGCTCCTCCATGAGGCGCTCGGCATAGAGCGCCCAGCCCTCGGCGTGACCCGAGGTCCCGGCGAGCTGGCGTCGCCAGGTGTTGAGCTTCGCGCGGTTGACGACCGCCTGCCCGATCTGCAGGTGGTGCCCGGGAACACCCTCGTGGTAGACGGTGGTGAGCTCGCGCCAGGTATCGAACTCGGTCACGCCCTCCGGCACCGACCACCACATGCGCCCGGGGCGGGTGAAGTCGTCGCTCGGGCCGGTGTAGTAGATCCCGCCCTCCTTCGTCGGCGCGATCAGGCACTCGAGCGTGCGGATCTCCTCCGGGATGTCGAACTGGGTCGCACCGAGTTCGGCGACCGCGCGGTCGCTCGTCTCCTGCATCCACTCGCGCAGCGCGTCGGTGCCGACGAGCTTGCGCGCGGGATCCGCCTCGAGGTGCGCGACCGCCTCGGCGACGGTGGCCCCGGGCAGGATGAGATCCGCGATCCGCTCCTGCTCCTCGGCCATGCGCGCGAGTTCCTCGATCCCCCACTCGTAGGTCTCGTCGAGGTCGATCCGAGCGCCGAGGAATCGCTGGGATTCGAGGGCGTACCGATCGCGGCCGACGCCGTCCCGCTCGCCCGCGGCGGGAGCCAGCTCGTCCGCGAGGAATCCGGCGAGCGACTCGTACGCGGTCGCGGCGCGCCCCGCCCCGTCGGCGATCCGCCGCGCGAGCGAGGCCGGCAGCGCGCCCGTCTCGGGTTCGGCGTTCGCGGCGAAGTCCGCGAAGAACCCGTTCGGCGCCGCGTGCCGGCGCGCCTGCAGGAGCACCTCCTGCACCTGCCGACGCGCAGGCGTCGTGCCGGTGCGGATGCCCTCGCGGAGCGTCTCCACGTAGCCCTCGACCGCACCGGGCACGGCGCCCAGGCGCGATGCGATCCGCTCCCAGTCCTCGACGGTCGCGGTGGGCATGAGGTCGAAGATGTCTCGGATCTCCTGCGCCGGGCTCGCGATCACGTTCAGGTCGGAGCGGTGCAGGCCGGCGTCGAAGCGCGCGAGTGAGAGGCCGAGCTCGCTCGAGAGGTCGGACCGGGTCACCTCGTCCACGCCGTCGACCGGCCGGGCCGCCTCGAGCGCGACGAGCGTGCTGCGCGCGGCGTCCGCGAGCGCGGCGTGGCCCGCGGGCGAGTAGTCGCCGAATCGGTCGTCGGATCCGGTCCGGCCGATGTACGTGCCCACCGTCGGGTCGAGTTCGACGAGCGTGTCGACCCACGATTCGGCGATGCGGTCGATGTCGGTGGGGGTGCGGGGGGCGCCCGTCTCGGAGGTCATGGGTCGAGCCTAGGACCGCCCACCGACCCGGCACGAGTGCCCGAGCGCCTTCCGACCGCCCTCAGTGCGCGGCGTCATCCCAGCTCGCGCCGCGCCCGACCTGCACGTCGAGCGGCACCAGCAGGTCGGCCGCGCCGCCCATCCGGTCGCGGACGATCCGCTCGAGCTCGTCGGACTCGCCCTCGGCGACCTCGAACACCAGCTCGTCGTGCACCTGCAGGAGCATCCGCGAGCGCAGGCCCGACTCGGCGATCCCGCGCTCGACGCCCTGCATCGCGAGCTTGATGATGTCGGCCGCCGAGCCCTGGATCGGCGAGTTCAGCGCGGCCCGCTCGGCGTTCTCGCGCAGGACCCGGTTCGGGCTGTTCAGGTCGGGGAACGGGCGGCGGCGACCGAAGATCGTCTCGGTGTAGCCGTCGAGCTTCGCCTGCGCGACGACGCCGCGCAGGTAGTCGCGGACGGCGCCGAACCGCGCGAAGTACTCCGTCATGAGCTGCGTCGCCTCGGCCCGTTCGATGCGGAGCTGCTTCGAGAGCCCGAAGGCGCTGAGTCCGTAGGCGAGGCCGTACGACATCGCCTTCACCTTCGTGCGCATGAGGGGCGTGACCTCCTCGGGCGCCACCGAGAATACGCGGGCGCCGACGAAGCGGTGCAGGTCCTCCCCCTCGTTGAACGCCTCGATCAGGCCGGGGTCGCCCGAGAGGTGCGCCATGATGCGCATCTCGATCTGCGAGTAGTCGGCCGTCATCAGCTCGGTGAACTCCGACCCGTGCCGGAACGCCTCGCGGATGCGCCGGCCGTCCTCGGTGCGGATCGGGATGTTCTGCAGGTTCGGGTCGTTCGAGCTCATCCGGCCCGTCGCCGCGCCGATCTGCCCGTAGGTCGTGTGGATCCGCCCGTCGCGACCGATCGACTTGTCGAGCGCGTCGACGATCTGTCGCAGCTTCGTCGCGTCGCGGTGCTCGAGCAGCAGCCCGAGGAACGGATGCGGGTGCGACTCCTGCAGGTCCGCGAGCGCCGACGCATCGGTCGAGTACCCGGTCTTCGTCGCACGCGTCTTCGGCATGCCGAGCTGGTCGAAGAGGACCTCCTGCAACTGCTTCGGCGAGCCGAGGTTGACCTCGCGTCCGATCTCGCCGTACGCCGCCGCCGCGAGCGTCGCCGCACGGTCGCCGAGCTCGGCGGAGAGCGCGGTCAGTCGATCGTGGTCGACGGCGACCCCGCGCACCTCCATCGCGGCCAGGGTCGGCACGAGGGGCATCTCGATCTCGGCGAGCAGGCGCCGGGTCGGTTCGGGCAGCACGCGCAGGATCTCGGGCGCGACCCGGAGGGCGTACCAGGCGTATTCCGGCGCGCCGGCGTCGGTCCCCTCCTCGGGGACGAGCAGCGCCGGATCGGACTGCGGGACGGTCTCGCCGAGGTACCGGTGCACGAGGTCGTGCAGCGTCTTCTCCTGCAGGCTCGGGCGCATGAGCCATCCGGCGACGAGCGCGTCGACCACGAGCCCGTCGAACGCGAGGCCGCTGCGCGCGATCGCCTCGAGCTGCAGCTTGGCGTCGACCATGATCTTCGGCGCCGGCGAGGCCAGCCACGCCTCGAACGGCTCGTAGTCGCGCCGCTCGGGTCGCCAGTCGAGGCGGATCGACTCGGTCGCGGTCGCCACGCCGACCCCCGCGACGCGTCCGTCCACGACGTCGACGCTGAGCCCGAGGCCCGCGGGCTCCGCGGCGGTCGCGCGCTCGAACCAGGCGGCGAGCTCCTCGTCGAGGAGGGTGCGCGGCGTCGGCGCCGCGGGCGCGGGCGCCGACTCGGCGACCGGCTTCGGGGCATCCACGCCGTTCGCCCCGCCGTTCGCCTCGCCCGCGAGCTTCAGGACCCGATCGAGCAGCGTGCGGAACTCGAGGCGGCCGAAGATCGTACGCACCGCGTCGTCGTCGATCGGCTTGGCCTCGAGGTCGGCGATCCGGACGTCGAGCTCGACGTCCCGGACCAGTCGGTTGAGCCGCCGGTTCCGGATCGCGAGCTCCTTCTGGTCGCGCAGGTTCTGGCCGACGACGCCCTTGATCTCGTCCGCGTGCGCGAGGATGCCCTCGAGGTCGCCGTAGAGTCCGAGCCACTTGACGGCGGTCTTCTCGCCGACCTTCGAGATGCCGGGGAGGTTGTCGCTGGTCTCGCCGACGAGCGCCGCGACGTCGGGATACTGCTCGGGTCGGATGCCGTACCGCTCGACCACGGCGGCCGGGTCGTACCGCTTCAGCTGCGAGACGCCCTGCGCGTTGGGGTACAGCAGCGTGACCTCGTCGTTCACGAGCTGGATCGTGTCGCGGTCGCCCGAGACGACGAGCACGCGGTACCCCTCGGCCTCGCCGCGCGCGGCCAGGGTCGCGAGGATGTCGTCGGCCTCGAAGTCCTCCTTCTCGAGCACCGTGATGTTCATCGCGCGCAGCGCCTCCTGCAGGAGCGGGACCTGGCCCTTGAACTCGGGCGGCGTCTCGCCGCGGGTCGCCTTGTAGTCCTCGTACTCGCGGGTCCGGAAGGAGAACCGCGACACGTCGAAGGCGACGGCCAGGTGCGTCGGACGCTCGTTCTGCAGCAGCAGGAGCAGCATCGAGAGGAAGCCGTGGATGGCGTTCGTGTGCTGGCCGTCACGGGTCGAGAAACTGTCGACCGGGAGCGCGTAGAACGCGCGGAAGGCGAGCGAATGACCGTCGACGACGAGGAGGGTGGGCTTCTGGGGGTCCGACACCAGCCCAGCCTACAAGCGGCCGCCGACACCCCACGGCCGCCGCCGGATGCCCCGTACGACGGTCCCCGGAGACGACGGAAGCCGCGGCGAGTCTCCTCGCCGCGGCATCCCGGAACCGGTGTTCGGCGCCCCTACTTCTTGGAAGCGAGCTGCTCGATGATCGCGACCGAGACGTCGCGCATGGTGAGGCGACGGTCCATCGACGCCTTCTGGATCCAGCGGAACGCCTCGGGCTCGCTGAGGCCCATCTTCTCGTTCAGGAGGCCCTTGGCGCGGTCGACGAGCTTGCGGGTCTCGAAGCGCTCGACGAGGTCGCCGACCTCGGCCTCGAGCGCGATGATCTGGGCGTACCGGGCGAGTGCGATCTCGATGGCCGGCAGCAGGTCGTTCGGGGTGAACGGCTTCACGACGTAGGCGAGCGCGCCCGCCTCGCTCGCCCGCTCGACGAGCTCCTTCTGGCTGAACGCGGTCAGGAGCACCACCGGGGCGATGTGGCCCTTGCTGAGCCGCTCCGCGGCGGAGATGCCGTCGAGCTGCGGCATCTTGACGTCCATGATGACCAGGTCGGGGCGCAGCTCGGTCGCGAGCTGGACCGCCGTCTCGCCGTCACCGGCCTCCCCGACGACGTCGAATCCGTTGTCGCGGAGCGTCTCCACGATGTCGAGACGGATGAGCGACTCGTCTTCTGCGACGACGACGCGACGAGGCGTCGCCTGGGTGGGTTCGGTGTCTGTCACGGGGAAAGCCTACGGTATTCTGGCCGGGGCCTCTGGCCGGTGTGGCGGAATGGCAGACGCGGAGCACTCAAAATGCTTTGCCCGAAAGGGCGTGTGGGTTCGACCCCCACCACCGGCACCGAAACCCTCGTGGGGGGCATCGGGGGCGCCGGCCTGGGCTGATCGAGGCGCGAGGCCCCGACGGGTCATCCCGCGTTCAGGTCGAGGATGTCACGCAAGTGCGCGTTGCGCACGTCGATCAGGTGACGCAGGTACCTGCCCAGCGCGGGCTCGACGAGTCGTCCGAGCCATCCGAGCGGTGCCGCGAACGACACATCGTCGAGCATCAGCGTCCCGTCCGCCGACGGCTCGAACCGGTGCTCGTGCCGGAACCACGCGAACGGCCCCCGGGCCTGCTCGTCGACGAACCGCACCGGCCGCTCGTACTCGGTGATCCGGCTCGTCATCCGGATGGGCACGCCGAAGTGCCACGCGAGCCAGGTCACCTCCTCCCCCGGCCCGATCGAGCCGGAGGTGACGCCCCCGATCGCGCGCTCGCGGGATCGCCGCATCGACGCCTTGTGTACGTCGATGCTCACGGATGCGTCGAACGCGGCCTCGCGGGACGACGCGAGATCCGTGCGGCACGAGAACCTGACCGTCATCACTCCCCCGGAGAACGGCGAACGGGCCCGGCGCATCGCGCCGGACCCGTCCGATGGCGTCCTAGAGGACCTCGCCGACCTTGTGCACGCGCACGTCGTTCGTGGTGCCGGGGATGCCGGGAGGCGAACCCGAGATGATGACGACGGTCTCGCCGTCGACGGCGCGGCCGCTCTTCACGATCACCTCGTCGACCTGGCCGACCATCTGGTCCGTGTGCGTGACGCGGTCGACCACGAACGACTCGACGCCCCAGAACAGCGACATCCGGCGACGGATGGCCTGGTCCGGCGTGAAGGCCAGGATCGGGATGGCGCTGCGCAGGCGGGTCATCCGACGGACCGACTCGCCCGACTCGGTGAACACGCACAGGTACTTGGCGCCCACGAAGTCGGCGATGTCGACCGCCGCCGCCGTGATCGCGCCGGACTGCGTGCGCGGCTTCGTGCCGAGCTTGGGCACGCGCTCGAGGCCGTGCTGCTCGGTCGACTCCACGATGCGGGCCATGGTCTGGACGGTGACGACGGGGTACTCGCCCACGCTGGTCTCGCCCGAGAGCATGACCGCGTCGGCGCCGTCGAGGATCGCGTTCGCGACGTCGGAGGTCTCGGCACGCGTCGGCACCGGGCTGTGCGTCATCGATTCGAGCATCTGCGTCGCGACGATGACGGGCTTGGCGAGGCGACGGGCGATCTCGACCGCCTTCTTCTGCACGATCGGCACGGCCTCGAGCGGAAGCTCGACGCCGAGGTCGCCGCGGGCGACCATGATCGCGTCGAACGCCTCGATGATCTCCTCGAGGTGGTCGACCGCCTGCGGCTTCTCGATCTTGGCGATGACCGGCACGCGACGCCCGACCTCGTCCATGATCTCGTGCACGCGCACGATGTCCTCCGCGTTGCGCACGAACGACAGGGCGATGAGGTCGGCGCCGAGCTCGAGGCCCCAGCGGAGGTCCGCCTCGTCCTTCTCGCTCAGGGCGGGCACGTTGACCGCCACGCCGGGCAGGTTGATGCCCTTGTTGTTCGACACCGGGCCGGCGACGATGACCTTGGTCGTGACGACGACGCCGTCGGTCTCGAGGACCTCGACGCGGACCTTGCCGTCGTCGATGAGGAGGAAGTCGCCGGGCTTCACGTCCTGCGGGAGCCCCTTGAACGTCGTGCCGACGATCTCCTTGGTGCCGACGATGTCCTCGGTCGTGATCTTGAAGATGTCGCCCTCGGCGAGCTCGTACGGCCCGCCCTCGAACTTGCCGAGGCGGATCTTCGGCCCCTGCAGGTCGACCAGCACGCCGATGGCGCGACCGGAGTCGCTCGCCGCCTTGCGGACGTTCTGGTAGACGCCCTCGTGGACGTCGTAGCTTCCGTGGCTGAGGTTCATCCGCGTGACATCGACCCCCGCATCGATGATCGCCCGGATCTGTTCATAGCTCGATGTCGCCGGCCCGAGGGTGGCGACGATCTTCGCTCGTCTCATGTGTTGTGTGCTCCCAGGTGTGCCGCCCGCGAAGTGGCGGGCGGTGGTTCGGTGGGCCGCTCCGGTCGGGGCGGTGGATCAGATCGAGAAGGCCCGCGCGTCGGCGGGGATCGGGCTCGGGAGCCTCGTCTCCCCTTCAAGGTACCGGTCGACGGCCGCGGCCGCAGCCCGGCCCTCGGCGATCGCCCAGACGATGAGCGACTGGCCGCGGCCGGCGTCGCCGGCGACGAAGACCCCGGCGACGTCGGTCGCGTAGTCGGCGTCGCGCGCCAGGTTGCCGCGGCCGGTCACCCCGAGGGGCAGCTGCGCGTCGAGCGTGTCGGTCTCGGGCCCGGTGAATCCGAGCGCGAGCAGGACCAGGTCGGCCGGGATCTCCCGCTCGGTGCCGGCCTTCGGGATGCGCCGCCCGTCGACGTACTCGGTCTCGGCGACGCGGATGGCCCGCACCTCGCCGTCCTCGTTCGCGAGGAACTCGACCGTCGACGCGAGGTACTGGCGGGTGCCGCCCTCCTCGTGCGCGCTCTGCACCTCGAACAGCGTCGGGTGCATCGGCCAGGGCTGGCTCTCCGGGCGCACCGCGCTCGGCTGCGTGCCGATGGCGAGGTTCGTCACCGACAGCGCGCCCTGGCGGTGCGCGGTGCCGATGCAGTCGGCGCCCGTGTCGCCGCCGCCGAGGACCACGACGTGCTTGCCCTCCGCGGTGATCTGGTCGAAGACCTGGTCGCCCGCGAGGACGCGGTTGGACTGGGTGAGGTACTCCATCGCGTAGTGCACGCCGGGCAGGTCGCGCCCGGGGATCGCCAGGTCGCGCGGCACCATCGCGCCGGTTGCGACCACGACCGCGTCGTAGCGCTGGCGGAGCTGGTCCCACGTGATGTCCGCGCCGATGTCGACGCCGGCGCGGAACCGCGTGCCCTCGGCGGTCATCTGCGCGAGCCGCTGGTCGAGGTGCTTCTTCTCCATCTTGAAGTCGGGGATGCCGTAGCGCAGCAGGCCGCCGATGCGGTCGTCGCGCTCGTACACGGCGACGGTGTGGCCGGCCCTGGTCAGCTGCTGCGCGGCGGCGAGGCCCGCAGGGCCCGATCCGACGACCGCGACCGTCTTGCCGGTGAGGCGGGCGGGCGGCTGCGGCTGCACCCAGCCGTTGCCGAACGCCTGGTCGATGATCGAGACCTCGACCTGCTTGATCGTCACGGCCGGCTGGTTGATGCCGAGCACGCACGCCGACTCGCACGGCGCCGGGCAGAGGCGCCCGGTGAACTCGGGGAAGTTGTTCGTCGCGTGCAGGCGCTCGATCGCCGCGCGACCCTCGCCGCGCCACGTGAGGTCGTTCCACTCGGGGATCAGGTTGCCCAGCGGGCAGCCCTGGTGGCAGAAGGGCACGCCGCAGTCCATGCACCGGCCGGCCTGTCGACGGAGCTGGCCTGGATCGCCCGCCTCGTAGACCTCCTTCCAGTCCATGATCCGCACCGGGACGGGACGCCGCTTGGGCAGCTCGCGCTCGGTGACCTTCAGAAAGCCCTTCGGGTCAGCCACCCGTCACCTCCACGCAGTCGTTCTGTCTGATTCCGTGCTGGATGCCCCGGTCAGCCACCGGTCACCTCCAGGATGCGGCCCCACACCACGTCGCCGTCGGGGTCGAGGCCCTCGTCGACGGCGGTCTGGCGGGTGCGGAGGACCGCGGCGTAGTCGCGCGGCAGCACCTTCGTGAAGCGGTCGAACGCGGCATCCCCCTCGGCGAGGAGGCGTGCGGCGACCGCCGAGCCGGTCTGGGCCACGTGCTGCTCGAGCAGGTCGCGCACGATCTCGCGGTCGGCGCTGCCGAGCGGCAGCAACTCGAGTTCGCCGGTCGCGAGGGAGTCGCGGTTCACACGCGCCTCCCGCAGGCCGAGCACGTAGGCCGTGCCGCCGGACATGCCGGCGCCGAGGTTGCGACCCGTGTCGCCCAGGATGAGCGCGAGCCCGCCGGTCATGTACTCGAGCGCGTGGTCGCCCACGCCCTCGACGACCGCGGTCGCACCGGAGTTCCGGACCAGGAAGCGCTCGCCCACGATGCCGCGGATGAACATCGACCCGCGCGTCGCGCCGTAGCCGATGACGTTGCCGGCGATGACGTTGTGCTCGGCCACGAACCCGGCGTCCTCCGCCGGGCGCACGATGATCTGGCCGCCGGACAGGCCCTTGCCCACGTAGTCGTTCGAGTCGCCGTGGAGCCGGAGCGTGATGCCGTTCGGCAGGAACGCGCCGAGCGACTGCCCGGCGCTGCCGGTCAGGCTGACGTCGATCGAGCCGGTCGGCAGGCCGTGCTCGCCGTGGCGGACGGTCACCTCGTGGCCGAGCATGGTGCCGACGGCGCGTTCGGTGTTCCGGATCGGCAGCGAGATCTCGATCCGGCCGCCGTGCTCGAGCACGATGCGGCTGCGACGGATGAGCTCGTTGTCGAAGTGCTCGGCGAGCTCGTGGTCCTGCGGACGCGCGTTGCGGCGCGCCTCGGCGTCGGAGAAGTCGGGGCCCACGAGCACCGGGCTGAGGTCCATGCCGGACGCCTTCCAGTGCTGCACGGCACGGTCGACGTCGAGCAGCTCGCTCCGGCCGATGATCTCGTCGATCGACCGGTAGCCGAGCGCGGCCAGGTACTCGCGCACCTCCTCCGCGATGAACTCGAAGAAGTTCACGACGAACTCGGGCTTGCCGCTGAACCGCTTGCGGAGCTCGGGGTTCTGCGTCGCGACGCCCACGGGGCACGTGTCGAGGTGGCAGACGCGCATCATGACGCATCCTTCGACGACCAGCGGAGCCGTCGCGAAGCCGAACTCCTCGGCGCCCAGGAGGGCGCCGATGACGACGTCGCGGCCGGTCTTGAGCTGGCCGTCGACCTGCACGACCACCCGGTCGCGCATGCCGTTCAGCATGAGGGTCTGCTGCGTCTCGGCGAGGCCGAGCTCCCACGGCGTGCCCGCGTGCTTCAGCGAGTTGAGCGGGCTCGCGCCCGTGCCGCCGTCGTGGCCCGAGACGAGGATCACGTCGGCCAGGGCCTTCGCGGTGCCCGCCGCGACCGCGCCGATGCCCGACTGGCTCACGAGCTTCACGTGCACGCGCGCGTTCGGGTTCGCCCGCTTCAGGTCGAAGATGAGCTGCTTCAGGTCCTCGATCGAGTAGATGTCGTGGTGCGGCGGCGGCGAGATCAGCCCGACGCCAGCCGTGGCGTGGCGGGTGCGCGCGACCCACGGGTAGACCTTCGTCGGCGGCAACTGCCCGCCCTCGCCGGGCTTCGCGCCCTGCGCGAGCTTGATCTGGATGTCCTCGGCGTGCGTGAGGTACATGCTCGTCACGCCGAACCGGCCGGATGCGACCTGCTTGATCGCGCTGCGGCGCTCCGGGTCGAGGAGTCGGTCGAGGTCCTCGCCGCCCTCGCCGGTGTTCGACTTCGCGCCGAGCCGGTTCATGGCGATCGCGAGGGTCTCGTGCGCCTCCTTCGAGATCGAGCCGTAGCTCATCGCTCCGGTAGAGAAGCGCTTCACGATCGACGCGACGGACTCGACCTCGTCGAGCGGCACCGGCGGGCGCTGGCCGGTGCGCAGCGCGAACATGCCGCGCAGGGTCATCAGCTGCTCGGCCTGGTCGTCGACGAGCTTGGTGTACTCGCGGAACACGTCGTAGCGACGGCTGCGCGTCGCGTGCTGGAGGCGGAAGACGGTCTCGGGGTTGAACAGGTGCGGGGACCCGTCGCGACGCCACTGGTACTCGCCGCCCGTGTTCAGGCGCTCGTGCGCGCGGACCGCCGCCTCGTCCGGGTAGGCCGAGGTGTGGCGGTCGAGGTTCTCGGTCGCGATGACGTCGAGCCCGACGCCGCCGAGCTTCGACGTGGTGCCGGTGAAGTACTCGGCGACGAACTCCTGCGAGAGCCCGATCGCCTCGAACGCCTGGGCGCCCGCGTAGGACGCGATCGTCGAGATGCCCATCTTCGACATGATCTTGAGCACGCCCTTGCCGAGCGCCTTGATCACGTTGTGGACGGCCTGCTCGGGCGTGATCCCTGTGATCACGCCGGACCGGACGAGCCCCTCCGCGGTCTCCATCGCGAGGTACGGGTTCACCGCCGAGGCGCCGAAGCCGACGAGGAGGGCCACGTGGTGCACCTCGCGCACGTCGCCTGCCTCCACGATCAGGCCCACCTTCATCCGGTTCTCCGACCGGATCAGGTGGTGGTGGACCGCGGACAGCATGAGCAGCGACGGGATCGGTGCGAGGTCCTTGTTGGAGTCGCGGTCGCTCAGCACGATGAAGGACGCGCCGTCCTCGATCGCCTGGTCGACCTCCGCGCAGATCGCGGCGAGCCGGTTGCGCAGCGCGTCGCGGCCCTCGTCGAAGCGGTACACGCCGCGGATGGTCGCGGTCGTGCGCGCGCCGCGGATCGGGTCGATGTGGACGATCTTCGCGAGCTCGTCGTTGTCGATGACCGGGAACGTGAGCGCGACCTGGCGCGCGTGCTCGGGACCGGCGGTCAGCAGGTTGCGCTCAGGACCGAGCGAGCTGCCGAGCGACGTGACGACGGCTTCGCGGATCGAGTCGAGCGGCGGGTTCGTGACCTGCGCGAACTGCTGCGTGAAGTAGTCGAAGAGCAGGCGCGGGCGCTGGGAGAGCACCGCGATCGGGGTGTCGGATCCCATCGCGCCGAGGGGCTCCTGCCCGGTCCTGGCCATCGGGGTGATGAGGATCTTCACCTCCTCCTCGGTGTAGCCGAAGGTGCGCTGGCGGCGGTTCACGGAGGCCGGCGGGTGGACGATGTGCTCGCGCTCGGGCAGGTCGGCGAGGCGGATGCGCCCCTGCTCGAGCCAGTCGCCCCAGGGCTCGGATGCCGCGAGCTCGGCCTTGATCTCGTCGTCCTCGATGAGGCGACCCGCCTCGGTGTCGACGAGGAACATGCGGCCCGGCTGCAGGCGGCCCTTGCGCACGACCTTCGACTGGTCGATGTCGAGCACACCGATCTCGCTCGCGAGCACGACGAGGCCGTCGTCGGTCACGAGGTACCGACCCGGGCGCAGGCCGTTGCGGTCGAGCGTCGCACCGACCAGCGCGCCGTCGGTGAAGACGATCGCGGCCGGGCCGTCCCACGGCTCCATGAGCATCGAGTGGTACTCGTAGAACGCGCGGCGGGCCGGGTCGATCTCGGTCTGGTTCTCCCAGGCCTCGGGGACCATCATCATGACCGCGTGCGGGAGACTGCGGCCCGCGAGGGTGAGGAGTTCCACGACCTCGTCGAAGGACGCCGAGTCGCTCGCGCCCGGCGTCACGATCGGCATGACCGTCGAGAGGTCGCCGAGGACCTCGGACTCGAGCTGCGACTGGCGTGCGCGCATCCAGTTGCGGTTGCCCTGGACGGTGTTGATCTCGCCGTTGTGCGCGATCATGCGGAACGGCTGGGCGAGCGGCCACGACGGGAACGTGTTCGTCGAGTAGCGCGAGTGCACGAGCGCGAGCTTCGAGGCGAACCGCTCGTCCGACAGGTCGGGGTAGAACGGCTCGAGCTGGAGCGTCGTGACCATGCCCTTGTAGACGAGCGTGCGGCCGGACAGCGAGGCGAAGTAGAGCTCGAGTTCGCGTTCGGCGCGCTTGCGCAGCCGGAACGTCAGCCGGTCGAGCTCGATGCCCGCGAGCAGGTCGCCCGCGGCGTTGGTCGCGGTCCCGCGCACGTAGAGCTGCTGCACGACCGGCATCGCGGCGCGCGCGAGCGTGCCGAGCTCCTCGGGGCGCACGGGCACCTCGCGCCAGCCCAGGACCGTGAGGCCCTCCTCGGCGGCGATCACCTGCACCTGCTGCTTGACGGCACTGCGCTGGGTCGGGTCGACGGGGAGGAAGGCGTTGCCGACGGCGTACGACCCGGCGGCCGGGAGCTCGAACGACACGACCGCGCGGAGGAACGCGTCGGGAACCTGCGTGATGATGCCCGCGCCGTCACCCGTGCCCGCGTCGGATCCGATGGCGCCGCGGTGCTCGAGGTGCCGCAGCGCGTCGAGCGCGACGGTGATGATGTCGTGCCCTGCGGTGCCGCGGAGCGTGGCGACCATGGCGAGGCCGCAGGCGTCCTTCTCGGCGGCGGGGTCGTACATACCCTGGGCGGGCGGCATCGAGGAGAACCTCGAGAAGGGTGGCGTGAGCGTCACGGGAACCGTCCTCTTCAACAAATCGGCAGCGGGGGACGTCGTCGGCCCGTCAAGAAGGGTCTCAGCGCAAGGTGCTGCGCCGCATCGGTGAACGCGGAGAGATTATGCGGATGTCGGTCGGTCGGTGCTTGTGGCTGCCGCCGCATCCTCGGCGTTCTCGCCCTCGACGCCATCGTCGGGAGAGTCGGAGTCGGACTCGGTTTCGTCAGAGTCTACCTCAGCGTCGGAGCCCGCCCATTCACGGCCCGGCACGTAGACGCTGGGCTCCAGGCCGGGGTGTCGACGACGCTGGACGAGGATGAGCACGATGCCGAGCACGACCGCGGCCCACGCGGCCCAGACGTTCGTGCGGATGCCGAGGAACATCTCGCTCGGGTCGACGCGGATCGCCTCGAAGAACGATCGACCGATGCCGTACCAGATGAGGTAGAAGCCGAACGCCTTGCCCCAGCGGAGGGCGAACCGACGCTCGAGCACGAAGACCAGCAGGAGGGCTCCGGCCACGTTCCAGAGGAGCTCGTAGAGGAAGGTCGGGTGGAACAGGGTCCCGGGCTCGAGGCCGGCGGGCCACGCCGGGTTGTCGGACTCGATCTCGAGGCCCCAGGGCAGGTCGGTCGGGGCGCCGAAGAGCTCGTGGTTGAACCAGTTGCCGAGGCGGCCGACCGCCTGCGCGACGAGGAGGCCCGGGGCGAGCGCGTCGGCGAACGACCAGAAGCGCAGGCCCGTGATCCGGCAGCCGATGAGCACGCCGATCGCGCCGCCGATGAGGGACCCGAAGATGGCGTTGCCGCCCTCCCAGATCGCGAAGACGCGCCACAGCTCCTGCCCGGCGAAGTAGTCGGTCGGGTGCGTGAGCACGTGGTAGATCCGCGCGCCGATGATGCCGAGCGGCACGGCCCACAGCGCGATGTCGAGCACCACGCCGGGCTCCGCGCCGCGCTTGGTCAGCCGCCGCGACGTGATGATGATCGCGAGGACGATGCCGAGCAGGATGCACAGCGCATACGTGTGGATGTTGAGCTGCCACCCGAACACGTTGATCTCCCACACCTGCCAGGCGGAGTCAGGGCTGGGGATGCTGAACGGTGCGGTCACGACCGGTCGTCGCCTTTCTCATGCGTGCTCGAGCCCCGGATCGGGGCCTCACCGAGCGTACTTCACTCGCCGCGCGTACCGCGCGAGAGCTCGGCGGCCAGCGCACCGGCCGCCGCGACGCCGCCGTCGGCGAGCGCCTTCACGAGCGCGGAGCCGACGATCGCGCCCTCGGCGTACTCGAGCACCTCGGCGACCTGCGCCGCGGTCGAGATGCCCACGCCGACGCACGCCGCCGGCGCGTCCGCCTCGTGGAGCCGGCTGACGACCCCGCGCGCCGCGCGGTCGACGTCGGCCCTGGCTCCGGTGATGCCCATGGTCGAGACCGCGTACACGAACCCGCGGCTCGCCTCGACGGTCTGCGCGATGCGCGCGTCGGTCGAGGTGGGCGCGGCGAGGAAGACGCGGTCGAGTCCGGTCCGCTCGCTCGCGGCGATCCAGTCGGATGCCTCGTCGGGGATCAGGTCCGGCGTGATGAGGCCCGCTCCCCCGGCCGCGACGAGGTCGTCCGCGAACCGGTCGACGCCGTATTGCACCACGAGGTTCCAGTAGGTCATGACCAGCACCGGGGCATCCGTGCGCTCGGTGATGCGGCGCACCGCCTCGAAGCCGTCCGCGATCCGGAAGCCGTTCGCGAGCGCCTGCTGGGTCGCGGCCTGGATCACCGGGCCGTCCATGACGGGGTCGGAGTACGGCAGGCCGAGCTCGAGCACGTCGACGCCGTGCTCGACCAGCGCGATCGCGGCCTCGACGCTCTCGTCGAGCGTGGGGAAGCCGACCGGCAGGTACCCGATCAGGGCGCCTGCGGCCTCCTCGTTGCGCCGGCGGATGACCGCCCCGACCGTCCTCACTCGGCGTCCTCCCCGTCGTAGAGCCCGAACCAGCGGGCCGCGGTGTCCATGTCCTTGTCCCCGCGGCCGGAGAGGCTCACGAGGATCGTCGCGTCGCGGCCGAGCTCGCGCCCGAGGTCGATCGCGCCGGCGAGCGCGTGGGCCGACTCGATCGCGGGGATGATGCCCTCGGTGCGGGTGAGCAGGCGGAGCGCGTCCATCGCGGCGGCATCCGTGATCGGCCGGTACTGCGCCCGGCCGATCGCGGCCAGCCACGCGTGCTCGGGGCCGACGCCCGGGTAGTCCAGGCCCGCGGAGATCGAGTGCGACTCGATGGTCTGGCCGTCCTCGTCCTGGAGCAGGAAGCTCCGGGCGCCGTGCAGCACGCCGGGTCGGCCCTCGGTGATGGTCGCCGCGTGGCGGCCGGTCTCGACGCCGTCGCCGCCGGCCTCGAAACCGAACAGCGCGACGTCGGCGTCGTCGAGGAAGGCGTGGAAGATGCCGATCGCGTTCGACCCGCCGCCCACGCACGCCGCGACCGCGGTCGGGAGCGCGCCGGTGAGCTCGAGGACCTGCGCACGCGCCTCCTCGCCGACGATCTTCTGGAAGTCGCGCACCATCTCGGGGAACGGGTGCGGGCCGGCGACCGTGCCGAACACGTAGTTCGTCGTCTCCACGTTCGTCACCCAGTCGCGCATCGCGTCGTTGATGGCGTCCTTCAGGGTGCGCGAGCCCGTCTTCACCGCGATGACCTCGGCGCCGAGCAGGCGCATGCGCGCCACGTTCAGCGCCTGGCGCTCGGTGTCGACCTCGCCCATGTAGATCGTGCAGTCGAGCCCGAAGAGCGCCGCGGCGGTCGCGGTCGCCACGCCGTGCTGGCCGGCGCCGGTCTCGGCGATGACCCGCTTCTTGCCGATCCGCTTCGTGAGCAGCGCCTGCCCCAGCACGTTGTTGATCTTGTGCGAGCCGGTGTGGTTCAGGTCCTCGCGCTTCAGGATGACCCGGGCACCGCCCGCGTGCTCGGCGAACCGGGGCACCTCGGTGATGATCGAGGGCCGGCCGACGTAGGTCCGCGCGAGGTGGTCGAGCTCGGCCTGGAAGTCGGGGTCGAGCTTCGCGAGCGAGTACGCCTCGCTCAGCTCGTCGAGCGCCGCGACGAGGGACTCGGGGACGAAGCGCCCGCCGAACTCGCCGAAGTAGGGTCCGTGGACGTCACGGAGGAGGGACATGTCACACCGCCAGGAATGCAGAGAGGTTCGCGAGCGGGTCGCCGGTGACGAGGGCCTCGCCCACGAGGACCGCTTCGGCGCCCGCGCGCCGGTAATGGGCGACGTCCGAGGCCGACAGGACCGCGGACTCGGCGACCTTGATCGCGTCGGCCGGGAACCGGTCGGCGAGCCGGCCGAAGAGGTCGCGGTCGAGCTCGAACGTCGTGAGGTCGCGCGCGTTCACGCCGATGAGCTTCGCGCCGAGCGCGGCGGCCCGGTCGAGCTCCTCGGCCGAATGCGTCTCGACGAGCGCCGTCATGCCCAGGTCGCCGATCAGCGAGTGGAGCTCGCCGAGCGTGGCGTCGTCGAGCGCGGCCACGATGAGCAGCACCAGGTCGGCACCCGCCGCGCGGGCCTCGAGCACCTGGTACGGCGTCGCGATGAAGTCCTTGCGCAGGACCGGGAGCGAGACGGCCTCGCGGACGGCCTCGAGGTCGGCGAGCGAGCCGCCGAACTTCCGGCCCTCGGTGAGCACGCTGATCGCGCTCGCCCCGCCGAGTTCGTAGGTGCGGGCCAGCTCGGCCGGGTCCGCGATCGTCGCGAGCGCACCCCGCGAGGGGCTCGACCGCTTGATCTCGGCGATCACCTTGACCCGGTCGGCCGGCGCGAGCGCGGCGAGCGCGTCGATCGCCGCCGGGCGCGCGAGCGCGGCGCGTTCGACCTCGGCGAGCGGGCGGAGCGATTCGCGAGCGCGCGCGTCCGCGACGGCGTTCGCCGTCAGTTCGGAGAGCACGGTCGTCAGTGCGACTCGACCGGCGCGACCTTGTCGCCGCCGACGCCGTAGCCGGCGCGCGCGAGCGCCCAGCCGACGAGCAGGCCGACGACGAGCAGCCCCGCGGACGCCCAGACGAGCCAGACCACGTCGAACCAGAACGCGAGGGTGCCGATCGCGAAGGCGATGAGCATGATGACGACCGCGGTCCACGCCGCGGGCGAGTGTCCGTGGCCGGGATCTGCGTGCTCAGTCGTCATGATGCTCCTTCGTGAAACGGGGGTTCTCCGAGAGTCTAGCGGGCGGCGCCGACGCGCCCGGGCGTGTGACGGGGTTCCCGGCGGGGCCCGCGCCCGTCGCCGTCGTCAGTCGGTCGGGTCCTCGCCGCGGCTCAGCTCGTCCCAGTCGTCGATGGCGCGGTCGCGCGCGGAGCCGTGGGCCGCCGCGCCGTCCGCGGGCGCCGCGCCGTCCGCGCCGGCCGCGCCGTGCGGCCCGTCCGCGTCCGCCGCGTCGAACTCGGCGGCGCGGTAGCGCCTCGACGACGCCGGCCAACGGCGGCCCGTGGCGAGCACGAGGATGCCGCCGAGCACCACGAGCACCCCGGATGCGATGCCGACGACCGGCCACGCGGTCGCCGACGCCCCGTCCACGAACGCGGCCGTCGACTCGGACCCCGTCACGCCCGTGGCATCCGTCACCGCCGGCGCGACCGCGCCCAGCGGATCGCCGAGCGCGGTGGCCGACGCCAGGACGAGGCATCCGCCGAGCAGGACCGCGAGGACGCCGAGCACGATGCGGATCCCCGGGCCCGCGATCGCGAGCGCACCAGCGAGCGCGAGCCCGGCGAGCGCGAGGGCCGCGAGCGCGGGCGAGGCGACGTCGCCGCCCACCGCGATCGGCTCGCCCGTGCCGGCGCCCGCGACGAGGACGACCTGGAACCACGGCTGGCTCCAGCTCAGGAGCGCGAGCCCCGCACCGACGACGAGGACGAGGATCGCCGGGAGCTTCATCCGCTCGGCGCGCATCAGGTCACCCGGTGCAGCGCGTTCGCGACGGCCACCGCGCGCAGCGGCGCGGCCGCCTTGTTCTGCGACTCCGCGAACTCGCTCTCCGCGTCCGAGTCCGCGACGAGGCCCGCACCGGCCTGCACCCGTGCGACGCCGCCCGAGATGACCGCGGTGCGGATCGCGATCGCGAGGTCGGCGTCGCCGCCGAAGCCGAAGTAGCCGACCACGCCGCCGTAGACGCCGCGCTGGGCGGGCTCCAGTTCGTCGATGATCTCGAGCGCACGCGGCTTCGGCGCGCCCGACAGCGTGCCGGCGGGGAACGTCGCACGGAACACCTCGACCGCGTTCCGGCCGGGCGCGAGGTCGCCCTCGACGCTCGAGACGAGGTGCATGATGTGGCTGAACCGCTCGACGCGCATGAACTCGGTGACCTCGACCGTGCCCGCGGTGCAGACCTTCGCGAGGTCGTTGCGCGCGAGGTCGACGAGCATGAGGTGCTCGGCCTGCTCCTTCGGGTCGGCGACGAGCTCGGCCTCGAGGTCCGCGTCCTCCTCGGGCGTGCGACCGCGCGGCTTGGAGCCCGCGATGGGATGCGTGTAGACGCGCCCGTCCTCGACCTTCACGAGCGCCTCGGGCGAGGACCCGACGATCCAGTACGGGTCGCCGTCGGGCCGCTCGAGGTGCAGCAGGTACATGTACGGGCTCGGGTTGAGGGTGCGCAGCACGCGGTAGACGTCGAGCGGATCGGCGGTCGCCTCCTGCTCGAAGCGCTGCGAGATCACGACCTGGAAGACGTCGCCCTCGCGGATGTACTCACGCGAGCGCTCGACCGCGCCGAGGAAGTCGTCGCGGTCGGTGCGGTGCACGGGCGACGGCGAGACGTCCAGGTCGATGAGCGCGAGGCTCGCCTCCGCGGGCTGCGCGAGGCGCGCCTGCAGGCCGTCGAGGCGGCGCTGCGCGTCCGCCCACAGCGCGGCCGGGTCCTCGTCGCGGTCGTTCAGCACGGATGCAACGACCTGAACGGTGCTCGTGCGGTGGTCGAGGACCACGAGCTCGGACACGAACGCGAACGCCTGCCCCGGGACCTCGTGGTCGGCGGGCGGACGGTTCGGCAGGTGCTCGAGTTCGCGCACGGCCTCCCAGCCGATGAAGCCGACGAGTCCGCCCGTGAGCGGCGGTGCGCCCGGGACGTCCACGGTGGTCCAGCGCTGGTGCAGCGCCTCGAGCGCCGCGAGGGGCGCGAGACCGGATGCCCCGCCGAGCGCGCGTTCGGCGTCGAGCCCGTGGTCCTGCCACTCGACCGTGCCGTCGCGCTCGGTGAGCACGCCGTAGGCGCCCGCGCCGACGAACGAGTACCGCGACCAGATGCCGCCCTGCTCGGCGGACTCGAGCAGGAAGGTCCCCGGCCGGCCGGCCGCGAGCTTGCGGTAGATGCCGACCGGCGTCTCGCCGTCGGCGAAGAGCTCGCGCACGACGGGCACCACGCGGCGCCCGGGAAGCAGTCGGACGAAGTCGTCGAAGCCCGTGGTCGCGGCCACCCTCAGCGCTCCCCCACGGCGACGGCGAGCCCGTCGGCGTCGAAGCAGGTCCGGTCGCCCGTGTGGCATGCGGCACCGACCTGGTCGACCCGCACGAGCAGCGCGTCGGCGTCGCAGTCGAGCGCGGCGGACTTCACGAACTGGGCGTGGCCGGAGGTGTCGCCCTTCCGCCAGTACTCCTGCCGCGACCGCGACCAGAAGGTCACGCGGCCCTCGGTCAGCGTGCGGCGCAGGGCCTCGCGGTCCATCCAGCCGAGCATGAGCACCTCACCGGTGTCCCACTGCTGGATGATCGCGGGGATGAGCCCGTCGCGGTCGAACTTCGCGCGGTCCATCGGGCTCTGGCCGACGGCCCACGGCTCGTCGTCGCGATCGAACTCCTCGTCGCCGTCGAACGTCGTGCCCGGCTCGCTCATCGGACGATCCTCCCATCGGCCCGGAGGGCCTCCTTCACGTCGCCGATCGTGAGCTCGGCGTTGTGGAACACGGATGCCGCGAGCACGGCGTCCGCGCCCGCGGCGATGGCCGGTGCGAAGTGCTCGACCGCGCCCGCCCCGCCCGACGCGATCACGGGGACGGAGGACAGCTCGTGCATGAGCCCGGTGAGCTCGAGGTCGAATCCCTGCTTCGTGCCATCGGCGTCGATCGAGTTGACCAGCAGTTCGCCCGCGCCGAGCTCGATCGCCCGCTTCGCCCACTCGAGCGCGTCGAGGTCGGTCTCGGTGCGGCCGCCGTGCGTCGTCACGACGAAGCCCGACTCGGTGCGGTCGGAGCGCTTCACGTCGAGCGAGAGCACGAGCACCTGCGCACCGAACCGGTCGGCGATCTCGCCGATCAGGGCCGGGCGGGCGATCGCGGCGCTGTTCACGCCCACCTTGTCCGCGCCGTGGCCCTGGAGCCGCGCGACGTCCTCGGTCGAGCGCACGCCGCCGCCGACCGTCAGCGGGATGAAGACCTGCTCCGCGACGCGCTGCACCATGTCGTAGGTCGTCGAGCGGTCGTCGACCGTGGCGGTCACGTCGAGGAACGTGAGCTCGTCGGCGCCCTGCGCCGCGTACCGGGCCGCGAGCTCGACCGGGTCGCCGGCGTCGCGCAGGTGCAGGAAGTTCACGCCCTTGACGACGCGGCCGGCGGCCACGTCGAGGCACGGGATGACGCGGACGGCGAGGGTCATCCGGTCACCTCACAGCCTGGCCGCGTGGATCGCGCTCACGAGGATGGCCCTCGCGCCGAGCGCGTAGAGCTCGTCCATCACGTGGTTCATGTCGGGGCGCGGGATCATGACGCGCACCGCGACCCAGTCGGCGTCGTGCAGCGGCGACACGGTGGGCGACTCGAAGCCGGGCGCGACCGCGGTGGCCGCCTCGAGGGCCGTGAGCGGCACGTCGTAGTCGAGGAGGACGTACTGGCGCGCGACCAGCACGCCCTGCAGGCGGCGGACGAGCGTGTGGGTCCCGGGCTTCTCGACGCCCGAGCCGATCAGCACGGCCTCGCTGTCGAGGATGACCGGGCCGAAGATGTCCAGGCCGGCCTTCCGGAGCGTCGAACCGGTGGAGACCACGTCCGCGACGGCGTCGGCGACGCCGAGCCGGACGGCCGACTCGACCGCGCCGTCGAGCTTCACGAGCTTGGTCGTGACCCCGTGCCGGGCGAGGAACGCGCCGACCAGGCCCGGGTAGCTCGTCGCGACGCGGACGCCCTGCAGGTCGGCGAGGTCGGTGTACGCGCCCGTCGGGGCGGCGAAGCGGAAGGTCGAATCCCCGAAGCCGAGCGGCGCGATCTCGCTCGCCTCGGAGCCGGAGTCCAGCAGCAGGTCGCGGCCGGTGATGCCGACGTCGAGCGCGCCGGACCCGACGTACGTCGCGATGTCGCGCGGACGCAGGTAGAAGAACTCGACCCCGTTGCGGGGGTCGGCGACGATGAGCTCGCGCGGGTCCCTCCGACCGGTGTACCCGGCCTCGTGGAGCATGTCGGCGGCGGTCTCGGACAGCGAACCCTTGTTGGGCACGGCGATGCGGAGCATTCCCTGGCTTTCGTGTGGACGGAACGGATCGGTCATGGCGATGGCGCGATCAGAGATGTCGGTACACGTCGGCCGGGGTCAGGCCCTTCGCGAGCATGAGCACCTGCAGGTGGTAGAGCAGCTGCGAGATCTCCTCTGCGGTCTCGTCGAGGCTCTGGAATTCGGCGGCCATCCACACCTCGGCCGCCTCCTCGACGATCTTCTTGCCGATGGCGTGGACGCCGGCGTCGAGTTCCCGGACCGTGCCGCTGCCCTCGGGGCGAGTGCGGGCCTTGTCCTGGAGCTCGACGAAGAGTTCGTCGAAGGATTTCACCCGAGCAGCCTACCGGTGCGGCCGCCCCCTCAGTGCCGGTGCGCGGCTGCGGCGTCCCGCAGCGCGGCGATCTGCTCGGCGGGCTCGCCGCGGAACACCGCGGATCCGGCGACGAAGGTGTCGGCGCCGGCTTCGGCCGCGATGCCGATCGTGTCGATCGTGACACCGCCGTCGACCTGCAGCCAGACGTCGAGTCCGCGGGCCCGTGCGGCACCCTTGACGCGCGCCAGCTTCGGCATGGTCTCGGGCATGAACGACTGCCCGCCGAAGCCGGGCTCGACGGTCATCACGAGCACCTGGTCGAACTCCTCGAGGAGGTCGAGGTAGGGCTCTGCGTCCGTGCCGGGCTTCAGCGCGATGCCCGCGCGTGCGCCGATCTCCCGCAGGCGGCGGGCGAGCCGGACCGGGTCGGTCGCGGCTTCGACATGGAACGTCACACTCGCGGCGCCGGCCTCCGCGTAGCCGGGTGCCCAGCGGTCGGGGTCGTCGATCATGAGGTGCACGTCGAGCGGCACGGGCGAGACCTGGACGAGCCGTTCGACCATCGGGAGCCCGAACGTGAGGTTCGGGACGAAGTGGTTGTCCATGATGTCGACGTGCACGAGGTCGGCGGTCGCGATGCGCCCGAGCTCGCGTTCGAAGTTCGCGAAGTCGGCCGCGAGGATGCTCGGATTGATGCGCGTCGTCATGCGATCGAGCCTACCGACGGGGCATCCTCGGGCCGAGTCGCCGACCCGACCGGCTCAGTCGCGGCGGCGCACGAGCGCGACGAACATCGCGTCCGTGCCGTGCCGGTGCGGCCAGAGCTGCACGGTGCGTCCGTCGCCGGCGAGGTCGAGCGGCCGGCTCGCGACGGCCTGCAGGACGCCCGCGGTGTCGAGCTGCTCGACCTCGCCCTCGTGCCGCGCGAGCGCCGCACCCAGCGACCCGTGCGTCTCAGCCGTGTGCGGCGAGCACGTGACGTAGGCGAGGATGCCGCCGGGCGCGAGCGCGCCGATCGCCGCGTCGAGGAGCTGCCCCTGCAACGCGGTCAGCTCCGAGACGTCCGCCGGGCGCTTGCGCCACCGGGATTCGGGGCGACGGCGCAGCGCGCCGAGGCCGGTGCACGGCGCGTCGAGCAGGACCCGGTCGAACCCGCCGGGCGCGCCGAGCGCGGCGAGATCGAGCTCGCGGCCGTCGCCGACCCGCACGGAGACGTCGAGCGGGACGCCCGCGACGGCCTTGCGGACGAGCTCGGCGCGGACCGGCACGAGCTCGTTCGCGACCAGCATCGCATCGGCCGCGAGCGCCTCGGCCGCGAGGATCGCGGTCTTGCCGCCCGGTCCCGAGCAGAGGTCGAGCCAGCGCTCCCCCGGCGCGATCGGCCGGGCGCGCGTGAGCGCGAGGGCGGCGAGCTGGGAGCCCTCGTCCTGGACGCGGACGCGACCCTCGTGCGCGGCGACGACGTCGAGCGGACGGTCGGCGGTGAGGCCGAGGGGCGAGTACCGGTCGGGTTCGCCGAGGTCGGATGCCTCGACGTCGCCGAGGCCCGGGAGGAGCACGAGGTTCACCGCGGGCGAGGCGTTGTCGGCGGCCAGCAGCGCCTCGAGCTCGTCGCCGCGTCCCTCGCGGTCCAGGGCCGCGCGGAGCGCGCGGACCACCCAGCGCGGATGCGATTCGACGATCGCGAGCCGATCGGTCTCGTCCCGGGCGTCGGCGCCGATGCGGCGCATCCACTCGCCCGCCTCGGTGCGCGAGACGTTGCGGAGCACCGCGTTCACGAAGCCGGATGCCGCGGGCGCGACCTTGTTCGCGAGCGCGACGGACTCGTGCACGGCGGCATGGGTCGGCACGCGCGTCGCGAGCAGCTGGTGGGTGCCGAGCCGCAGCACGTTCAGCACGGACGGGTCGATCTGCTGGACCGGGCGACCGGCCGCGACCGCGATGACCGCGTCCCAGGTGCCCTGCCGGCGGAGCGTGCCGTAGGTGAGCTCGGTCGCGAGGCCGGCGTCGGCGCCCGCCAGGCCGGCCCTGGCGATGCGGGTCGGCAGGAGGAGGTTCGCGTACGCCTCGGAGTCGCGCACGGCCTCGAGGACGTCGTAGGCGACGAGTCGCGGACGGGCGACCCAGCTCGACCCGGGTGCCCGACGGGGTCCGCGCCGGTCTCCACCGCGGCCGTCTCCCCCGTCGCGCCCTGCTCCGTTGCGACCTGCGCCGTCCCGCCCTGCCCCGTTCCGGCCTGCTCCGTCCCGGCCTGCGCCGTCCCGGCCGCCCTGCGGCCGCCGTCCGCCGCCGCCCGTGCCGCTCATCGCGCCACCGCCGCGCTCGCGCCGAGTCCGCGCCACCAGTCGGGCGCGGGCATGGCGTTCCGGCCCGCGGGCTGGACGCGGTCGAGGCGCAGCGCGCCGTCGCCGGTGCCCACGAAGACCTGCTTGCCGACGCCGACCACGACGCCCGGCGCCGGTAGGGCGCCGCCGTCTCCCGCGAACGCCTCCGCACCGACCGGTGCCGCCGCGAGCACCTTGAGGCGCACGCCGTCGACCTCGGTGAACGCGCCCGGCTCGGGCGTCACGCCGCGCAGCCGCGCATCGACCTCGGCGGTCGGCCGCGACCAGTCGAGGCGCGCATCGTCGATCGAGAGCTTCGGCGCGAAGGTCGGCTCGCCCGCCTGGGGCGTCACGCCCGCCGTGCCGTCCGCGACCCGGTCGACGACCTCGGCGACGAGACCGGCGCCCTCCTCGGCGAGGGCCGCGAGCAGGTCCCCCGCGGTCTCCCCCGGCGCGATCGGCCTGCGGACCTCGCCGTAGACGTCGCCGGCGTCGAGTTCGGGCACCAGCCGGAACACGGATGCCCCGGTCTCGGCGTCGCCCGCGATGATCGCGCGCTGCACCGGGGCCGCACCGCGCCAGGCCGGGAGCAACGAGAAGTGCAGGTTCATCCACCCGTGCGCGGGGCCCGACAGCAGCGGCTCGCGGACCAGCCCGCCGTATGCGACGACGACGCCGAGGTCGGGCCGGAGGGCGAGGACGCGCTCGGTCGCGTCGGCGTCGAGCCGCGCCGCGTCGATCACGGGCAGGCCGAGGCGCTCGGCCTCCTGCGCGACCGGCGACGGCGTGAGCACGCGCTTGCGCCCGAGCGGTGCCGGCGGGCGCGTGACCACGCCGACGACCTCGTGCGGTCCCTCGGCGAGTCGTCGGAGGGTCGGCACGGCGGGAGCGGGCGTGCCCGCGAAGACGATCCGGAGCTTCTGCACACTCCATTGTCCCCGACCCGCGGCCGCGGTCGCCGACGGGCGTTCACGGAACGGCGGGATCGTCCATCCGCACCCGGAGGATCGGAGGCCGGCCGGGCCCGCGTCCGGCGACCGGCCGCCGCCGCTCCGTCGCCGTGCGCACGGTCTCGGCGCGGAGCGCCTGCGCCACCGCGGCCCCCGCGCCGTAGTCGAAGCGCACGATCGCGCGCTGCAGTCCACCGTCGACGTCGACGGGACCCAGCACGTCGACACCGGCCGCCGCCGCCCTCGCCGCCTCGACCGCGGCGGCGACGCGCTCCGGCGCGGCGGTGACGCTCGCCACGCGCACCGCGGGCGGGAAGCGCAGTGCGCGGCGCGCCTCGAGCTCGCTCGCGGCCCACTCGGGCTGCCGCCAGGTCGCCATCGCCGTGCCCAGGGCGCCGCCCACGCCGACGAGGAACACCGGCGCCCCGGGCGCCGCGAGCGCGGCCGCCCCAGACCACCAGCGCAGGCAGTCCTCCGCGACGCGCAGCGACTCGCGCAGGAGCATCCGCTCGCCGTCCAACAGGAGCACCGCCCGGTAGCCGCCGTCGGCGACCGGTTCGGCCCCGCGCGTCGCGATGACGAGGGCGGGGTCGGCTCCGACCCGCATCACCTGCCGCTCGCCGTCGGAGAGGATGATCCGGGTCCGCGGGAACGCACGGCCGAATTCCTCGGCCGTCCGGGTCGCGCCGATCGTCACGGCGCGGAGCTTGTCGTGTCCGCACGCGCCGCACCGCCAGGCGGTCGCGGGCGTGCCGCACAGCGCGCACGCGGGCGCCCCGCCATGCGGCGGCACGGCGATCGGTCCGGCGCAGGTCGCGCAGCGGGCGGGCTCGCGGCACCGGGCGCAGGCCATCATCGGCACCTGTCCTGGTCGAGCGACCTGCACCAGCACCGGGCCCGCCGCGGCCGCGTCGCGTGCGTGCCGCCAGGCGGCCGACGGGATGCGCGCGGAACCGGGCTCCGGCTGCCGGTCGGGATCGACGAGCACCACGCGCGGCCGCTCGACCCGGCGCGGACGGACCTCGCGGACCCAGCCGAGCTCGACGAGCCGCGCGAGCTCGACGCTGCGCGTGTGCCCGGCGAACACGAGTGCGGCCCCCGACTGCTCCTGACGCACGAGCGCGACGTCGCGGGCGTGCGCGCCCGGGGCGAGCGGTTCGGCGTGCAGCGGGTCGCCGTCGTCCCAGACGGCGATGAGGCCCAGCCGAGGCACCGGGGCGTAGACGGTCGACCGGTTGCCGACGACGATGCGGGCGGACTCGCCGGTCCCGGCGAGGAACGCGCGGTACCGATCCGCGCCGCCCTGCCGGGCGTCGGCGCGCACGACGCGCCGCGGGTCGACGATCGCGCGCAGCGCGGCCTCGAGCTGCTCCTGGTCGCGATGGTCGGGGACGGCGAGCACGACCGACCGGTCGCCCGAGAGGACGTGCGCGGCGGCCTCGGCGAGGGCGACCGCCCAGGCACCCGCCCACGCGCCGTCCGGGAGCCGTCGCAGCCCCGGGTCGACCACGAGCGCGAGGCGCTCCCCCGCGTCCAGCGCGGCCTCGACCCGGCCGTCCTCGAATCCCGTGACCGCGAGCGGCTCGGGCAGTGGACCGGGGTCGTCGACGCCCGCGAGCCAGGCGCGCTCCGCGCGGACGTACCTGCCGGGGATCGCGAGCCGGAGGACGTCGCTCGCGACGCCCGCGGCGCGGTCGGCGACCGCCCGGGCGAGCGCCCAGAGTTCCGGGGTGAGCAGGGGCGCCTCGCCGACGACGTCCTCGAGTTCGCTCAGGCGGCCGTCGAACTCGCTCCGGTCGGCGAGCTCGACGAGCCATCCGGTCGCGATCCGGCCGCCGGTGCGCAGGGGCATGCGCACGCGCACGCCCGGACGCGCGACACCGACCAGGTGGTCGGGGACGCGGTAGTCGAAGAGCTGGTCGAGCTGCGGCAGCGGCGAGTCGACGGCCACCCGCGCGACGCGGCCGTCGGGCACGTCAGAGTCCGGCGGCCTGGCGGAGGTCGTCGACCCGGTCGAGGCGCTCCCACGCGAACTCGGGCAGCTCGCGGCCGAAGTGCCCGTACGTCGAGGTCTTCGCGTAGATCGGCCGGAGGAGGTCGAGGTCGCGGATGATGGCCGCAGGTCGCAGGTCGAACACCTCGCGGATCGCCGCGGTGATGCGCTCCTCGGGCAGGTGGCCCGTGCCGAACGTCTCGACGTAGAGGCCCACCGGCGCCGCCTTGCCGATCGCGTAGGCGACCTGGAGTTCGAGGCGGTCGGCGAGGCCCGCGGCGACCGCGTTCTTCGCCGCCCAGCGCATCGCGTAGGCCGCCGAACGGTCGACCTTCGACGGGTCCTTGCCGCTGAACGCGCCGCCGCCGTGCCGGCTCGCGCCGCCGTACGTGTCGATGATGATCTTGCGACCCGTGAGACCCGCGTCGCCCTGCGGGCCGCCGATCTCGAATCGGCCGGTCGGGTTGATCAGGACCTTCAGCTCGGGTCGGACGAGTTCGACGGCGTCGAGGACCGGACGGATCACGACCTCCTCGACCTCGGCGCGGAGCTGCTCGGTCGACACCGCGGGCGAGTGCTGCGTGGAGAGCACGACCGTCTCGATGGACTTCGGGACCTGGCCGTCGTAGCCGATGGTGACCTGCGTCTTGCCGTCGGGGCGCAGGTAGTCGAGCTCGCCCGCCTTGCGGACCGTGGCGAGGCGCTCGGCGAGTCGGTGCGCGAGCCAGATCGGCACGGGCATGAGCTCCGGGGTCTCGCGGGTCGCGTAGCCGAACATGATGCCCTGGTCGCCCGCGCCCTGCTTGTCGAGCGCGTCCTCGCTCGAACCCTCGCGCGACTCGAACGCGTCGTCGACGCCCTGGGCGATGTCGGGAGACTGGCCGCCGATCGACACCGACACGCCGCAGCTGCGACCGTCGAACCACACGTCCGACGAGTTGTAGCCGATCGACGTGACGCGCTCGCGCACGATGCTCGGGATCTCGACGTACCCGGAGGTCGTCACCTCGCCCGCGACGTGCACGAGGCCCGTGGTGACGAGCGTCTCCACGGCCACGCGGGCGTTCGGGTCGACGGTCAGCAGGGCGTCGAGGATCGAGTCGGAGATCTGATCGCAGATCTTGTCCGGGTGTCCCTCGGTGACGGACTCGGACGTGAAGAGCCGCAGCGCGCTCATATCGGGTGTGCACTCCCTCGATGGGTGGAGACGGGCCGGCGGACCGCCAGTTCTGATACGACCACGTCGATGATGCCGTGCGCCACCGACGTCTTGGCGCCGTGACGCTCCGTGACGACCAGATCGTCGGGCCCGATCACCACGACCGCGTTCTCGTCGGTCGCGAACCCCTCGCGCCAGCCCACGCGGTTGACGACCAGCAGGTCGGCTCCCTTCGCGCGGCGCTTCGCACGCCCGAGCTCGAGGAGCCGATCGTCGTCGGGCTCGGTCTCGGCCGCGAAGCCGACCAGCAGGGTCCCGCCGTGCGGCTCGGCGCCGATCTCGGCGAGGATGTCCGGATTCCGGACGAGCTCGAGGGTCAGGCCGTCGCCTGAGCCGTCCTTCTTGATCTTGGCCTCGCTCACCGACGCGGGCCGGTAGTCGGCGACGGCGGCCGCCATCACGAGGACGTCCGCGCTCGCGAGCGCGTCGCGGACCGCGTCGCGCAACTCGAGCGCCGTCGACACCGTCCGCACCGAGCAGCCGTCGGGCGAGGAGACCTCGAGGTTCGCGGCGATGAGGTGGACCTCCGCGCCGCGGGCCCGGGCCGCCTCGGCGATCGCCGTGCCCTGCTTGCCGCTGGACCGGTTGCCGAGGAACCG